>NZ_VWNA01000001.1:3832500-4137067 GCF_009600605.1 Segnochrobactrum spirostomi | reverse complement strand
GGCTTCCACGCCGGACAATCGAAACCCGAAGCCCGGGCGATCCGCTTGCCACCGCTTCTAAGCTAAAATATCTATTCAATCCATAGACTTTTAGACAACAAGCGAGCCGAGTTCATGCTGCGCAGCGCCTCCCACGCCCCGAAGATCGACGATGTCGTCGCCGCCCATGCGGCGCTGCGCGCCCGCCGGCCGCTGGTGCAGTGTCTCACCAATACGGTCTCGACCAATTTCATGGCGAACGTGCTGCTCGCGGCGGGCGCCGCGCCGGCGATGGTCGACAATCCCGAGGAAGCCGCCCTGTTCGCCGGCATTGCCGACGGCGTGCTCGTCAATCTCGGCACGCCGACCGCCGCCCAGGTCGCCTCCATGCGGCTCGCGGCGGAAGCGGCGGAACAGGCGGGCAAGCCCTGGGTGCTCGACCCGATCGGAGCCGGCGGCCTGCCCTGGCGCGGCGGAATCGCGGCCGAGCTTCTGCGCTTCCACCCGACCATCATCCGCGGCAACGCCTCGGAGGTGATCGGCCTCGCCGGCCTCGGCGGCGGTGCGCGCGGTGTCGACAGTTCCGCGGATCCGAGCGCGGCCGTCGGCCCGGCCGTCGACCTCCTCGCCCATGCGGCGACGGTGTCGGCATCGGGGCCGGTCGATCATGTGGTGGGCGAAATCGACGGGCTCGGCGTTGCGCTGGTGCGGATCGCCGGCGGCAGCCCGCTGCTGCCGCGCGTCACGGCGACCGGCTGCGCCCTCGGCGCGCTCGCCGCCGCCTATGCCGCGGTGGCGCCCGATCCGCTGACCGGCCTCGTCGCCGCCCACGTCCATTATTCCGTGGCGGCGGAGATCGCCGAGGAAGCCGCGAGCGGCCCCGGCTCGTTCGCGGCCGCCTTCCTCGATGCGCTCGACGGCGTGGACGAGGCGGCGTTGCGCGATCGCGCCCGGATCGAGGATGCGATCCCCGTCCCGCGCTGACCACTCGACATCGAACCTATTGAAAAGCCGGAGGCGGCCGGCGCCGTGAAAGCGGAGAGGCCGCCTCAGCGCGAGGCGTCGCCCACCACGCGGGACGGCGCCTGATCGGCCGAATTGGCCACGTCCGCCGCCTTGTCGGCCTCGCCGGACTTCGCCAGCACCTGCTCGGCGAGCTGGGTGGCGCGCCGACGCTCCTTCTCGGTCGCGATCGCCATGGCGTCTTCCTGGGCCTCGCGGATCCAGGCTTCGTCGCGGTCGTCGGCATGGGCGCTGGCGACGGTGAGCCACATCAGGCCGGCCACCACGTTGCGCTTGAGGTCCGTACCCTCGACCAGCATCTCGCCGAGCCGCGCCTGAGCGGCCGCATGCCCCTTCTCGGCCGCCAGCTTCAGCCAGCGAGCACCGAGGCGGGGGTCGCGCTCCTTCTCCCGCGCGGGATCGAGATAGAGCAGGCCGAGGTGATATTGGGCGTCGGCATCGCCGAAATAGGACGCCGCGTAGGTAAACAGCTCCCGGGCGCGTTCTACATTCGGCGTGACGGCGGTGTCCTTGATGCCGTTGAGATAATAGACACCGAGCTCGACGAAGGAGTTGGAAACAAAGGGCGCCTGCGCCGAATGCGGCGCATCGTCGGCGTGATCGTTGGCGACTTCGGAGAAGAGCTCGAAGGCCTTGTAATCGTCGGTGGCGACGCCGTCGCCCTCCTGGTACATCCGGCCGAGCTTCCACTGGGCGACCGGATGGCCCTTGTCGGCAGCGAAACCGAACGCATCCGCGGCCTTCGCCTTGTCGCCGGCGAAATAGGCCTTGGTGCCGGCGCGGAACATGTCCGCGGAGGCCGCCTCGTCGCTCTCGGCCGGGGCGTTGGCGTCGAAGGCGAGCGCCGACTGCACCGTGATCGGCCCACCGAGGCCGAGCGCGACCAATCCGCCCGCAATGAACCGCCAACACGTGCTGCGCATGATTCCAAAGGTTCGCCGCTGGAGGGAGCCGATCGCTGCGGCCTCGCGTCCTGCCGGGGCCGACGTCCCGAACGGACCGCGGCCGTGCGTGTCGCATCCGCCGATGGAAACATCCTGCCACGCCATTCCGGCGTTCCTACGGCCGAGGCGCGCCATGGCGAAGGCGAAGCCGGCAAGTTTGCGGCACAGCCCAGCGACGGCGATCGTCGGGACCAGCCGGATCGCGAAAGGCTCGGACAGAGGCAAAGTGCGCTGCAACTTCATGACCGATATAAGCCCGAAAAATCCGGGCGAGACGTCGACGCAGGTCCCACGACGACTCGCCTTGCCCGGGGCAAATCTGGCCGCTTAACCTTTTAAGACTTCACAACGACTCGTGTCGCTTTGTGGCCGAATGGCGGCGTTTCGGGCCTCCGGCGGGACCCCGGATCAAGCGCCTCGAACGCTGTTGCCAAACAGCCACATTTCCCTCATCGGCCGGATCGTGCCCGTCCGCGAGGTTCGCGCTCTCGCGCAGAAAGCGAGCGGGTGCCCCGTCCGAACGCGAAAGCACGCGAGCGGTCGCCAACCGCCCCCGGCAATCGGTCACGGGAACAGTCCAGGAACGTCACACTCGCCTCGGCGCCGTTCCCGTGCCAAATTCAGCCCGCGCCGCCGCCTCTGCGGCGCGATTCGGAACGCCTCCGAGACGGACCGCAGAATGACCGAAGACGACCTGTTCGCCGCGCCCGGTGCCGAACCTGCTCGCGCGGAGGGTGCGAGCGGCGAATCGCGCTCGAACGCCCGCGCCAAGCGCACGGCGGCGGGGCCGAGGCCGCGCGGGCCCGCCAGGCCGCCGGCGAGGCGGGCTACACGGCCGCCGACATCGAGGTGCTCGAAGGGCTCGAACCGGTGCGCCGCCGCCCGGGCATGTATATCGGCGGCACCGATCAGAAGGCGCTCCATCATCTCTTCGCCGAGGTGATCGACAACTCCATGGACGAGGCGGTCGCCGGCCACGCGACCTTCATCGAGGTCGAGCTTTCCGCCGACGGCTTCCTGACCGTGACGGACAACGGCCGCGGCATCCCGATCGATCCGCACCCGCGCTTTCCCGACAAGTCCGCCCTCGAAGTCATCATGACGACGCTGCACTCGGGCGGCAAATTCGATTCCAAGGTCTACGAGACCTCCGGCGGCCTCCACGGCGTCGGCGTCTCGGTCGTGAATGCCCTCTCGGAACGCCTCGAGGTCGAGGTCGCCCGCGGCCGGCGGCTCTATCGCCAGAGCTTCGAACGCGGCCGCGCAATCGGCCCGCTCCAGGAAGTCGGCGAGGTGATGAACCGGCGGGGCACCAGCACCCGCTTCAAGCCGGACACCGAGATCTTCGGCGAGGAGGCGCACTTCGAGCCGGCCCGGCTGTTCGCGATGGCCCGCGCCAAGGCCTACCTGTTCGCCGGCGTCGAGATCCGCTGGCACTGCGCGCCCGCCCTCCTCCCGGCCGGCGGATCGGTGCCGGCCGAGGCGGTGTTCAAGTTCCCCGGCGGCCTCGCCGATTATCTGACCGACCGCCTCAACGCGGCCGACCGCATCGTCGAGGGAACCTTCGCCGGCCGCATCGGACGCACCGGCGGCCACGGCGGGGTCGAGTGGGCGGTTGCCTTTATCGAGGACGACGGCTTCCTCCAGTCCTATTGCAACACCATCCCGACGCCCGATGGCGGCACCCACGAGCAGGGCCTGCGCACAGCCCTCCTCAAGGGCATCAAGACCCACGCCGAGCGCACCCAGATGAAGCGCGCCGCCGCGATCACCGCCGAGGATGTGGCGGGCTCGATCGGCAGCCTGCTCGCCGTCTTCATCCGCGAGCCGGAATTCGTCGGCCAGACCAAGGAGCGGCTCGCGACGGTCGATGCCGCCCGCATCGTCGAGAATGCGGTGCGCGACCCGTTCGAGCACTGGCTGGTCGAGAACCCGTCGCGCGCCGGCACGCTCCTCGAACGGATCGCGGAGCGGGCCGAGGAGCGGCTGCGCCGCAAGCAGGAGAAGGAAGTCGCGCGCCGGTCCCCGACGCGGCGCCTGCGCCTGCCGGGCAAGCTCGCCGATTGCACGTCGAACGCCGCCGGTGGCACCGAGATCTTCATCGTCGAGGGCGACTCGGCCGGCGGCTCGGCGAAGCAGGCCCGTAACCGCATGAATCAGGCGGTGCTGCCGCTGCGGGGCAAGATCCTCAACGTCGCCAGTGCCGGCCGCGACAAGCTCGGGCAGAACCAGCAGCTCGCGGATCTCATGACGGCGCTCGGCTGCGGCACCCGTACGGCCTATCGCGACACCGACCTGCGTTACGACCGCGTGATCATCATGACGGACGCCGACGTGGACGGCGCCCACATCGCCTCGCTGCTCGTCACCTTCTTCTATCGCGAGATGCCGGAGCTCATCCGCCACGGCCATCTCTACCTCGCCGTGCCGCCGCTCTACCGCATCACCCAGGGCGCCAAGACCCTCTATGCCCGCGACGACGCCGAGCGCGAACGCCTCGTCGCGAACGCCTTCGACAAGCGGGGCAGGATCGATATCGGCCGCTTCAAGGGCCTCGGCGAGATGCTGCCGAACCAGTTGCGCGAGACCACGATGGACCCGCGCACCCGCAGCCTGCTCAGGGTCGTGGTGGACGAAGAGGACCGCGCCGACACGGTGGCGACGGTCGAGCGCCTGATGGGCACGAGCGCGGAATCGCGCTTCAAGTTCATCCAGGAGCGCGCGAGCTTCGCCCGCGACCTCGACATCTGAGGCCGCCTCGGGCGCCCTACCCCTTGTCGACCACCGCGCGGCCGGCGACCCACACCTTGCGGACGTTCTGCCGCCCGGAGCTGTAGACGATGCGCTGGAAGACGTCATCGAGGCCGTCGAGCTCCGGCCAGACGACGAGATCGCTGTCGGCGGCGTGGGTATCGATCACCATCGCATCGAAGAAATAGCCCGGCGCGAGGAGGCCGATCGGCAGGTCGAGCACGATGCCGCCGCCGGCGGTGGCGAGCCAGAAGGCCTCGGTGAAATCGACGGCCGAACCGGGGCGGCCGCGGCTATCCGCCGGCAGGCTCGCATCGACGCCGTCGGCGAGCGCGCGGGACGACGCCACCGCGTGGCGGATGTTCGAGAAGATCGAGGCGTCGTGGCCGCCGGAGATATCCGTGCCGAGGCCGACATGAACCCCTTTCTCGAGAGCTCGCCGTAAGGGGAAGACAGCATTCGAGAAATAGTGGTTCGACAGCGGGCAATGGGCGACGCCCGCCCCGCAGGCGTGGATCGCGTCCATGTCGTCGTCGCAGATGAAGTTGGCGTGGGCGAGCACCGTGCGCCGCGTCATCAGGCCGAACGCTTCGAGCGCGCGGGTGTCGGTCCTGCCGGTGCGCTCGAGCACGAAGCCGTGCTCCCAGTCGCTCTCCGAACAATGGGTCTGCACGTGGGCGCCGGTCGCGGCGGCGAGGTCGCCGAGCGCCTTCAGGCCGGCGTCGGTGCAGGTCGGGATGAAGCGCGGCGTGATGGTCGGATAGACGAGCCGGGTGCCGTTGCCGGCGAGGCCGTTCGCATAGTCGATGAAGGCCGCCGTGTCGGCGATCGCCTGATCCGTCGAAAGGTCGCGGTAGAAGTCCGGGCTCAAGGCGGGATCGTCCATCACCACCTTGCCGATCAGGGCGCGCTGGCCCTTCGCCTGGCAGATGTCGGCGAGCGCTTTGGTCGCCTCGAGGTGCACCGTCGCATAATAGACCGCGGTGGTGGTGCCGTTGGCGAGCAGCGCATCGACGAGCGAACGGTACGCGGCGTTGGCGAAGGCGAGGTCGGCGTACCGCGCCTCGAGGGGGAAGGTGTATTGCTGGAGCCAATCCTCGAGCGGCAGATGCAGCGCCTTGCCGAGCTGCGGCCATTGCGGGGCGTGGATGTGGAGATCGACGAAGCCCGGGAGCAGGTAGCGCCCCTCGCCCAGCACTTCGAGGCGTCCCGCCGCGCGGGCCTCGGCCTCGACGCCCTCGTGGCGGGGATCGTCCGCCGTCACGATCTCCGCGATCAGGCCATCCTCCGCGACGACGACGAGCGCGTCTTCGAGGATTTCGACGAGCCCGCGCTCGGGCGTCTGCATGATGGTGGCGCGAAGGACGGTCGCGGCGGGCTGCGGCATCGACGGCTCCGAGACTGACAACAAGGCGGCGAGCGCCGCTTCGTCATCTCGCCGATGCCGGGGAGGAAAGGCAAGCGCGGCCGATCGTGACCGGGCGCCTCAACGCTCAGGCGAGCAGGGCGACGAGGGCGAAGCCGATCACCACGCACGCGATGCCGATGCCCAGGACATAGCGCATCCGGTTCAACGGAACGCCCTGCCGCGCTTCGGTAGGTCCTTTGATCGGCGCGCCGACGGGCGCCTCTCCGATGGTGTCGCGATCCGACATGATGTCCTCCCGATGACGATGTTCGGGAACGCCCGATGCCCCCCGACGTTCCGCCGACCGTCCGGCCATCCGTCCACGCGGGCGCCAGAGAAGGCGGACATGGCGCGCCCATTACGTGGCGCGCCATGTCCGCGCCGGAGGCGCTCCCCGATCGGCCGACGCGGGACGGACGGGCCTGAGGTTGCGCGACACGGCAAGAGAGAGAGGATCAGTCCATCACGGCGTGGGCCTCGCCGCCGCCGCCGGGCTGTCCCTTCGGCTTGCGCAGGAAGAGCACCAGGATCGCGGTCGGGACGCAGATCCACAGCATGAACTTGAAATCGTCCACATAGGCGATGATCTGCGCCTGGGTCGTCACGGCACCGTTGAGCATCGCGGCACCCGTCGCCGTGGCAGGATCGATGTGCTGCGCCCACACCCCGCTCGTGAGATTGCGGTTGAAGGGCGACGTGAACACGCTCAGGTCCGCATGCATGATCTGGGTGTTGCGGGCGAGCAGGAACGACGTCACCGAGATGCCGATGGCGCTACCGACGTTCCGTACGAGGCTGAGGAGCGCCGCGGCTTCCGTGCGCAACTCGGGTGCCAGCGTGCCGAAGGCGACGACCTGCAGCGGGATGAAGACGAAGCCGAGCCCGGCGCCCTGGATGAGGCTCACGACGGTCAGCGTCCAGGGATCGATGTCGGGCGTCCAGCCCGTCATGCGCCACATCGAATCCGCGATGAGGGCGACGCCGAGGAGCATCAGCGCCCGCGGGTCCACCTTTCCGGAGAGCCGGCCGGAGATCATCATCGCCGCCATCGTGCCGAAGCCGCGCGGCGCCATCAGGAGGCCGGCGGTCGCCACCGGGTAACCGCCGAGATTCTGGAGATAAGGCGCGAGCAGCGCCGAACTCGCGAGCAGCACCATGCCGACCGCAAACATCACCAGCATCGACATCACCGCGTTGCGGTCGCGGAACACGCGGGGATTGATGAAGGGCTTCTCCGCCGTCGCCATGTGGACGGTGAAGAGATAGAGCCCGAGGCCGGCGAGCACGGTCTCGACGATGATCTCCGTCGAGGAGAACCAATCGAGCTGTTCGCCACGGTCGAGCATCATCTGCAAGGCGCCGATGCCGAGGCTGAGCCAGGCGAAGCCCGACCAATCGAACTTGAGGCCCGGGTTCTTCGTGTCCGAGGGCAGGAACATCATCAGGCCGAGCGTCGCGATGATGCCGAACGGCAGGTTGACGTAGAACACCCAGCGCCAGTTGTAGACGTCGGTGAGATAGCCGCCGAGGGTCGGGCCCAGGATCGGACCGACCATGACGCCGATGCCCCAGATCGCCATCGCGGAGCCGCGCTGCGCCGGGGGATAGATGTCGAGCATCGTCGCCTGGGAGAGCGGCACCAGCGCCGCCCCGAACACACCCTGGAGAAGGCGGAACGCCACCATCTGCGTCAGCGACTGCGCGACGCCGCACAACATCGACGCGACGGTGAAGCCGATCAGGCAGACGATGAAGAAGTTCTTCCGGCCGAAGCGCATCGAGAGCCAGCCGACCGGGCCGGTCATGATCGCTGCGGCGACGATATAAGACGTCAGAACCCAAGTGATCTGATCCGATGTCGCCGACATCGAGCCCTGCATGTAGGGCAGCGCGACATTGGCGATGGTCGAATCGAGCGCCTGCATCAGCGTCGCGATCATGGCGCAGATGGTGATCAGCGCCCGGAACGGCACGGTGGCGCTCTCGGTCGGGGCAGCAGCGGCGGCGGTCATGGTGAAAGACCTGCAATAGCGGGCGGCGCCGCGCAGGCGCCGCACCACGAGGGATCCTTATTGGCCGACAGGCTTGGCGGTGTCCGCCGCCGGCGCCAGCGCGACCGAGCCGTCGGTCCGAGCCGCCGGCGATTTCGCCTCGGCCGTTCCGCCGAAGAAGCCGCTCCAGAGGTCGCTCAGATGGCGCTCGCGGCCGGTATCGATATCGGCCACCACGCTCATGCCGGCGCGCAATTGCGGCGAGTCGGCCTCCTGCACCACCGCGATGCGCACCGGGATGCGCTGAACGACCTTCACCCAGTTGCCCGAGGCGTTCTGCGCCGGCAGCACCGAGAACTCGCTGCCGCTCGCCGGGCTGATGCTCGCGACCCGCCCAACGAAGGTGAGGCCCGGATAGGTGTCGACGCTGACGTCCACCTTGTCGCCGGGCTTCACGTTGGTGAGGTCCGTCTCCTTGGCGTTTGCGTCCACCCAAACCTCGCGATTGGAGACGAGGGCGAAGCCGGGATTGTCGGCCGGCAGATATTGACCGGGCTGAAGGGTGTCGACCTGGGTGACGATGCCGTCGAACGGCGCCTTCACCACGGCGTGGTCGAGCTCGCGCTGATCCTCGCGGAGCGCGGCGAGCGCCTGCTGATATTCGGGATGCTGCTCGACCGGCAGGTTGGGGTCGCCGCGCAGCCGCGCGAGTTGGACTTTGGCCACCTGTTGGAGCGAGGCGAGCTTGTGCTGGTCGGCGGCGAGCGTGAACCGCGCCTCGTCGTAGCTCGAACGCGAGACGGTATCGGTCTTCACCAGCGCATTGAGGCGGTCATATTGCGCCTGATCGAGTTGGACCTGGGCCTGGCCGACCTCGATGTCGCGCTGCATGCGGAAATAATCCGCCTTGAGCGCGTCGACCTGCACGGCGGCCTGCTCGAGCTTCGCCTTTGCCCCGTCGACCGCGATCTGGAACGGGTTCGGATCGAGGCGGAACAGAACGTCGCCGGCCTTGACGTGCTGGCCTTCCTTGACCGCGACCTCCTGGACGATGCCGGACACGTCGGTCGCGACGAGGAGCTTGCGGGCGTGGACGTAGGCGTCGTCCACGGACACGTAGCGTCCGCCGACAAGCCAGAAATATCCGGCGCCGAGGACGACGGCGGCGACGCCACCGAACATCAGGATGCGCCGCAGGACGCGTCGGCGGCCAAGGCGCCGCTTCTCGTCGACGTCGGCCCGGGTGCCGATTTCAGCCGCTGCCGGCTTCGGCGCGGTCGCGGCGGGCGCCGGCGTGGCAGCCGGCGGCGTCTGAGGGCCGGGCTGCTCGGCCCGGGCGGAGATCTCCGCCTCGGACGCTTCGCCCGAAGCCACCGGTTGGTCCCCCCGATGGATCGCGATGTACGGTCAAGCATGACGATGTCCCAAGTCAGGCTGAAGTCAGGCAGCCGCGTCGCCGGAGCGCTCGCGGGAAAGATTGGCTTTGAGGGCGCGCAGGGCGTCCAAGAGCTGATCGCGCATCGCGCCGTCGAGGCCATCCGCGAGCAGCGCGTTGAGGGCGCCCTTCTCCTCGTTGAGGCGCGCCAGCACCGGCCCTGCCGCCGCCCTCAGATGGAGGCGCCACACCCGGCGGTCTGCCGGATCGGGCCGCCGCTCGACGAGGCCGGCCGCCTCGAGGCGGTCGATGAGCCGTGCGACGCTGATCGGCTCGATCTCGAGCCGGCTCGCAACCTCCTTCTGGGAAAGTCCCGGCGCCCGTTCGAGCCAGTACAGGATCGCCCATTGCGCCCGGGAGGTTCCATGAGCGCGCGCGCGCCGCTCCGTCTCGCTGCGTAGCAAGGCGTTGATTTCGGATAGGAGGCGAACGAGATCGATGTCGGAGCGTTCAGACATGAGAGCTTACCTTCTGCTCGGCATATAATAAGCTTCCATATCTTTTTCCAATCACGTTTTTGCAGGGCCGGGGCCGCGAGCGGCGCGCCGGGCGCATGGCCCAAACGAATAGCGCCGGCGGAACGGGTCCGCCGGCGCTCAAAAGCTCGGGATGTGTGGCGGCGTCAGGCGACGGCGGATTGTCCGTCGACGGAGGCGACCGCGATCATGTTGAGAACGCCGCGGGTGGTCGCCGCGCTGTTGAGGATATGGGCCGGCCGCGCCGTGCCCATCAGGATCGGGCCGACGTGGATGCCGTCGCCGATCTCCGTCAGAAGCGTCATGGCGATGCTCGCCGCATCGAGCGACGGGAACACCAGCAGGTTCGCCGGGGCCGA
Organism: Segnochrobactrum spirostomi; assembly: GCF_009600605.1. Taxonomy (GTDB): domain Bacteria; phylum Pseudomonadota; class Alphaproteobacteria; order Rhizobiales; family Segnochrobactraceae; genus Segnochrobactrum; species Segnochrobactrum spirostomi. The sequence goes on along the minus strand of NZ_VWNA01000001.1, from coordinate 4,126,701 downwards.
CAGCTTGGATTTCGGCATGACCCGGTCACGCACCAGCATCGAGAGCGCGGCGTCACCCTGCATCTCGCCGTCCACCTCGACGCCCGGGCATTCGCGCCACAGGATCTCGCAGGCGTCGCGCATCTTGCGCGGCGAGGCGCCGTCACGCGAGCCGAAGCTCGAATGGGACAGCAGCGCCACGCGCGGCTCGATGCCGAAGCGGCGAACATGGGCGGCCGCGAGCCGCGTCGTCTCGGCGATCGCCTCGGCGCTCGGCTCCTCCTGCACCGACGTGTCGGTGAGGAAATAGGCGCCGTCGGCGAGGAGCAGCATCGACAGCGTCGCGAGGTCGGTGACGCCGCTCTTCATGCCGAGGATCTGGCGGATGTCGCGCAGGTGGCGGTTGAAGCGGCCGTCGAGACCGCAGATGAGGGCGTCCGCCTCCCCGCGCACCACGGCGAGCGCACCGATCACCGTCGTGTTGGTGCGCACGATGATGCGGGCGGCCTCCGGCGTCACACCCTGACGGCCGACGAGGCTCCAATAGAGGTCGACATAATCTCGGTAGCGCGGATCGTCCTCGGGATTGATGATCTCGAAGTCCTGGCCCGGCCGCATCTTCAGGCGGTAGCGCTCGAGCCGCGCCTCGACGACGGCGGGACGGCCGACCAGGATCGGCCGCGCCAGCCCGTCCTCGACCGCGATCTGGGCGGCGCGCAGCACGCGCTCGTCCTCGCCGTCGGCGAGCACGACGCGGCTCGGCGAGGCCTTCGCGGCGGTCAGGATCGGCTTCATGTGCAGGCCGGAGCGGAACACGAACCGGTTGAGGCGATCGTGGTAGGCCTCGAAGTCGGTGATCGGCCGCTGCGCCACGCCCGTTTCCATCGCCGCGCGGGCGACAGCCGGGGCGATGCGCAGCACGAGGCGCTGGTCGAACGGCGACGGGATCAGGTGCTTCGGCCCGAATGCCTCGCCCGAGCCGCCATAGGAGCGGCCACCGAGATCCGACGGCGGCTCCTGGGCGAGCGCGGCGATCGCCTCGACGGCGGCCCGCTTCATCTCCTCGTTGATCGCCGTCGCGCCGACGTCGAGCGCGCCGCGGAAGATGTAAGGAAAGCAGAGGACGTTGTTGACCTGGTTCGGGAAATCCGACCGGCCAGTGCAGATCATGGCGTCGGGACGCACCTCGGCGGCGAGGTCCGGCATGACCTCCGGATTGGGGTTCGCGAGCGCCAGGATGAGCGGGTTTGGTGCCATCTTGGTCAACAGCTCCGGCTTCAGCACGCCGGCGGCGGAGAGCCCGAGGAAGATGTCGGCGCCGTCGATCACCTCGGCGAGCGTGCGCTTGTCGGTGTTCTGGGCATAGGGCGCCTTCCAGCGATCCATCAGGACCGTGCGGCCCTCGTAGACGACGCCTTCGAGGTCCGTCACCCAGATGTTCTCGCGCTTGGCGCCGAGGCTGACGAGGAGATTGAGACAGGCAAGCGCCGCGGCACCGGCGCCCGAGGCGACGATCTTGACGTTGTCGATCGCCTTGCCGGCGAGGCTCAAGGCATTGCGCACCGCGGCGCCAACGATGATCGCGGTACCGTGCTGGTCGTCGTGGAAGACCGGGATCTTCATGCGGGCGCGCAGTTGCGCTTCGATCTCGAAGCACTCCGGCGCCTTGATGTCTTCGAGATTGATACCGCCGAAGGTCGGCTCGAGCGCCGCGACCACCTCGACGAAGCGATCGACCTCGGTCGCCGCGACCTCGATGTCGAACACGTCGATGCCGGCGAACTTCTTGAAGAGGACCGCCTTGCCTTCCATCACCGGCTTCGAGGCGAGCGGGCCGATATTGCCGAGGCCGAGCACGGCGGTACCGTTCGAGATCACGGCAACGAGGTTGCCGCGGGCCGTATATTCGCTCGCGAGCTCCGGCTTGTCGGCGATCTCGAGGCAGGGCGCGGCGACGCCCGGCGAATAGGCGAGCGCGAGGTCGCGCTGATTGCCGAGCGGCTTGGTGGCGCGGATCTCGAGCTTACCCGGCCGCGGATGGCGATGATAATAGAGCGCGCCATCCTTGAGATTGATGCCCGTGCTGGGCTCGCCCGTCGCCGTCATGCCTCGTCCGCCTCCTCCGTAGCCTGGAATGCCGTGATAGCACCGAGCGGAACGCGACACATATGGCAATGCTAAGACAGCAGCCTTGCGGTCCACGACTGGCATCGCGCCCCGCGAGGCCTTACCTTCCCCGGGATTGAGAGCCGCCCAGGAGACCGCGATGTCGCGCCTCGACGAATCCCGTCCCTTCATTCCCGTGCGGATCGCGGTGCTCACGGTGTCCGACACTCGCACCTTCGACGACGACAAGTCGGGCGCGACCCTCGCCGACCGAATCCGCGACGCCGGCCACACACTGGTCGTGCGCGAGATCGCCCCGGACGATATCGGCGCGATCCGCGGCGTCGTGTCCGGCTGGATCGCCCATCCCGAGATCGACGTCGTCATCACCACCGGCGGCACCGGCTTCACCGGCCGCGACGTCACGCCGGAGGCGCTGGAGCCCCTGTTCGAGAAGCGGATGGATGGCTTCTCGATCCTGTTCCACCGCATGAGCTACGAGCTGATCGGCACCTCGACGATCCAGTCGCGGGCGACGGCGGGCGTCGCGGGCGCGACCTTCATCTTCTGCCTGCCCGGCTCGCCCGGCGCCTGCCGCGACGCCTGGGACGGCATTCTCAAGTGGCAGCTCGATTACCGCTTCCGCCCCTGCAACTTCGTCGAGATCATGCCGCGCCTCGACGAGCACCTGAAGCGCGGAACCCCGAGCGTCACCGCGTGACCAAACGCCGAACCCGTACCGAGGAACTGACAGACCGCCTCGCCGAGGCGATCCTCAAGGGCGAGCTGCCGGCCGGCGCCCGTCTCGACGAGCACTCGATCGCCCAGCGCTACGGGGTGTCGCGCACGCCCGTCCGCGAGGCGCTGAAGCAGCTCGCCGGCCTCGACCTCATCGACATGCGGCCGCACCGCGGCGCCGTCGTCGCGGGGGTGCAGGCGGTCCATATGGGCGAATTGTTCGAAGCCCTCGGCGAGGCGGAGGCCGTGTGCGCGCGGCTCGCGGCGGCCAAGATGTCGGTGATCGAGCGCGAGCGGCTGGACGAAATCCATGCCCGCTGCGCGGAGGCGCTCGCGGCGGGCGATCAGGATCTGATCCCCGGTGCCAACCGCGCCTTCCACGAGGCGATCTATGCCGGGGCGCACAACGCCTTCCTGTCGGACACCGTGCTCGTGCTGCGCCGCAAGCTCGCGCCGTTCACCACGGCACAGTTCCGCCTGACCGAGCGGCCGCCGGAATCGGCGCGGGAACATCTCGCGGTGATCCGCGCCATCCGCGCCCGCGACGGCGAGGCGGCGGAAGCGGCGATGCGCCGCCATCTCCAATCGGTCGGCCGCGCCTGGGCGCAATGGTCGGCGGAGGCGGCCGAAGCCGCCCGACAGGCGCCGCAGGCGGCCGCCCTGCCCGCGCCGGAGGCGGATCAGGCGATCGCGCGGTAGGCCCGCCAGCCGCCGAAGCGGGTGATGTCCTGCGCCCCTTCCACCGCCGACGGCTCGCAGACGAAACCCTTGACCTCGCTGCCGTCCGCCAGCGTCACCGTGCCGATCGCAAGCGGCGCCGGCACCCCGGCCACGAAGCGGCCGAAGCGGGCGTGGTCGAGCGCATAGACCTCCACCTCGATTGGGGCGCCCGAGGCGCTGCGCACCAACCCGGGCTTCGGCGGCACCGTTCCCTTGAGGGCGAAGAGCCGGTAGTTCGCGGCGGTCGACGTCCGGCGCACGAGCGGCGCACCGGCGAGCTCGTGGTGCAGCGGCTGGCCCTCGAGGTGCGCCCCGACGACGGCGAGTTCGACGAGCCCGCTCCAGTCCTCGGCGAGGTCGGCAAGGCCGTGGTCGGTCATCGCCGGGCCGATGAAGGTGACGCCGGCCGGCAACCCGTCGTCCCGGAAGCCGGCCGGCACCGCGATCGCCGCGAGATCGAGCAGGTTGACGAAGTTGGTGTAGGTTCCGAGCCGCGTGTTGGGGCCGATCGGATCGGCCTCGAGATCGGCGAGCGTCGGGAAGATCGGCGCCGTCGGCACCATCAGCGCGTCGATGGTCTCGAACACCCCGTCCGCCTCCCGCTTGAGCGCCTGAAGCCGGTGCAGCACGCGGAACAGATCGGCCGCGGGCACATCGCGTCCGCTCTCGATGATCCGGCGCGTGACGGGAAGAACGTCGTCCGGATGCGCGGCGATGAAGTCGCCGACGGCGGCGACGCGCTCGGCGACCCACGGCCCATAGAGCAGCGCCGCGGTCTCCTCGAACACGCCGAAGGGAACCGGGACGATGGTCGCTCCGAGGAACCGGGCCTGATCGATCGCCGCCTCGAAGCGCCGCGCCGCGTGGGCATCACCGAAGAATTGCGGCACCGCCGGCACGCCGAGCCTCACCGTCGACCAGCCCGCCACCGCCCGGCGCGCGAGCGGCCGGCCATAGGCGTCGCCCGCCGAGAGACCGTGCGCGACGTCGAGCACGCGCCGCGCATCGGCGACGCCATGGGCGAAGATGGAGACACAATCGAGCGAGCGGCAGGCCGGCACGACGCCCTCGGTGGAGAGAAGGCCGCGGGTCGGCTTGAGACCGACGAGGTTGCAGAAGGCCGCCGGAATGCGGCCCGACCCGGCGGTGTCGGTGCCGAGCGAGAAGGCGGCGAGCCCGCGGGCGACCGCGACCGCCGAGCCCGAGCTCGAGCCGCCCGGCACGCGGGTCTCGTCGAACGGATTGCGCGGCACGCCGTAGGGCGAGCGGACACCGACGAGGCCCGTCGCGAACTGATCGAGGTTGGTCTTGCCGACGACGACCGCCCCCGCCGCCTTCAGTCGGGCGACGACGGCCGCGTCCCGATCCGGCACCGTCGCGAAGGCGGGACAGGCGGCGGTGGTCGGAAGGCCTGCCACGTCGATGTTGTCCTTCACCGCGAACGGGATGCCCCAGAGCGGCTTCGTGGCGCGCTCGGCCCCCGTCATGCGCTCCAGCGCCTCCGCCTCGCGGGCGAGCCGATCGCGATCCGGCGGCGTGATCCAGATCGCCGGATCGTCGAGCGCCCGGGACGCCGCCTCGAGCGCCGCGAACACGGCGCCCGGCGTCGTGGTACCGGACCGATAGGCCGCCCCGAGCCCGCCGATCTCCAGCTTCGCCCGCGTCTTCGAGACCTGAGCCGACATTCACGCACCTCTCGTTCCGGACCGTCCGAGCCATCCTACGCAATCGGCGTGCCGTTTCCAGATTGCATGCAATGAACGTCGATATGTCCACGCCAATGCCTATCTTGCGTGCATCCATGTTCCAAATTGCATGCAATATGGCTCGATATCCACTCCCCGAACGCCGTCGTCCCCCGTGAAAGGCTGCAAGGCCGCGCTGGCACGCCCTTTGCGTGAGGAGGACCAAGCGCCGCGAAAGGCGCTCGCACAGATGGGGATCGGTCCAATGCTCATTCGTTCCGCCTTCACCCGCCGCCGCGTTCTGCAAGGCCTCGCCGCCGGCACCGCCGGGCTCGCCCTCAACACCTCGTTCCGCCTCAACCGCGCCGCCGCGGCTGAAGGCCTCGTCGTCGGCTTCATCTATGTCGGGGCCAAAGACGATTTCGGCTACAACCAGTCCCACGCCGAAGGCGCCGCCGCGGTGAAGGCCATCCCCGGCGTGACCGTGTTGGAAGAGGAGAAGGTTCCGGAGACGATCGACGTCCAGAAGACCATGCAGAGCATGATCGAGCTCGACGGCGCGTCGCTGATCTTTCCGACGAGTTTCGGCTATTACGACCCGCACACCATCAAGATGGCGGAGAAATATCCCGACGTTCAGTTCCGCCATTGCGGCGCCCTGTGGCGCGAGGGCAAGGACCCGAAGAATGCCGGTTCCTATTTCGGCTACATCTCGTCGGGCCAATATCTGAACGGCATCGTCGCCGGCCACACCACGAAGTCGAAGAAGCTCGGCTTCGTCGCGGCGAAGCCCATTCCCCAGGTACTGCTCAACATCAACGCCTTCACCCTCGGCGCCAAATCCGTCGATCCCTCGATCACCACGCAGGTGATCTTCACCGGCGACTGGTCGCTGCCCGTGAAGGAGGCCGAGGCCACCAACAGCCTGATCGACCAAGGCGCCGACGTGATCACGTGCCACGTCGACGGCCCGAAGGTGACGATCGAGACGGCGGAGCGCCGCGGCGTCTATTCGTGCGGCTACCACGCCGATCAGTCCTCGCTCGCGCCGAAGGGCTACCTGACCGGCGCCGAGTGGCATTGGGCGACCGTCTACACGATGTTCGTCGAGAAGGCGCTGAAGGGTGAGCCGCTGCCGAACTTCGTGCGCGGCGGCCTCGCCGAGAACTTCGTCAAGATGTCACCCTACGGACCGGCCGCCTCGGAGGCGGCGCGGCAGAACGCCGACGCGGTGAAGGCGGAGATGATGAAGGGTGGCTACGCCATCATCAAAGGGCCGCTCAAGGACAACAAGGGCAAGGAGGTCGTCGCCGCCGGCAAGGCCTATCCGGAGACCGCGATCGAGCTCGAATCCATGGATTATCTCGTCGAGGGCGTGATCGGCACCACCTCCTGAGCCTGCGCAGGTCCGCCTCAGCAGGTCCACCCCCAGACGCCGCGAGGTCCGCCATGACCGCCGTACCCCTCGATGCCGACCGGACGGATCGGCCCGCTCTGCCGGTCTCGCAGCCGCCCGCCGACCGCACCTACCCGCTGCGGCGGGCGCTCGAGGCGGTTTTGGTGCCCCTCGCGGCGCTGCTCCTCGCCGCTCTCGGCTTCTGCGTGTTCCTGCTCTGGCTCGGCAAATCGCCGGAGACGTTCTTCTCCCTGCTCTGGCGTGGCGCCTTCGGGAGCTGGTTCTCGCTCCAGAACACGCTCGTGAAGGCCTCGCCGCTCCTCCTCACCGCGCTCTGCGTCGCGCTGCCGGCGCAGCTCGGCCTGGTGGTGATCGGCGGCGAGGGCGCGGTGGTGCTCGGCGGGCTCGCGGCCGCCGTCGCCGCCCTGCCCTTCGTCGGCCTCCCGGCCCCGATCGCCTGGATTGCGATGGCGGTCGCCGGCATGGCGGCGGGCGGGCTCTGGATCGGCCTGACCGGCTGGTTCCGCGCCGCCCGCGGGCTCAACGAGACGATCGTGAGCCTGCTCCTGTCCTATGTGGCAATCGCCCTCTTCAACCAGTTGGTCGAAGGCCCGCTGCGCGATCCGGCGAGCCTCAACAAGCCCTCGACCTACCCGATCGGCGAGGCCCTGGCGCTGCCGACGCTGTTCGGCTCCGACCTGCATCCGGGGCTCGTCGTCGGCGTCCTCGCCTGCCTCGCCTTCTGGTTCCTCATCTACCGCACGAGCTTCGGCTTCGCCGCGCGGGTGACGGGCGGCAACATCCGCGCCGCCGAGGTCCAGGGCCTGCCGGTCGCCCGCCTCATCATCCTCGCCTGCGTCATGGGCGGCGCCTGCGCCGGCCTCGCCGGGTCGATCCAGGTCGCGGCGGTCGAAGGCAGCGCCAACGCCTCGCTGATCGCCGGCTACGGCTATGCCGGCATCCTCATCGCCTTCCTCGCCCGCCACAATCCGCTCGCCATTCCGCCGATGGCGGTGCTGCTCGGCGGCATCTCCGCCGGCGGCGGCCTCATCCAGCGCCGCATGGGCCTGCCGGACGCGACGGTGGTCGTGCTCCAGGGCCTGATCTTCGTCGCCATCCTGACCGGGGAAACGCTCTACGGCCGTTTCGCCTGGTTCGGTCCCCGCGCCAAATAGGAGAGAGCCATGGCCGAAACGAGCGCTCTCACGACCCTGCTCGTCGCTATGCTGGCGGGCGCGCTCAGGGTCTCCACGCCGTTCCTGTTCGTCAGCCTGGGCGAGTGCCTGACCGAGAAATCGGGCCGCATCAATCTCGGCAACGAGGGCGTCCTCGTGTTCGGCGCCATGGCGGCCTACGCGATCTCCTACGAGACCGGCAATCCCTGGATCGGCGTCCTCGCCGCCGCGGCGAGCGGCGCCGTGATCGGCGCGATTCACGCCGCCTTGTGCAGCCTCCGGCGGGTCAGCGACATCGCCATGGGCATCGCGATCATGCTCGCCGGCACCGGCCTCGCCTTCTTCCTCGGCAAGCCCTACGTGCAGCCGAGCGCGCCGCTGCTGCCGCCGATCCCGCTCGGCTTCTGGTCCGACGTGCCGCAGATCCGCAGCGCCCTCGACGTCAGCCCCCTCTTCTTCCTCGGCCTGATCGTCGCGGGCGTGCTGAGCTGGGGCTTCCGGGCGACCCGCATCGGGCTCACCATCCGCATCGTCGGCGACAGCGCCGATGCGGCGAAGGCGATGGGGCTCAAGATCGAGCGCATCCGCATCTTGGCCACCGCCGCCGGCAGCGCGCTCGCCGGCATCGGCGGCGCCTTCCTCTCGCTCTGTTATCCCGGAAGCTGGAACGAGGGCCTGTCGTCCGGCCAGGGCCTGATGGCGGTGGCGCTCGTCGTGTTCGCCCGCTGGAACCCGCTGACCTGCGTCGCCGCCGCGCTCCTGTTCGGCGCGGCCGGGGCGCTGGGCCCCTCGCTCCAGACCGTCGGCATCACCAAAGGCTACTACCTCTTCTACGCCGCGCCCTACGTGCTCACCCTCGTCCTCATGGCGCTCACCGTCGTGCCGGGCCGCACCCTGAAGGGCATGCCCGGCGAACTCTCGCTGACCCGCTGACCGCCCGTCCGATACGATCCGAGGAGACGCTCCATGCCCGCCGTGACCGCCCTCTCCCGCTCCGCCGAGCCCGCCGGAACCTTCGTCGCGTCAGAGCCTTATCAGTGGCCCTTCGATGGCGATCTGAAGCCCGAAAACACCGCCCTCGTCATCATCGACATGCAGACCGATTTCTGCGGCAAGGGCGGCTACGTCGATTCCATGGGCTACGACCTGTCGCTGACCCGCGCCCCGATCGAGCCGATCTCCCGGCTGCTCGCGGCGATGCGGGCCAAGGGCTACACCATCATCCACACCCGCGAAGGCCACCGCCCCGACCTCTCCGACCTGCCGGAGAACAAGCGCTGGCGCTCGGCCCAGATCGGCGCCGAGATCGGCGGCGCCGGCCCCTGCGGCCGCATCCTGGTGCGCGGCGAGCCGGGATGGGAGATCATTCCCGAGCTCGCGCCGCTTCCCGGCGAGGTCGTCATCGACAAGCCCGGCAAGGGCAGCTTCTGCGCCACCGATCTCGAGCTGATCCTGCGCACCCGCGGCATCCGCAACATCGTGCTGACCGGCATCACCACCGACGTCTGCGTCCACACCACCATGCGCGAGGCGAACGATCGCGGCTTCGAGTGCGTGATCCTGTCGGATTGCTGCGGCGCCACCGACCACGGCAACCACCTCGCCGCCCTCAAGATGGTGACGATGCAGGGCGGCGTGTTCGGCGCGGTGGCCGACAGCGCCGCCCTCCTCGCCGTCCTGCCGTAAGGAGGTCCCCATGCGCGCGATCGGCATCGAGGCGGCCTCCGTCACCAAACGGTTCGGCGCCTTCACGGCTCTCTCCGACGTCTCGCTGAAGATCGCGCCGGGCACCGTCCACGCGCTGCTCGGCGAGAACGGCGCCGGCAAATCGACCATCGTCAAATGCCTGCTCGGCTATTACCGGGCCGACGAGGGCGGCTTCATCGTCGACGGCAAGGAAGTCGCGATCGAGGCGCCGGCCGATGCCGACCGGCTCGGCCTCGGCATGGTCTATCAGCACTTCACGCTGGTGCCGTCGATGACGGCGGCCGAGAACCTCGTGATGGCCCGCGCCGACGTGCCCTCTGTGATCGCGTGGCGGCGCGAACGGGAGCGGCTCGCGGCGTTCCTCGCCACCATGCCGTTCAAGGTGCCGATCGACGTCGCCGTCGGCACCCTTGCCGCCGGCGAGAGGCAGAAGCTCGAGATCCTGAAGCAGCTTTATCTCGACCGCCGGCTGATCGTGCTCGACGAGCCGACCTCGACCCTGACCCCGGCCGAGGCCGAGGAGGTGCTGGGCGTGGTGCGCGGGATGGTCGACGAAGGCCGCCTCACCACCATCATCATCACCCACAAGCTCAAGGAGGTGGACGCCTTCGCCGACGAGGTCTCGGTGCTGCGCCGCGGCCGCATGGTCGGCGGCGGCCGGGTCGCCGATCTCGACCACGCCGCGATGACGAAACTGATGATCGGCGAGAGCCACGAACCCGCCGGCATGCCGAAGCACGGCGCGGCCGAGCCGGTGCCGCGGCTCGTCGTCTCGGGCCTCGCCACCATCGGCGACGTCGGCCATCCGGGGCTTTCCATCGAGAGCCTCGAAGTGCGCCCGCGCGAGATCGTCGGCATCGCCGGCGTCTCCGGCAACGGCCAGAAGGACCTCGTCGAGGTGCTCGGCGGTCAGCGCAAGGCGACTGCCGGGGAGATCCGCATTTCCGCCAAGCCCTATCATGCCCGCCGCGACGAGGCGCAGGCGCTCAAGGTCCGCGTGCTGCCGGAGGAGCCGCTGCGCAATGCCTGCGTGCCGGGCATGTCGGTGCGCGACAATCTCAATCTGCGCCGCTTCGATCGCGACGACGCCGGCCGTCCCCGCGCCCTGCTCGACGGCAAGCGCATGGCGGCCTTCGCCGCGGAGGCGATCGCCGGCTACGGCATCCGCGCCCCGTCCGAGCTCGCGCCGATCCGCGCGCTCTCCGGCGGCAATGTCCAGCGCGCCGTGCTCGCCCGCGAGCTCGACGGCGACGTCGATCTCCTGATCGTCGCCAATCCCTGTTTCGGGCTCGACGTGAAGGCGGTGGCGGAGATCCGCGCCCGCATCGTCGAGGCGCGCAATGGCGGGGCGGCCGTTCTCCTCGTCTCCGAGGATCTCGACGAGATCCTGGAGCTCGCCGACCGCGTCGTGGTGATGCGCGAGGGGCGCATCGTCTACGAGGCGGAGGCGGGCGCGGCGGATGCCCACGTCATCGGCGGCCACATGGTCGGCCATTCTTGAGGAGAGGACGCGCCCGATGCCGGTGATCGAAAAGGCTGAGCCCTTCCCGTTCTCTTTCGTGCCCGCGCGCACCGCGATCGTGATGATCGACATGCAGCGGGATTTTCTCGAGCCCGGCGGCTTCGGCGCCACTTTGGGCAACGACGTCTCCCGCCTCGCCCCGGCAGTCGATCCGGCCGCCCGCCTCCTCGCTCTCGGCCGGGCGAACGGTCTCGTGATCGTCCACACCCGCGAATGCCACGCCCCGGACCTCTCCGATTGCCCGCCGGCGAAGCGCGACCGCGGCGCGCCGGCGCTGCGCATCGGCGACGAGGGGCCGATGGGGCGCATCCTGGTGCGCGGCGCGGCGGGCGTCGAGATCATCCCCGCGCTCGCCCCCCAGCCCGGCGAGATCGTCGTCGACAAGCCCGGCAAGGGCGCGTTCTACGGCACGGGTCTCGCCGACATCCTCGCGGCGCGCGGCATCACCGCGCTCCTGATCGGCGGCGTCACCACGGAGGTGTGCGTGCAGACGACGATGCGCGAGGCGAACGACCGCGGCTACGAATGCCTGCTCGTCGAGGACGCGACCGAAAGCTATTTTCCCGACTTCAAGGCGGCGACGCTCGCCATGGTCCGCGCCCAGGGCGGGATCGTCGGCTGGACGGCGCCCGTCGCTTCGATCGAAGCCGCTTTCGCGAAGGCCGACGCATGACGACGACCGCAACCCTCTCCCCCGGCCCCCTCGCCTTCGCCGACCTTCTCGCCGGCGGCTGGAAGACGCTCGCCTTCGGCCCGTTCCGGCCCGGGCTCACCATCCACCGGCTCTATCAGGTGGAGGACGGCCCCGGCGCAGCGGTGCTCCATTATGAGCCCGGTGCCGCCGCCCCGCCCCACGAACATCTCGGCTACGAGCACATCTTCGTCCTCGAAGGCTCGCAGGAGGACGAACACGGCCATTATCCGGCGGGTTCGGTCGTCATCAACCCGCCCGGCAGCCGGCATTCCGTCACGAGCGCCGAGGGCTGCGTCGTGCTGATCGTCTGGGAGAAGCCGATCCGGATTCTGTGAGGTGGCAGGGTCGTCTCATCGGCGTGGCGGTGCCCTTCTCCCCGGAACCGGGGAGAAGGGCACGGCGGCGCGGATCGAACCACAGCCATAGCCCTTCAGTGCGGACGGGTCTGCCTCGGCCGTCAGGTGCCCGATTTCGCCCCAGCTTTCGCCGCTGTCGCCCCACCTGTTCCGGACGTGGCAGTGCCGGAGGTGGCCGTGCCCGGCGTGGCGGCGGCAGAGGTCGTCGAGGCACTGCCAGCCGTCCCCGTCCCCGCGTTGCCGGCCTGGTCGGTCCAATCCGGCGGCAGGCCGAGGCGGTCGCCGACGAAGTTCGCCACGAAATTACGTTGACCATATTGATCGCATATCGGCGACGACTTGTGGCCGATCAGTGTCGGCAGCTTGACGCCGGCCGACACCGGGTCCGTGCCGCTCGTCACCATCTCACTGAAATCGTTGCCGAAATCGTCGGCAAGCGCGTACGCGTCGCCGACATCCGACATGCGCCCGCCGTTGGTGAACATGTCCGCCCCGCGCGACCAGACGAGGACGGCGACGCGCTTGCCGGTGGGATCGCGCGCCTCCGCCTGAACGGCGAGCCCGCCGAGGCCGATCGGCAGCCGCGGCACGAACGGCACCGGCGTCAACGCCGAGGTCGCGATCGACACCGCCTTGGAGGCGCCGGCCGCGGCGCCCTCGGTGGTGCCGACATAGGTGATCTCGGTCTCGACGGTGAGATCGGCCGGGCTCGTCATCGGCACCACCTGATAGCCTTGCGCGAGCCCGTCGCAGATGCGCCGGCCGATGGCGTTCTCGAGGAGGCGCCGGTCCTTCTCGTTCAACGGCTTCTTGCTGGCGTTCGCGGCGATGGTGACGGGCTCGATGCGCACCGTCTTGGCCGCCTCGACCGCCTTCTTGTCGACGCGCACCAGCATCTTGGCGCGCAGGCCGTTCTTCTGGACGAGCCCCTTCTCCTGGGCGAGATCGCCGCCGGGGGCGAGCGGCGCGCTGGCGCACCCCGCGAGCGCCACGGATGCCACCATCACCGCCGCCGCGCCGCGCGCGCCTCGCCCGAATCCACCCACGTACCGCTCCAAAATAAAACTTGCCTGTATCAAACTGATACGAAGCCTGAGCGCGGCCCCGTCGTCAAGCTTACGCAGGAGCCCTCGATACGGTTCACTTGAGGATGCAGGTCACGCCGCTTTCGCCCACAGGGCGTCCATCTCGGCGCGCAGGGCCTCGAAGGTGCCGGCGTCGATGGCGGCGCGGATGTCGCGCATCAGCCGCTGATAATAGGAAATGTTGTTCCAGGTTAGCAGCATGGCGCCGAGCGCCTCGCCGGTCTTGATGAGGTGGTGGAGGTAGGCGCGGCTGTAGTCGCGGGCGGCCGGGCAATCGCTCTCGGGATCGAGCGGCGCCGGATCGTCGGCGTGCTTGGCGTTCTTGAGGTTGATCTTGCCGAAGCGGGTATAGGCGAGGCCGTGGCGGCCGGCGCGGGTCGGCATCACGCAATCGAACATGTCGATGCCGCGGGCGACGGATTCCACGATGTCGTGGGGCGTGCCCACCCCCATCAGATAACGCTGCTTCTCTTGCGGCAGCACCGGCAGCGTCTCGTCGAGCACCGCGAGCATCACCGCCTGGGGCTCGCCGACCGCGAGGCCGCCGATCGAATAGCCCTCGAACGGCATGCGGGCGAGCTCGGCCGCGGATTCGATGCGGAGCCGGATATCGTCGCCGCCCTGGACGATGCCGTGCAGCGCCTGCCCCTTGGCCGGCCCGCCGAGCTCCTCGAAGCGGCGGCGCGAGCGCTCGGCCCAGCGCAGCGAGAGCCGCATGCCGCGCTCGATCTCCTCGCGCGAGGCCGGCAGGCGCACGCACTCGTCGAACTGCATCTGGATGTCGGAGCCGAGCAGGCCCTGGATCTCGACGGAGCGCTCGGGCGTCAGCATGTGGCGCGAGCCGTCGAGATGGCTGCGGAAGGCGACGCCTTCCTCGGTGAGGGAGCGCAGCGCGGCGAGCGACATCACCTGGAAGCCGCCGGAATCGGTCAGGATCGTCTTCGGCCAGCGCATGAAGACATGGAGGCCGCCGAGCCGGGCGACGCGCTCCGCGGTCGGGCGCAGCATCAGGTGATAGACGTTGCCGAGCACGACCTCGGCGCCGGTCTGCGCCACGTCCTCCGGAAACATCGCCTTGACGGTGCCCTGGGTGCCGACGGGCATGAAGGCGGGGGTTTCGACGGTGCCGTGGGCGGTGAAGAGCCGCCCGCGGCGCGCGGCGCCGTCGCGGGCGAGAAGCTGAAAGGCGAAGGGGGTCATCGATCCGGTCCGAACCGGGCGATCCTGCCCGGCGGGGCTGTCATAGCATTGGAACGGGCGGGGTGGGATGGGGGCATAAGGGCCAGAGGGAACTCAAATGACGCATATTGCATCACGTCGTACGAAAGTTTATGATGCCTTTGTCATACATTCGAAGGCGGCGTCGCATGGCCAAAATGCCCCAGCATAAACGACCCCTGGAGCTTCTCTGTCGTTCTCATGACCCTAAGGTGCTGCTGGGCTTCTTTCGGGCTCTAGAAGAGGAGATGGTGGCAGCCACCGCTGATGCAGCGCGTGTGGTACCCGAAGCCAGCGTCCCGTCCGCAAAGCAGGCGCGGGGTGTTTTGCGTCGCCATTACATCGAACGCGCCGCCCGCAACGCAGCCGCTCGGACAGGCATCGAGATCGGAACCGGATGGAATAGCCTCCGTAACTGGAGTTTTCCTACAATTCTGCTGGGAGCATTCACTCTCGCAATCGGAATAGTATCACGCCCTAACCTCACCGCCCCTCAGCGGCTGAGGACGCGATCGGCCTATGTGGCAAAGCTATGCAGCCGCAATGAGCCACTGAACCCGCAACTGAGTCTGTTTGATGAACCGGTCGCCAACCTAACAACGCTGATCCCTGACGGCGCGTTCGGCGCTATGATCGTTTCAGAGCACAGCAATAACTCACCAGATATCCCAACTTATTTGGGAGTATGGATCCCCTCGAAAGACTTGCGAAATAAGTACCACTCGTACTCATTTGAAGAGATTTTCACCTATCTTCGGGATAACATCACGACCCTGAAGCGTCCGACGAGAAAGGCTCCGGTTCGAAAGCTACCCAAGCTTCGAAAAAAGCCGTCGACGGACGCAAAGTAGAAACTATTGAATAGTGAAGTGCGTAAAATAAAGTAGTGGGGTGACTGCCATGCCTACGGGCGTTGAAGGCTTCGTGCCTGCGCGGCTGCGCATGGCTCGCGCGGCGCGCGCGTTGCTACAAAGGGAACTGGCCGTCCTTGTAGATCGATCGGACGGGACCGTATCCAAATGGGAAAGCGGCGATCAGGCCCCAGAGCCGTCTGTAATTCACACACTCTCAACGGTGTTGGAGGTTGATTCGGGCTGGTTCTTTAAGCCAGCCGACAGGGCGTCCGGCGCATCATTTTTTCGATCTCTGAAGTCAGCGCTTGGCCGCATGCGTGACAAAGCAGAGGCGAAGCTAGACTTCATAGAGTCAATTTTTGATGCCATATCAATGTACATTGATCTTCCAGATGTAGATATCCCTGACATAATCGGCGGCAGAGACTTTCGAACTCTGAGAGGATCAGATGTAGAGCATTGCGCGAGGCTATTGCGAGAGCACTGGTCACTTAATGAAGAGCCCATTGATGATTTGCTGCTTGTCATCGAAAATGCGGGAGTAATAGTCGGCCACGATGAGCTTGGCTCCGAGAAACTCGACGGCGTGTCGCGGTGGAGCAATGGCAGGCCGTACATGCTCCTCGCCCGAGATAAGAATGTCGGAGTCCGTCGTCGTTTCGATGCCGCACACGAACTGGGGCATATTGTGCTCCACAAGCATGTCACTCCGGACGAATTGTATGCCCACTTCAACTTAATTGAAGAGCAAGCAATGTTGTTCGCCGGGGCTTTCTTATTGCCAGATGCAAGCTTCGGCGACGATGTGCGCTCTCTTTCGCTCGATGCCCTTCTTGGTATAAAATTAAAGTGGAAGGTTTCCGTCGCAGCGATGATTAAGCGCCTATCTGCAATGGAACGAGTCTCCGCAGATTACGAGCGCAAGCTTTGGCAATATTATAGCTATCGGCGGTGGCGTGGCTTTGAACCTCTTGATGACGTCATCGAAGTCGAGCAACCCCATAATTTGGCAGCTTCCATTAATATCGCTTTGTCGGAGGGAGGCATCTCAAGAAGTGAACTTTTCAGAAATATAAATCTTCGTCCGAAAGATATTTCCAACCTCACTGGCATTTCGGAGAGTTTACTCACCCCTTCCAATGTTAATTTAATTCGCCTACATCCCGTTGTTAAATCAAATATCGCTCCCTCGCAGGAGGCAAAGGTGATCAACATTAGTGACAGGGGCAAGCGCCTATAAGAACCCTCCGTGGCGCTTAGGAAAGCTTCTGAGCTTACCGTGTTCTATTTTTACCCCTCCAGCGCCGCCGGGTCGGCGGCCTTGAGGGAGACGGACTCGCCGCAGCCGCAGGCGGAGACTTCGTTCGGGTTCTCGAACACGAAGGTCGCCGAGAGCTTGGTGGTGCGGAAGTCCATCCGGCTGCCGAGCAGAAACAAGACCGCCGCGGACGCCACGAAGACCCGGGCGCCGTTGTCCTCGATCACCTCGTCGCCCGGCTCCGGGGCGGCGACGACGTCCATGGTGTAGGACATCCCCGCGCAGCCGCCGTTGCGCACGCCGACGCGCAGGCCGCCCTCGGGCTGCTCCTTGGCGCTCAGGATCTCGCGGACGCGCTCCGCGGCGGCTTCGGTGAGCGTGATCACGGAAAGCCGGCGACGCGGACGGGCGGCGGTCTTCTCCGGCGCGGTCGAAATCGTCATCGCAACACGTCCTCTTCTGACGCGGCCGGCCACCCGGCCGCCCCGCCTCGCAACATCGTACCGCAGGATCGGCCGCAAGCCGTCCCGCACGTTCTCGCCACCGGCGCCGCCTGCCGCTGGAGATCGCCCGGACAAGCCGGGCGATGACGCGGTGGGCTCGACGCCCCGCCCCCTTAGGGGCGATGGCCGCGTACCACGACCGTGCCGCCCCTGGGTTGCCGGCACAAGGCCGGCAATGACCACTGCGGGCGGGGAAGCAAGACGGCGCCGGACTTCACGGCATGCCCCTCGACCGCTCGCCTCGCCCCTTGCTGGACGGCGACGCCGCCTCGCTCGATCCCTCTCCGTCGTCATCCCCCGGCTCGTCCGGGGGATCCAGCCACACGCACCGCGCCCTCCGCCCGAGATCGCCCGGACAAGCCGGGCGATGACGCGGAGAGTGGGGAGCCGGACCGCCGACCGCTGCGGCGTCACCCTCACCCGCAAAGCTCAGCCGTCCGTGGCAACCCTACCACGCCACCGAACCCCCGCGAATGCCTCTCAATACCAGTTCAGCGCGACCTTCGCCTCTTCGGACATGCGGCTCGGGTCCCAGGGCGGATCGAACACCATCTTGACCTCGACGTCGCCGACGCCGTCAACCGAGCCGACCGCGTTCTGCACCCAGCCCGGCATCTCGCCGGCGACCGGGCAGCCCGGCGCGGTCAGCGTCATGTCGATCTTCACCGAGCGGTCGTCCTCGATATCGACCTTGTAGATCAGGCCGAGCTCGTAGATGTCCGCCGGGATCTCGGGGTCGTAGACCGTCTTGAGCGCGGCGATGATGTCGTCGGTCAGCCGCTCGACCTCCTCGGGCGGCAAAGCGGACGTGCGCGGCGCAGCCTCGCCGTCGCCCGCCAGGGCGGCCTCCGCCGCAGGCGCGGTCCCGCCGTCGGGCGCGACGGCCGCGGCGAGCGGGCGTGCGTCGGTCTCGGGCGCGTCTGGCTCGGGCGCGTGGACGATCGGAGCCTCTTCCATGCTACTCACCCGTCACCTGAAGAAGCGGTGGGCCTTTTCGATCGCCTCGGCGAGGCGATCGACCTCCTCCACCGTGTTGTAGAGCGCGAAGGAGGCGCGGCAGGTCGCCGTCACCCCGAAGCGCTCCAACAGCGGAATGGCGCAGTGCGTGCCGGCACGGACCGCGACGCCCTCGCGGTCGAGCACGGTCGCGACATCGTGGGCGTGAGCGCCCTCGATCGTGAACGACACGATCGCGCCCTTGCCCGGCGCCTGCCCGTAGATGCGCACGAAGTTCAGCTTCGACAAGCGCTCGTGGGCATAATCGCGCAGCCGCTCCTCGTGGGCGAGCAGGGCGGCGCGGTCGAAGCTTTCGAGATATTCGATCGCCGCGCCGAGCCCGATCGCCTCGGCGATCGCGGGCGTGCCGGCTTCGAACTTGAACGGCGGGTCGCCGTAGGTGACGACCTCGCGGCTGACGGTCGCGATCATTTCGCCGCCGCCCTGATAAGGCGGCATCGCCTCGAGATGGCGGCGCTTGGCGTAGAGCACGCCGATGCCGGTCGGCCCATAGAGCTTGTGGCCGGTGAAGACGTAGAAATCGACGTCGAGGGCGCGCACGTCGATCGGCAGGTGGACCGCGCCCTGGCTGCCGTCGATCAGCACCGGCACGCCGTGAGCATGGGCGATACGGACCACCTCGGCAACCGGCGTGACCGTGCCGGTGACGTTCGACATGTGGGTCAGCGCGACCATCTTTGTGCGCGGGCCGATCAGGGCCTCGAAGGCGGCGAGGTCGAAGCTGCCGTCGTCGCCGACCGGCGCCCACTTGATCACCGCACCGCGGCGCTCACGGTGGAAGTGCCAGGGCACGATGTTCGAATGGTGCTCCATGTCGGAGATGACGATCTCGTCGCCCTCCCCGATCACCATGCCGCCGAAGCTCGACGCGACCAGGTTGATCGCCTCGGTCGCCGAGCGGGTGAACACGATCTCCTCGGTGGAGCCGGCGCCGAGGAAGCGGCGCACCGCCTCGCGGGCGTGTTCGTAGGCGTCCGTCGCGGCATTCGAGAGGAAATGCAGGCCGCGGTGGACGTTGGCATATTCCTCCGTGTAGGCGCGCATCATCCGGTCGAGCATGGCGCGCGGCTTCTGGGCCGAGGCGCCGTTGTCGAGATAGACGAGCGGCTTGCCGTAGACCTCGCGGGCGAGGATCGGGAAATCCTCGCGCACGCTCGCGACGTCGAACGGACGGACGGTACGGGGCTCGGCGCTCACGGGCGCGTTCATGCGGCGACCTCCGCCCCGCGGGCCGCGAGCCGGGCGCGCAGGCGCTCGGCGAGGGCCTCGGCCAGCGCCTCGTCCGGGAAGGCGACCAGGGCCTCGGCGAGGAAGGCCTCGACGAGCAGCGCCTCCGCCTCGCGCCGCGGCAGGCCGCGGGAGCGCAGATAGAACACCGCCTGCGGATCGAGCCGGCCGGAGGTGGCGCCGTGGGCGCACTGGACGTCGTCGGCGAAGATCTCGAGCTCGGGCTTGTTGATCGATTCCGCCCCCTCGCCGATGACGAGGGCTTGGGTCATCATCCGCCCGTCGGTGCGCTGGGCCTGGGGCGCGACGTTGATGCGGCCCTGGACGATCGAACGCGCCTCGTCGTCGATGACGGCGCGGAAGCGCTCGCGGCTGACGCAGTCCGGCACCGCGTGGTTGACGACGAGCGTCGCGTCGGCCTGACGGCGTCCGTCGATCAGCGTCACGGTCTCGAAGCCGGCGCGGGCATGCGGCCCGGCGAAGGTGACGAAGCCCTGATGGCGCGACAGGCCGGCGCCGAACACCACGGAAAGGTGGTCGAATTCGGCGGCCTCGCCGAGGCGGACGACGAGCGAGCCGAGATGGAGGGACGAAAGCCCCTCCTCCTGGAGCCGCGCCCAGGCGACCTGTGCCCGCGGGCCGATGTCGAGCTCGACGACCGTGTTCGACTGCCGTTCGGCGGCTTCCGCGCCGGCATGCTGTTCGAAGAAACGCACGGTGGCGCCGCGGCCGATGGTGACGACGTGGCGGACGTGGGTCGAGGCCGGCGCGCTGCCGGTCGCGATGTGGACGATGGCGACGGTCTTGGCGATCGTCGCGTCCGGGGCGACGTGGATCACCGTGCCGTCGCCGAAGAAGGCGGTGTTGAGGGCGACGACCGGGTCCGCGGCGACGCCGTCGGCGAGATGGCCGACCGCCTGGGCATGGGGCGAATCCGCCAACAGGTCCGGCGCGAGCGGCGACACAGTCACGGCCCCGTCGAGGGTCGCGAGCCGGGACAGCGCCGGGCTGTAATGGCCATCGACGAAGACGATACGGTGGTCGAGCGCGGAGAGCCCAGCGAAGGCGCGGGCGAACGCGGTCTCGGCCTGCGCCGCGTCGGCCGGCGCGGCGGCAGGATGGAAGGCGCGGACCGCGGCCTTCAGGTCGGTGTAGCGATAGGCCTCGACCCGCCGGTTCGGCAGGCCGTCGCGGGCGAGCGCCGCGATGGCGGCCTCGCGGCGGCGGGTGATCGCCGCCGGTTCCTCGGCGACGCGCGCGGCGAAGCGGGATGCGATCTCGCTCTCGGCCGCCGTCACCACACGGCGCGGCTCGATGCTCATGGCGATCCCTCCGCTCACGCCGCCCGCCCGGCCGGCTCGCCGCCGACATATTCGGCATAGCCGCGGGCTTCGAGCTCGAGCGCGAGTTCGCGCCCGCCGGTCTTGACGATGCGGCCACCCGCGAGGACGTGGATCACGTCCGGCACGATGTAGTCGAGCAGGCGCTGATAATGGGTGATGACGAGCATCGCCCGGTCCGGCGCGCGCAGGGCGTTGACGCCGTCCGCGACGATGCGCAGGGCGTCGATGTCGAGGCCGGAATCGGTCTCGTCGAGCACCGCGAGGCGCGGCTCCAGCACCGCCATCTGAAGGATCTCGTTGCGCTTCTTCTCGCCGCCGGAGAACCCGACATTGACGCCGCGCTTCAGCATATCCTGAGAGATGCCAAGCTTTTCGGAGGCCGCCTTGACGCGCTTGATGAACTCGGCGGTGCTGAGCTCCGCCTCGCCGCGCGCCTTGCGCTGGGCGCCGAGCGCGGTCTTCAGGAACGTCATGTTGGAGACGCCCGGGATTTCGATCGGATATTGCAGGGCGAGGAAGATGCCGGCCGCCGCGCGCTCCTCGGGCGCGAGCGCGAGGATGTCCTGACCGTCGAGGAGGACGGTACCGTCCGTCACCTCGTAATCGTCGCGACCGGCGAGCACGTGGGAGAGCGTCGACTTGCCGGAGCCGTTCGGCCCCATGATGGCGTGCACCTCGCCCGCGGGCACGGTGAGATCGAGGCCTTTCAGGATCTCGCGGTCGTCCACGGAGGCGTGGAGGTTGCGGATCTCGAGCATGGTGTTGCGTCCTTGTCCTGATGTCGGGGCCGGGGCGCCGCGTCCTGCGAGAGGGGCGGCGCCGCGCCGGCCGCAAGAGTCTGCGATGAAGGGGCCGGAGACCGGCCCGGGGCGACGATCAGCCGACCGAGCCTTCGAGGCTCACGCCGATCAGCTTCTGAGCCTCGACGGCGAACTCCATCGGGAGCTGCTGGATCACGTCCTTGACGAAGCCGTTGACGATCAGCGCCACCGCCTCCTCGGCGGGAATGCCGCGGGAGCGGCAATAGAAGAGCTGGGCGTCGGAGATCTTCGACGTGGTCGCCTCGTGCTCGAACACCGCGCTCGGCGTCTTCGCCTCGATATAGGGGATCGTATGCGCGCCGCAGGCGTCGCCGATCAGCAGCGAGTCGCACTGGGTGTAGTTGCGCGCGTTGTCCGCCTTGCGGTTCGCCTGAACGAGGCCGCGATAGGTGTTGGACGATTTGCCGGCCGAGATACCCTTGGAGATGATGCGGCTCGACGTGTTCTTGCCGAGATGGATCATCTTGGTGCCGGAATCGATCTGCTGCCGGCCGTTGGACACCGCGATCGAATAGAACTCGCCGCGGGAATTGTCGCCGCGCAGGATGCAGCTCGGATATTTCCAGGTGATGGCCGAACCGGTCTCCACCTGGGTCCACGAGATCTTCGAGTTGCGGCCGCGGCAATCGCCCCGCTTGGTGACGAAGTTGTAGATGCCGCCACGGCCTTCCGGATCGCCCGGGTACCAATTCTGCACGGTCGAATATTTGATCTCGGCGTCGTCGAGGGCGACGAGTTCCACCACCGCGGCGTGGAGCTGGTTCTCGTCGCGCATCGGCGCGGTGCAGCCCTCGAGATAGGAGACGTAGGCGCCCTTCTCGGCGATGATCAGGGTGCGCTCGAACTGGCCGGTGTTGCGCTCGTTGATGCGGAAATAGGTCGACAGCTCCATCGGGCAGCGCACGCCCTCCGGCACATAGACGAACGAGCCGTCGGAGAAGACGGCCGAGTTCAGCGTCGCATAGAAATTGTCGGTCACCGGCACGACGGAACCGAGATATTTCCGCACCAGATTCGGGTGCTCGCGCAGCGCCTCGGAGATCGAGCAGAAGATGACGCCGGCCTTGGCGAGCTCGTCCTTGAAGGTCGTCACCACCGAGACGGAATCGAACACCGCATCGACCGCGACGCGGCTGCCCGCGCCCTCGACGCCGGCGAGGATCTCCCGCTCGCGCAGGGGAATGCCGAGCTTCTCGTAGGTCTTGAGCAGCTCCGGATCGACCTCGTCGAGGCTCTTCGGCCCGGCGGTCGATTTCGGCGAGGAATAATAATGCAGGTTCTGGAAGTCGATCGGCGGGTACTCGACGCGCGCCCAGGTCGGCTCGCTCATCGTCTGCCACCGGCGCAGCGCATCGAGGCGCCACTCCGTCATCCACTCCGGCTCGCCCTTCTTGGCCGAGATGATCCGGACGACCTCCTCGTCGAGGCCCTTTCGGATGGTCTCCGACTCGATGTCGGTGACGAACCCGTACTTGTATTGATCGACGTCGATCGCCCGCACGCGGTCGATCGTCTCCTGAACTGCCGGCATCGCTCTCTCCATCCACAGCGGTTTCAAGGACCGCGGGTGCAGAAGCCCTGAAAAACGGCGACCTCTCCGATCCGTCGCGATGCGCCCCGGTCGCTCGGGGGCGTTCCGCCTCTTCCTTGCGGCTTGCGCCGCGTCGTTCCGTCCGACGGTTCGCACCGCCCGATTTCCGTGGCGCTCACGCCGCGTGTCGCGCCCTCACCCCGAGCCGCTCGACGAGACGGGTCCAGGCTTCGACGAACCGGGCGAGATCGCCCTCCGTCGTGGACCACCCGAAGCTCACCCGGATCGCGCCTTTCGCGAGCGCCGGGTCGACGCCCATCGCCGCGAGCACGTGAGAGGGCAGCACCTTTCCCGACGAACAGGCCGAGCCCGACGACACCGCCACACCGGCGAGATCGAGGGCGATCATGGCCGTTTCGGCACTGACGCCTTCGACCGCGAAGCTCACGGTGCCCGGCAGCCGCACGGCCTCGCGCCCGAAGATCACCGTCGCAGGACAGATAAGGTCCAATCGCCCTTCAAGCCAGTCCCTGAGACGACGAACTGCCCTGCCGTCCGCGACATGCTCGGCGATTTCCGCCGCCGCCGCACCGAAGGCGCCGATCAGCGCGACGGGTTCGGTGCCCGCCCGACGGCGCCGCTCCTGTCCGCCGCCGGTGAGGAGCGCCGCGGGCTCCGTATCGGGCGCGGCGAGCACGAGCGCGCCGACGCCCTGGGGGCCGCCGATCTTGTGCGCCGAGACCGTGAGATAATCCGCGCCGATCGCGGCAGCGGACACGGGGATCTTTCCGACCGCCTGCACTGCGTCGACGTGGAAGAGTCCGCCGGCGGCCTTGACCAGGGCGGCCGCCTCGGCGACGGGCTCGATCACGCCGGTCTCGTTGTTCGCCGCCATCACCGAGACGAGGACATCGCCGCCGAACGCCGCGAGCCGACGCTCCAGCGCGGCGAGATCGAGCCGACCGGCGCCGTCGACGGGAAGCGTCTCGACATCCTCCGCCGCGAAGCGGCCACCGGCGAGCACCGACGGGTGCTCGACCGCGGAGACGAACAGGCGGCGCGCGCGGAAGGGCTTGCCGCCGACCTTATGATCCGGCGTGAGCGCGGTGGCGTTGGCCTCGGTGCCACCGCTCGTGAAGAGGACACGCTCGGGATCGGCCCCGACGAGCGCGGCGACCGAGCGGCGCGCACCTTCGACGAGATTGCGGGCGGCACGCCCTTCGGCATGAACGGACGAGGCGTTGCCGACGCGATCGAGGGCAGACACGAGGGCAGCACGCGCCGCGGCGCCCATCGGGGCACCGGCGTTCCAGTCCAGGAAGGCGCGTTCGCCCGACACCCCGTCTCTCTCCACCGCACTCGGCCCGCCGGATCCCGGCCCCACGGACACGACGCCCTCGATCCGAGGACTCCCGCTCCGCTCACCGCACCCCATATTGGGCGCGAAGGCCGGCTCTATCCCGTCGCGCTTGCAAATTCAAACGTAGCCGACGATAACCGGCCGCTGTCGGTCGACCGAGGGTCCGGTTCGCCGTTCCTCGGCCCTCTCAAAAGGGGCTGGGGCGTGGCGGCCCGTCGTGCAATCGGCGGCCATTCGAACTATTCTAACGGTCTCGGTTGTAGGGAGCGGCTCAGGTTCCGTCAAGGCGAGGAGGCCGAGGCGGTTCGGCCCGGACAGGCGGTCCGGCGAGCGAATCCGGGCGCGAACGAACCGGTTCGCGGCGGCGCCTCGACCGGCCACGGCGACGCCGACCGATCCGCGGCCGAACGCCATCCGTCCTGCCTTCGAGCCCCGGCCGCGACCGCCGCCCAAACATCGACTTTCAGGAGAGCGCATTCCCCCATGCCAGAGGTCATCTTCAACGGCCCGGCCGGCCGCATCGAAGGACGTTTCCAGCCGGCCAAGAAGCGGAACGCGCCGATCGCCCTCGTTCTTCATCCGCACCCGCAATTCGGCGGCACGATGAACAACCAGGTCGTCTATCAGCTCTTCTACATGTTCGCGAAGCGCGGCTTCGCCGTGCTGCGCTTCAATTTCCGCGGCGTCGGCCGCAGCCAGGGTGCGTTCGATCACGGCTCGGGCGAATTGTCCGATGCGGCGGCGGCGCTCGATTGGGTGCAGACCGTGCACCCGGATGCGCGGTCGTGCTGGATCGCCGGCTTCTCGTTCGGCGCCTGGATCGGCATGCAGCTTCTGATGCGGCGGCCGGAGGTCGAGGGCTTCATCTCGATCGCCCCGCAGCCGAATCTCTATGATTTCTCGTTCCTGGCGCCCTGCCCGTCGTCGGGCCTGATCGTCCACGGCGACATCGACAAGGTGACGCCGGCGAAGGACGTGCAGACCCTGGTCGACAAGCTCAAGACGCAGCGCGGCATCGTCATCGAGCAGAAGGTGATCCCGGGCGCGAACCACTTCTTCGAGGATCATGTCGACGTGCTGCTCGAAGAGTGCGCCGGCTATCTCGACAAGCGGCTCGGCGTCGCGACCAGCGCGGCCTGACGTCTCTCCGAGACCTCTGCAAAAGGCGCCCCCCGCGGGCGCCTTTTTCGTTTCCGAGCCCCGGTCAGGCTGCCGCGCGGCGGGGCGTCCGCACGAGGACGCCACCCAGCGTCGGCGCGGCGACGCCGGTGGTGCCGGGGAACGTGAGCGGCAGGCCCTTCAGCGAGCGGACGGCGAGGTAGCCGAACGCCTCCGCCTCCATCGCCGCCGAGGACCAGCCGAGCGCGTCGGCGGTGGTCGTGGCGACGCCGGTCGCGGCGGCGACGGCGGCGAGCAAAGTCGGGTTCCTCGCCCCGCCGCCGCACACGACGATGCGATTCGGGGCCTGCGGAACGAGGCGGAGGCCGGCGGCGACCGTCTCGGCGGTGAAGGCGACGAGCGTCGCCGCGGCATCTTCCGTCGACAAGGCGGCGACCGGCGCGCGGGAGAAGGCGTTGCGGTCGAGCGACTTCGGCAGCGGCGCTGCGAAATAGGGATGGTCGAGCAGCGCCGCGAGCGCGGCTGAATCCACGTGGCCGGCGGCGGCGATGCGGCCGCCTTCGTCCATCGGCCGTCCGAGCCGTTCGAGCAGCAGATCGTCGACGAGGGCGTTCGCCGGCCCCGTATCGAAGGCGATCAGGGTGCCGTCGGCACCGACGAACGTGATGTTGCCGACGCCGCCGAGATTGAGGAGCACGACGGGAAGATCGAGGCCCGCCGCCTCCGCCAGCGCCCGGTGATAGGCCGGCACCAGCGGCGCGCCCTGCCCGCCCGCCAGCATGTCCGCCGCCCGCAGATCGTAGACGACATCGATGCCGAGCCGCGCGGCGAGCGCCGGGCCGTCGCCGATCTGGATCGTCAGCGCACGCTCCGGCGCATGGAAGACGGTCTGGCCATGGAAGCCGACGACGTCGATGGTGGCGGGATCGATGGCGTGGTCGGCGAGGAAGGTCTCGACCGCCTCGGCGTGGACCTCGGTGACGATCCGCTCCGCCCGGGCGAGCGCGTCGGGACGGGCGGCCCGATCCGCGAGGCCGGCCGCCACGGGGAGCGCGGCGCGAATCGCCGCGCGCTCGTCGTCCCGGTAGGGCCGCTCGCCGGCGGCGAGGCGGCGGACGATCCCCTCGCCGTCCGTTTCGATCAGGGCGACGTCCACGGCATCCATAGACGTGCCGCTCATCAGCCCGACGGCGCGCACGAGACGGTTCACGGCTTGGGTCACGGTCAGTACTCCGATTGGACTAGCCACGCCGAACGATCGCCGCAGCTTGCGCCTCCAGAAAGGCATCGAGCGCGCCGTCGTCGATCCCCTCACCGCCGGCGATCGAGTCGTTCACCGTCTCGCGAAGCGCCTTCAGCTTCGTCTCGCGCTGTTCGAGCAGCCGAAGCCCCTCGCAAATGACCTCGCGTGCCGAGGTATAGCGTCCGGTGCTCACCGCACGTTCTATAAAACACTCCCAGCGTTCGCCCAGCGACACGTCCACTGCCATTCCCCATCCCGCAGTGACGCCACAATATCAGAAAATGTGCATTCGACTGCATAATGCGGCATTCGAGATCACGCTCGATGATCTCGAGTTCCGTTCACCAATGGCCTCCCGCCGCTTTTGCCGCTATAGAGCGCCGCGACACTCGGCGACCGCCCGGCCGCCTACGGAACGATGCCGATGACCAGTCTCAAGTCCGATTTCCTCAACGTCCTCTCCGAGCGCGGCTACATCCATCAGTGCTCGGACCTCGAGGGCCTCGACGCGAAGGCGAAGGCGGGGCCGATCACGGCCTATATCGGCTTCGACGCGACCGGATCGAGCCTGCACGTCGGCCACATGATCTCGATCATGATGCTGCACTGGCTCCAGGAGACCGGGCACCGGCCGATCACGCTGATGGGCGGCGGCACCACCAAGATCGGCGATCCCTCCGGCAAGGACGAGAGCCGCAAACTGCTCTCGAACGAGGTCATCGACGAGAACATCGTCGGCATCCGCAAGGCGTTCGAGCGCTTCCTGCGCTATGACGGCGGCGCGACCGGCGCGGTGATGGCGAACAACGCGGACTGGCTCGACGAGCTCCTCTACATCCCGCTTCTGCGCGACGTGGGGCGGCATTTCACCGTCAACCGCATGCTCACCTTCGATTCGGTGAAGCTGCGGCTCGACCGCGAGCAGCCGCTGACCTTCCTCGAATTCAACTACATGATCCTGCAGGCCTACGACTTCGTGGAACTGCACAAGCGCCATGGCTGCGTGCTGCAGATGGGCGGCTCGGATCAGTGGGGCAACATCGTCAACGGCATCGATCTCGGCCGGCGCATGATCGACGCCGACCTGTTCGGCCTGACCACGCCGCTCCTCACCACCGCCTCGGGCGCCAAGATGGGCAAGACCGCGGCCGGTGCGGTGTGGCTCAATGCCGACCTGCTGTCGCCCTACGATTATTGGCAGTTCTGGCGCAACACGGCGGATGCCGACGTCGAGCGCTTCCTCAAGCTCTTCACCACCCTTCCGCTCGGCGAGATCGCCAAGCTCGCGGCGCTCGGCGGCAACGAGATCAACGAGGCCAAGAAGGTGCTGGCGACCGAGACGACGCGGCTCCTGCACGGCAGCGAGGCGGCCGAGGCCGCGGCCGAGACGGCCCGTCGCACCTTCGAGGAGGGCGCCCTCGCCGAGAGCCTGCCGACGGTCGAAATCCCGGCCGCGGAGCTCGAAGCCGGGCTCGGGCTGCTGACGGCCGTGGTCAAAGCCGGTCTCGCCAAGTCGAACGGCGAAGTGCGCCGGCACGTCCAGGGCGGCGGCATCCGCATCAACGACAAGGCGATGGAAGACGAGCGCACCGTGCTCGGCACCGGCGACCTGACGCCCGAAGGCGTCATCAAGGTCTCCGTCGGCCGCAAGAAGCACGTGCTGCTCCGGCCGGTGTGAGGGGCCTGCTCTAGCAGGCCCGTCTCCTGAGGGGCGTCCGGCCCCTCCGTCGCCATGGCCGGCCTTGTGCCGGCCATCCAGGGGCCGCACACACTCGGCCGTTTGGTGTACTCCTTCGCACTCAATTGCGACGGAGCGACGCTGAACGCCCGATGGAGGGCGCCGAGGCTCGCTTCATAAAACTCTGTAATTAAAAAGAAATCCCCTCATCCGGCCCTATCGGGCCACCTTCTCCCCGAGGGGGAGAAGGGAGCGGCGGCGCCGGGACGCCAAAACGCATCCTCGCCGGTAAAGTTGCAAACGGGCGTTCCGACCCTGCCGAAACGCCCGCCTCGTCGTCAGATGTGGATCGCGCGGCCGTAGGCGTTGAGGACGCTCTCGTGCATCGTCTCGGAGAGCGTCGGGTGCGGGAACACCGCGTGGATCAGCTCTTCCTCGGTGGTTTCCAGGTTCATCGCGATCACGAAGCCCTGGATCAGTTCCGTCACCTCGGCGCCGACGAGATGGGCGCCCAGCAGCTCGCCGGTCTTGGCGTCGAAGATCGTCTTGACGAGGCCTTCCGGCTCGCCGAGCGCGATCGCCTTGCCGTTGCCGATGAAGGGGAAGCGGCCGACGCGGATCTCGCGGCCCTGTTCCTTGGCCTTGGCCTCGGTGAGGCCGACCGAGGCGACCTGCGGCTGGCAATAGGTGCAGCCCGGGATCTTCGACTTGTCGAGCGGGTGGACGTGCAGACCCTTGATCGCCTCGATGCAGATCACGCCTTCATGCTCGGCCTTGTGGGCGAGCATCGGCGGGCCGGCGACGTCGCCGATCGCATAGAGGCCCGGCACGTTTGTGCGGCCGAGGCCGTCGGTCACGATGCAACCGCGCTCGGTCTTCACGCCGAGCGCCTCGAGGCCGAGGCCCTCGATGTTGCCGACGACGCCGACCGCCGAGATCAGGCGATCCGCCGTGATGTCCTGCTTGGCGCCGTCCTTGCCTTCGATCGTCGCGGTGACGCTGTTGTCACCCTTCTTCACCGCGCTGACCTTGGTGTCGGTGAAGATCTTGATGCCCTGCTTCTCGAGGCGCTTGCGCACGTGCGCCGCGATCTCGGCGTCCTCGACGGGGAGGATCTGCGGCAGCACCTCGACCACCGTCACCTCGGCGCCCATGGTGCGGTAGAACGAGGCGAATTCGATGCCGATCGCACCCGAGCCCATGACGAGGAGCGATTTCGGGAAGGTGTCGGGCACCATCGCCTCGAAATAGGTCCAGATCAGCTTCTTGTCCGGCTCGATACCGGGCAGCGCGCGCGGCCGGGCGCCGGTCGCGACAATGATGTGCTTGGCCTCATAATCGCCGCCGCCGAGCGCGCCACGGGGCGCATTGTCGGCGGCCACGATGGCGATCTTGCCCGGCGCGGTCAGCTTGGCGCTGCCCCAGATCACGTCGACCTTGTTCTTCTTCAGAAGGCCGGCGACGCCCATCGAGAGCTGCCCGGCGACGCCGCGCGAGCGCTTCACCACGGCCGCGATGTCGAAGCTCGGGTTCGAGGCGGACAGGCCGTAGGCGCTGGCGTTCTCGATATAGTGGAACACCTCGGCCGAGCGCAGCAGCGCCTTGGTCGGAATGCAGCCCCAGTTGAGGCAGATGCCGCCGAGATGGGTCTTCTCGGCCACCGCGGTGCGGAAGCCGAGCTGCGCGGCGCGGATCGCCGTCACATAGCCGCCCGGGCCGGACCCGATCACGATGACGTCGTAGGCGTTGCTCATCTCAATCTCCAAGCCCTGGCACGCCTCCACACCAACCGGACGGAGGCCCCGCTCGGCCACCACCGTCTTCAGCGGCGACCAGGAGAGCGGGCGGGGAAAATTCGGTTCAGGCCGCCGCGGCGCGCCGTATCGGCGCCGCTCGCCGGCGATGACGCCCGCCGCGACCGCGCGGAGGGCGAAAAGGCCCGCCGCATCCCCTGAGCGAGGATGCGGCGGTGCGTCAGACCAGAAGGCCGAGCGGCTTCTCGATCGCCGCCTTGAAGGCCGCGCCGAGCTCGGCGCCGAGGGCGCCGTCGACCGCACGATGGTCGGTGGAGAGCGTGATCGTCATCACGGTCGCGACAGCGAGCTGGCCGCCGCGGACGACCGGGCGCTGTTCGCCGGCGCCGACCGCGAGGATCGTCGCATGGGGCGGATTGACGATCGCCGCAAAGTCCTTGACCCCGTACATGCCGAGGTTGGAGACCGCCGTGGAGCCGCCCTGATATTCCTCGGGCTTCAGCTTCTTGGCGCGGGCGCGGGCGGCGAGATCCTTCATCTCGTTGGAAATCGCCGAAATCGTCTTGCGGTCGGCGTTGCGCACCACCGGGGTGATGAGCCCGCCCGGCAGCGACACGGCCACGCCGATATCGACCACCTTGTGCTTCAGCATCCCGCCTTCGGTCCACGTCACGTTGGCATCCGGCACCGCCTTGAGGGCGGCGGCGAGCGCCTTGATGACGAAGTCGTTGACCGAGACCTTGTAGGCCGGCTTGCCGTCGACCACCGGGGCCGCGTCGTTGATATCGGCGCGCAGCTTCAGCAGCGCGTCGAGCTCGACGTCGAGGCTCAGGTAGAAGTGCGGGATCGTCAGCTTCGACTCGAGCAGGCGGCGCGCGATCACCTTACGCATGCCGTCGTGGGGCACGACGTCGTAGCTACCCGGCTCGAACAGCTTCAGCACGGCCTCGTCGGAGAGGCCGGTCGGCAGCGCCACCGGCGCGGCGGCCGGAGCCGAGGCCGAGGCGGTCGCGGCGGGCGCCGGAGCGGCCTTGGCGGTGCCGGCACCGGCGGCCGCCTCGATGTCGCTCTTGACGATGCGGCCGTGGGGGCCGGAGCCCTTGATGGCGCCGAGGTCGAGGCCCTGTTCCTTGGCGAGGCGGCGGGCGAGCGGCGAGGCGAACAGGCGTTCACCGTGACCGTTCGCGGCCGCGCCACCGTTCAGGCCGGCGCGCGGCTGGGCACCGGCGTCGTCGGCCTTGGCCGGGGCCGGCGCGGGCGTCTCGGCGGTCGCGACCGCCGACGGCACGGCGGCCGGAGCCGTCTTCGCCGGGGCGGCGAGCGCGCTCGCGTCCTCGCCTTCGCCGAGCAGGACCGCGATGCGGGCGTTCACGGCGACGTCGGGCGTGCCCTCGGGAACGAGGATGTCGCCGACGATACCCTCGTCGACGGCTTCCACTTCCATGGTCGCCTTATCGGTCTCGATCTCGGCGATGACGTCGCCCGACTTGACCTGGTCGCCCTTCTTCACGAGCCACTTGGCAAGGTTGCCCTTCTCCATGGTCGGAGACAGGGCCGGCATGAGAATGTCGATCGGCATATGGTCCCCCTCAGGCTCGAAGACCCGAGTTTCGCATTCGGAAAACCGCACGGGCTTCGCCGGGCTGGCCGCCGCCGCGCGCCCCTCTCGCGGGGTCGCGGGCGGCGGACGATGAGGCCCGCCGGCGAGCCGACCGGCTCAACGGTAGGTGACGGCCTTGACCGCCGCGATCACCTCGGCCACCGACGGCAGCGCGAGCTTCTCGAGATTGGCGGCATAGGGCATCGGCACGTCCTTGCCGGTGACGCGCAGCACCGGAGCGTCGAGATAATCGAACGCCTCGGTCATGATGCGCGTGGCGATCTCGGCACCGACGCCCGATTGCGGGAAGCCTTCCTCGATGGTGACGGCGCGGCCGGTCTTCTTCACCGACTCGACGACCGTCGCGGTGTCCATCGGACGGATGGTGCGCAGGTCGATCACCTCGGCGTCGATACCGAGGCCGGCGAGTTCCTCGGCCGCCTTCAGGGCATAGGTCATGCCGATGCCGAAGGAGACGAGGGTGACGTCCTTGCCGGAGCGGGCGACGCGCGCCTTGCCGATCGGCAGGACGAAATCGTCGAGCTTCGGCACCTCGAACGAGTGACCGTAGAGGATCTCGTTCTCGAGGAAGACGACCGGGTTCGGGCTGCGGATCGCCGCCTTGAGGAGGCCCTTCGCATCGGCGGCCGAATAGGGCTGCACGACGGTGAGGCCGGGGATCTGCGAATACCAGGCGGCGTAGTCCTGGCTGTGCTGGGCAGCCACGCGCGCCGCGGCGCCGTTCGGTCCGCGGAACACGATCGGACAGGTCACCTGGCCGCCGGACATGTAGTGCGTCTTGGCGGCGGAGTTGATGATCTGGTCGATTGCCTGCATGGCGAAGTTGAACGTCATGAATTCGACGATCGGCTTCAGCCCGTTGAAGGCGGCGCCGACGGCGAGGCCGGCGAAGCCGTGCTCGGTGATCGGCGTGTCGATGACGCGACGGGCGCCGAACTCCTGCAGGAGGCCCTGGGTGATCTTGTAGGCGCCCTGATATTCGGCGACTTCCTCGCCCAGGATGAAGACGTCGCCGTCACGGCGCATCTCCTCGGCCATGGCGTCGCGCAGCGCTTCGCGGACCGTCTGGGTGACGAACTCGGTGCCGGCCGGAACGTCCGGATCGGCCACAGGGGCGTGGGCGATCGGCGCGGCGGGCACGGAGGCCGCCGGCGCACTGACAGGCGCGGCGGCCGGAGCCGCTTCGGCCTTCGGGGCCGGCGCGGTGTCCTTGCCGTTCGCGGCCGGAACCGCGGAGGCGTCCTCACCCTCGCCGGCGAGCACGGCGATCGGGGTGTTGACCTTCACCCCTTCGGTGCCGGCGGGCACGAGGATCTTGGCGACGGTGCCTTCGTCGACGGCTTCCACTTCCATGGTCGCCTTGTCGGTCTCGATCTCGGCGATCACGTCGCCGGACTTCACCGTGTCGCCTTCCTTCTTCAACCACTTGGAGAGCTTGCCCTCCTCCATGGTCGGGGAGAGCGCGGGCATCAGGATATCGATCGGCATCGCCCTCTCCTCAACGTACGATATCGGTCCAGAGCTCGGACGCATCCGGCTCGGGATTGGTCTGCGCAAACTCGGCGGCTTCGTTGACGATGTCGCGGATCTCCTTGTCGATCGCCTTGAGATCGTCCTCGCTCGCCCACTTGTTCTCGATGAGGCGGTGACGCACCTGCTCGATCGGATCGTGCTCGGTGCGCATCTTCTGCACCTCTTCCTTCGAGCGATACTTCGCCGGGTCGGACATCGAGTGTCCGCGATAGCGATAGGTCAGCATCTCAAGGATATAGGGCCCCTCGCCCTTGCGGGCATGGGTGACCGCAAGATCGGCGGCGGCCTTCACGGCGCGCACGTCCATGCCGTCGACCGCGATGCCCGGAATGCCGAACGAGCGGCCGCGGTGGCAGAGGTCGGTGGTGGACGAGGCGCGCTGAACGCTCGTGCCCATGCCGTAGTGATTGTTCTCGATCACGTAGACGACCGGCAGGTTCCAGAGCTTCGCCATGTTGAAGCTCTCGTAGACCTGACCCTGGTTCGACGCGCCGTCACCGAAATAGGTGATCGAGACGTTGTCGTTGCCGCGATAGCGGTTGGCGAAACCGAGGCCGGTGCCGAGCGAGACCTGGGCGCCGACGATGCCGTGACCGCCGAAGAAGCCCTTCTCGACGGAGAACATGTGCATCGAGCCGCCCTTGCCCTTGGAATAGCCCCCGCGGCGGCCGGTCAATTCGGCCATGACGCCCTTGGGGTCCATCTGACAGGCGAGCATGTGCCCGTGGTCGCGGTAACCGGTGATGACCTGATCACCCGGCTTCAGCGCGAGCTGCATGCCGGTGACGACCGCTTCCTGACCGATATAGAGGTGGCAGAAGCCGCCGATGAAGCCCATGCCGTAGAGCTGGCCGGCTTTTTCCTCGAAGCGGCGGATCAGGAGCATCTCGCGATAGGCGGCGAGGTCCTGCTCTTTCGTGAACTCGACCGGGGGCGGAGGGGAAAGCTCCCAAGCCGTGGCGTCGGCGACGGGGGCCGACTTCTTGCTGGCGCGCGGCGCGGTCGCTGCGGCGGCCTTCGTGGACCCGATGTTACGTACTTTCGGCGCGTCGAGCGCGGTGTCGGAACCCTCTTCAGCGCTGCTGCGGATACGTTTCGTGGTCGCCGCGCCAGTGCGCGTCGTCTTGGCTACAGCCATGCAACAACCTCTCCGAACGTCCCTCCCAAGGGCGCGGCGGCAACCTTATCCGAGCGATATGGACAATCCAAGGCCGCGCAAATGCATAGCAGCCGCGCTGAAAGGACATTGTCCCTAAGCCGGCAATTCAGCAAAAGCGGCCGATTCAGAGCCCGGCGGTGGCGGCGAGCGGCTTGTGCAGGCTCGAGCGGAAAATGACGATATCGTCCGGATTGACCATGTTGAGCTGCGCCCGCGCGCGCTCGTCGAGCAGGTCCGGATCGATCGACTGGGCGCGCAGCAGCGCCACGCGCTTTTCGAGCGCCATGCGCTCCGCGATCACGCCGTTGCGCTCCGCCGTCAGTCGGGCGATGTCCGCCTCGATCTGCTCGCGCGCCCGCATCCCGAGATCGCCGGTCACCGCGTGGTAGCCGAAATAGCTCACCACGAGAATCGACATCACCGGGATGACGAGATGGCGGAGGAAGGAGCGCTTGCGCTGCCGGGTGGCCATGAGACTGAGACTCGAGACGGAAGACCGACGCCGCGGACGATGAGCCATCGTCGCCAAGTTCGCTTAACGAAACGTTTCCGTTACCCCGGAAATCCCACCGACACGGGGTCGGCGCACAGGCGTCACGCGAAGCGGTTGGTGCGCGGGAAGCCCGGCGGCGGCAGGCGGCCGGCAGCACCGCGGTCGCTCGTCCAATCCTTGAGATCGTCCAGGCTGCGGGTGTGGGTGCGCCCGCCCGCATCGATCCAAGTGAGACCGTCGGCGCCGGAGAACGTCTTGACGTCGGAAAGGCCGCCGTCCTTGTAGCGCTGCAGACGGACGCCGCGGCCGCGCGTCATCTCGGTGACCTGGGAGAGCGGGAAGATCGCAAGCTTCCGATTCTCGCCGATGGTCGCGACCATGTCGCCCTCGACCGCCACCATGAGCATCGCCGGCCACGCCTCGTCGACGCCGAGGACCTGCTTGCCCTTGCGGGTGTTGGCGAGGATGTCGTCCTCAGCGGCGACGAATCCCCTGCCCTCTTTCGAGACGATCAGCACCTTGCCGCCCGAGCGATGGAGCTTGACGTGGGCCACTTCCTGGCCCTGCTCCATGTCGACCATCAGCTTGATCGGCTCACCGTGGCCGCGCCCGCCCGGCAGCTTGTCGCAACCGAGGGTATAGACCTTGCCGCCGGTGGAAAGCACCAGGAGCTTGTCCGTCGTCTCGCCGCGCAGCACCCATTTGAGGGCGTCGCCTTGCTTGAAGGCGACGGTGGAGAGATCCTGAACGTGCCCCTTGAGGGCGCGGACCCAGCCGAGCTCGGAGACCACGATGGTGATCGGCTCGCGCTCGATCATCGCCTCGAGGATGTCGACGGTCGGGGCTTCCGGCGCCGCCGCGAAATCGGTGCGGCGCTTGCCGAGCGGCGTCTCCGATCCGTAGACCTTGCGCAGCACCTTGACCTCGTCGGCGACCTTCTTCCACTGCGCCTTCTCGTCGGCGATCAGCGCCTCCAGGCTCGCCTTTTCGGCGCTCAAGGCGGTGTGCTCCTTGCGGATCTCCATCTCCTCCAGCCGGCGCAGGCTGCGGAGACGCATGTTGAGGATCGCCTCGGCCTGCACGTCGGTCAGCGTGAAGGCCACGATCAGCTCGGCCTTGGGATCGTCCTCCTCGCGGATGATGCGGATCACCCGGTCGAGATCGAGATAGACGATGAGGAAGCCGTCGAGCACCTCGAGCCGGTGCGAGACCTTCTCGAGCCGGTGGCGCGCGAGGCGGACGATCACGACCTTGCGGTGGTCGAGCCAGTGCTGGATCGCCTCCTTGAGGCCAATCACCGCCGGCACCTGCCCGCCGACGAGCACGTTCATGTTGAGCGGCACGCGGACTTCGAGGTCGCTGAGACGGAACAGCGATTCCATCAAGAGGACGGGATCGACGGTGCGCACCCGCGGTTCGAGGACGAGGCGCACGTCGTCGGCCGATTCATCGCGCACGTCGCCGAGCAGCGGCAGCTTCTTCGCCTCGAGCAGCTCGGCGATGCGCTCGACGAGCTTGCCCTTCTGCACCTGGAACGGGATCTCGGTGACGACGATCTGCCAGGTGCCGCGGCCGAGGTCCTCGCTCTCCCAGCGGGCGCGGACGCGGAAGGAGCCACGGCCGGTGCGGTAGGATTCGCGGATCGAGCCGGGGCTTTCGACGATGATGCCGCCGGTCGGAAAATCCGGCCCCTTCACATGGGCGAGAAGCGCATCGAGGTCGGTCGCCGGATTGCGGATGAGCAGGAGCGCCGCTTCCGCGATCTCGGCGACGTTGTGCGGCGGGATCGAGGTCGCCATGCCGACGGCGATGCCGGTCGAACCGTTCGCGAGCAGGTTCGGGAAGGCGCCGGGCAGCACGACCGGCTCCTGTTCGGAACCGTCGTAGGTGTCGCGGAAATCGACCGCGTCGTCGTCGATGCCTTCGAGGAGGCGCGCGCCGACATCGGTGAGGCGGGCCTCGGTATACCGCATGGCGGCTGGGCTATCGCCGTCGAGCGTGCCGAAATTGCCCTGCCCGTCGACCAACGGATAGCGTACCGCGAAGTCCTGGGCGAGGCGCACGAGCGCGTCGTAGACCGATTGGTCGCCGTGGGGGTGATATTTGCCGATGACGTCGCCGACGACGCGGGCGCACTTCTTGAACGCCGCGGTCGGATCGAGCCGGAGCTGGCGCATGGCATGGAGAATGCGCCGGTGAACCGGCTTCATGCCGTCGCGCACGTCGGGCAGCGCCCGGTGCATGATGGTCGACAGGGCGTAGGCGAGGTAGCGCTCCTCGAGCGCCTCGCGCAGATCGACGCTCTCGATCGAGCCTTCACCGCCCGGCGGAATCACCTGTTTGCCCATGCAACCGGAATACCGGGAGAACAAAGAGGGGGCAAGCGAGGTTTGGCCACGCCTCCCACCGTGTCGCAGGCCCGAAACGGAACGGAGCGCCTGGGGAGCGCACTGGGTGCGAAACCGCGGGCCGGCGGGCGGACAAACCCCGCCCTCGACGCAAACCTGACCGCCGCCTAACCGCAGGATTAAACTTGCGACACATTCGCATCTAACCCTTCGACGCAGCTTGACCGCGATCGGTACCGGCGTATTCTCATCTTCATCGAAACGACGACGGGGGACACGAGAACATAGACTGCAAACACGAAATAGACAGGATGAAGAGAGGACCGGTATGCTGCGTGATCCCGTGCAATATACCAATCCTTTCTTGAAGAGCCGCCCGCGAATAGCGACGTTCCGGGCGGATCAATACGAAGCTCTCGACGACCTCCCGCCCGCGCTGCCGGCGTTTCCGGCAACCCTCCGGTTTGGCCCCGACCGTCTTCGCCCCATCTGACAAGGATGCGGCGCCCTGCTCCCAACGAGCCACCCTCTTCGAGGCAGCCAGCCTCTTCGCGGGTGGAGACGTCGATCCTTCCTCGCAAAAACCGAACCTCGATGGAGGATGAAATGTCGATCAACACCATCACCCTGAACGATCGCACCCTGAACGACCGCGCGCTAGCTTCGGTCAACGGCGGCCTCAACGGCACGGAAATCGGCTGCATCGCCGGCGGGGCTGTGGGAGCCGCGGCCGTCGCCGCGGTCGGCGTCGAAGCGGTGGGCGCTGCCGCCGCGGTCGGCCTGCCGGTCGTCCTCACCACGGCAGCCGGCGAGATCGCCGCCGGTGCGGCCGCGGGGGGCTTCGCCGGCGGCACGGTCGGCGCGGTCGTCGGGACCGTCGCCTCCGATGCCGAAGGCGCCTGGGACGACTTCAAGAGCCTCTTCTGAAAAGGCTGGCCGCGCCGGGGGCGTTCCCACCCCGCCCCCGCGCTCGCTGGTGAGCGGGCCTTCCCAACCGGAAGGCCCGCTCCTCGCGTTTGCGACCGCTCGAAGCGGCAGGCGCTCCCGTCAGAAGCGCTCGGCGACCATCTCCTCGCTCTTCGCCCACAGCGCCTTGGCGTGCTCGGGATCGAGCGCATAGGAGCGGACGCCGCCGCGCAACTCGCCGATGTCCGCGATCTCGGCGACGTGGCAATCCTCGCAATAATGCCCGCCGACTGCCTCCGCCGACGCGACGAACCCGGCCCAGACCGATGTCGCAGCCCCTTCCGGGATCGACTTGAAGCGGAACGGCGGCTGGCCGGCGGCCTTCTGCGACGCGTCGAGGCGTTCGACGAGCGCGTCGAGCGCCTCCGCGCTCATGTGGCGGCTGAGCTCCGTCTGGATGCCGCCGGGATGAACCGCCGCGGCGCGGACGCCGCGATCGCGATGGCGGCGGTCGAATTCCACCGCGAACAGGATGTTCGCCGTCTTCGAGCGTCCATAGGCGACGAACTCCGCATAGGGCGTGCGCTCGAAGTTCGGGTCGTCGAGGTCGACATCGGCGAAGCGATGGCCGGCCGAGGACAGGTTCACCAGCCGGCCGCCGTCGTTGATCAGCCCGGCGATGCGGTTGACGAGAACGAAATGGCCGAGATGGTTGGTGCCGAACTGGGTCTCGAACCCGTCGGCGGTGTGTCCGAACGGACAGGCCATCACGCCGGCATTGGCGATGACGACGTCGAAGCGCCGCCCGTCGGCCACCAGCGCGTCGGCACAGGCGCGGACGCTCGCCAGCGACGCAAGGTCGAGTTCGACGGTCGAGAAACTCCCGCCGGAGGCTGCGGCGGCCGCCCGCACGGCCTCGGTGGCGCGATGCGCCTTGTCGAGATCGCGCGCCGCCCCGACGACGTCGGCGCCCCGGGCCGCGAGGGCCCGCGCCGTCTCGACCCCGAGGCCGGCAGAGACCCCCGTCACCAGAACGCGCTTGCCGTGAAGATCGACGCCATCGAGCACCTCGTCGGTGGTCGAGCGTTCGCCGAAGGTCTTCGTCATGATCGTTTTCTCCGGTGCGAAGTGCACGCTGCGGAGATAGGAGCCCGACCCGCGCGCCGCTCCGCCCGATCCAACCGACCTCTTGCCCGATCCTCGCAAGGTGCAGGGCGATGCCTCCTCCGCACCCATCGCCGCGAGCCGCGCGGCATCTCAGAACGGCATCGTCACCGCTCGCGGGCGGCGCCCCCGGCATAACCGTTGCCGCGTCCCAGAAGGTTGGCCCCGACCGTCTCGAGATGAGCGCTCATGGCGCGGCGGGCGGCCTCCGCATCGCGGCGGCGCAGCGCCTCGACGATCGCCTCGTGTTCCTCGCAATAGAGCAGCCGCCGTTCCTCCGAGAAGGACCGCTTCTTCATCTCGAACCAGGGGCTCTGATTGCGCAGCACGCGGATGAGCTCGTGAAGCTCCTTCAGGAGCTGGTTGCGCGAGCAGGCGAAGATGCGGTGGTGAAATTCGGCATCCCAATGCTCGAAGGACGGCATGTCGACCGCCGCACACCCGGCGCGATGGGCCTCGATGAGGGCGTCGAGTTCGGCGACCGAGGCGTTGGTGGCGGCGAAGGCCGCCGCGGCCGGCTCGAGCAGATGGCGGATCTCCATCATGTCGGCCGGGCTCGCGCCCGCCATGCGATTGACGAGCGCCGCGATCTCGCCGTCCGGCGGCTGCACCGGGAACGTGCCGCGCCCGACCTGGCGCACGACGGCGCCCTCCTCCTCGAGCAGCGCCATGGCCCGCCGCACCGTGTTGCGGGCGACGCCGAACGTCGTCGCGAGATCACGCTCAGCCGGAATCGGCCGACCGTCCGCCCATTCGCCTGCGGCGATGCGCGATTTCAACGAGCGGGCGATATCGGCGGCGACGAAGCGGGACATTGGCCCTCCCATTCAGGAACCATTGATGGACCAATTATCACGACCTTTGATTGCCGTCCACCGGTCCGCGAGATGCGACGCCCCCGCATCTCCCCACACGTCCGGCAGCGCTATGCGCACATAAAGTCGTTTCCTTACAGAGAGTTGGATGCCATTCGATTGAATCGGCCTGAAAGCCGCAGAGCCAATCCCTCTGAAAATTCTCAAATGCATCCTTGCGCGGTCGAAAAAAATGGACCTATCATGGCTCAAATAAGAACATGAGTTGGGCCATTAATGGTCCAAGGGAGGCGCAGATGAGGGTTGCCACGTTCCGCGTCGGCGGAGAACGTCGCGTGGGCATCGTCGACAGCGAGCGGCAGACCATTTCCCCGTTCGATCTGCCGATCGATCAAGCTGCCGAAGGCGTGCTCGCCTTGATCGGCCGCGCCGGCCGGCCGGCCCTGCTCTCGCCCATCGCCCTCTCCGAGGTGGACCTCGAGGCGCCGATCCCCCGCCCGCGCCGCAACATCTTCTGCGTCGGCAAGAATTATTTCGATCACGCCCACGAGTTCTCGAAGTCCGGCTTCGATTCGAGCGCCGCACAGGGCGCCGTGCCGAAGGAGCCGATCATCTTCTCCAAGGTGCCGGAGACCGTCGTGCCGGCCGGTGCGCGGGTGATGATCGATCGCAGCGTGTCGTCGGCGATCGATTACGAGGCCGAGCTCGCCGTCATCATCGGCAAGGGCGGCCGCGGCATCGCGAAGGCCGACGCGCTCGACCATGTCTGGGGCTACACCATCGTCAACGACGTCACCGCCCGCGATCTCCAGGGCCGCTACAGCCAGTGGCTCATCGGCAAGTCCCAGGACGGTTTCTGCCCGATGGGCCCCTGGGCCGTGACGCGTGACGAACTCGACGTCTCGAACACCGCCATCCGCTGCTGGGTCAACGGCGAGCTCCGCCAGGATTCCAACACCGGGCTCCTCATCTTCGACATCCCGACCATCGTCTCGACTATCTCCGCCGGCGTGACGCTGCAGCCGGGCGACGTGATCGCGACCGGCACGCCGGCCGGCGTCGGCATCGGCTACACGCCCCCGAAATATCTCGTGCCCGGCGACGTGGTGCGCGTGGAGATCGCCGGCATCGGCGTGCTCGAGAACGCCTTCGCAGAGTGGCGCGCATGACGACGGTCAGCACGGCGCGCATCGTCGCCGAAGTCACCGGAGAGGGCCGCGCCGTCGTCCTCATCCACGGCCTCGGCGGCAGCTCCAACACCTGGACGCCGCAACTCCCGGCGCTCGGGCCCCGCCGCGCGATCCGGGTCGACCTGCCGGGATCGGCCCGCTCGCCGGTGCCGCACGAGCCACCCTCGATCGAGAGCTTCGCCGCCGACGTGGCCGCGGCCGTGCGCACCCTCGGCGTCGAGCGCGCCCACTTCGTCGGGCATTCCCTCGGCACGCTCGTGTGCCAGCGCATCGCGGTCGACGACCCGGGCCTCGTCCAGTCGCTGGCCCTGTTCGGCGCGCTCACGGAGCCGCCGGAGGCGGCGCGCACCGGCCTCGCCAACCGCGCCCGCACGGCGCGCGGCGGCGACCTCGCGGGGATCGCGGATCAGATTGCGGCGAACGCGGTCGCCGCGCGCAGCCGCGAGGCGAACCCGGTCATTACGGCCTTCGTGCGCGAGAGTGTCATGCGCCAGCCGCCGGAGGGCTACGCCAAGAGCTGCGAGGCGCTCGCCGCCGCAACCGCCGTCGACGTCCGGCTGATCTCGGTGCCGACCCTGCTCATGACCGGCGAAGCGGACGTCGTGGCGCCGCCCGCCATGGCGCGCGCGCTCGGCGACCGCATCGCCGGGGCGAGCGTAACGATCGTTCCCGATTGCGGGCACTGGATCACCGTCGAAAAACCGGAGATCGTGAACCGCGCGCTCGGCGAGTTCCTGAACCGCGCCGAGCGCTGAGCCGAAGACGGCGCCTCGCACGAGACCGCGACAAGGTCCGGCGGGGCCGCCGAAACAACGACAAGAACGACGACGGGCCGGACCTCGAAAATGAGGACGGCACGAACGCCCGCTGGTTTCGGGAGGAGACCACGATGGCCGACAATGGCAGCTACGGATCCCGTTGGAGCAGCGACGGCCGCGATGGCGACGGCGTGCTCTTCACCAATGTCCGCATCCTCGACGGGACGGGCGAATATCCCTACACCGGCGAAGTCTTGGTGCAGGGCAACCGCATCAAATCGATCACCCGGGGCTCGCAGCGCTTCGGCCGGCCCGCCGGCGGCGGCGCGACGGTGATCGACGGCATGGGCGCGACCCTGATGCCCGGCCTGATCGATGCGCACCTGCATCTCTCCTGGAACAACGCGCCGGGCATCGACCCGATCCAGATGATGCCGCCGGAGGAGCACATCCTCGTCACGGCGGAGATGGCGAAGCTGGTGCTCGATGCCGGCTTCACGGCGGGGCGCGGCGCGGCGGCGGCGAAGCCGCGGCTCGACGTCGTCATCCGCAACTTCATCAATCAGGGCCGGTTGCCGGGCCCGCGCTACACCGCGGCGGGACCGGAGATCACCACGGTCGGCGGCCTGGGCGATTCCGCGCCCTCCCACATCCCGCACGAGGGGCTCAATCTCGGCATCGTGGTGTCGGGCCCCGAGGAGGTGCGCCGCACGGTGCGCACCCTCATCAAATACGGCGTCGACTCGATCAAGCTGAACCTCTCCGGCGAGGAGATCACCGGCATGCGGGCGGAAGATACGCCGATGTCGGAGGAGGAGGTCGCGATGGCCGTGCGCGAGGCGAAGGCCCGCGGCCTCGTGCTCGCCGCCCACGCCCGCTCGTCGGAATCCGTCAAGCAGTGCGTCCGCCACGGCATCCAGAACATCTACCACGCCTCGTTCGCCGACGAGGAGGCACTG
Organism: Segnochrobactrum spirostomi; assembly: GCF_009600605.1. GTDB lineage: Bacteria > Pseudomonadota > Alphaproteobacteria > Rhizobiales > Segnochrobactraceae > Segnochrobactrum > Segnochrobactrum spirostomi. The sequence continues at coordinate 4,083,666 of NZ_VWNA01000001.1, read as the reverse complement.
GACCTGCTCGAGGCTGCCAAGGAACGGCACTTCGTGGCCCCGGGTCTCGCCTGGCTGATCCGGACCGCCCGCAACGCGGAAGAATACGGCATCAAGCCGGGCTCGCGCGTCGCCGACCTCTACGAGCGCGAGCTCGCGATGGCGGTCGACACCATGAAGAAGATGCACCGGCGCGGCATCCGCATCCTCATCGGCGGCGATTACGGCTTCGCCTGGACGCCCCAGGGCACCAACGCCCGGGATCTCGAATATTTCGTCGAGTTTCTCGGCTTCTCGCCGATGGAGGCGATCCTCGCCGGCACCAGGTACGGCGGCCAGATCATGGGCATGGGCGAGGAACTCGGCCAGATCCGAGAGGGCTTCCTCGCCGACATGCTGCTCGTCGACGGCGATCCGATCGCAAACGTCCGCATCCTGCAGGACCACACTCGCCTCCTCGCCATCATGAAGGACGGCAAGTTCCACAAGAAGCCGCAGGTCCAGGAAGCGCGGCGGCGGCTCACGGCGTGAGCGCCGCCGCCCCCTCTCGTCAAGGATGCCCGTGGTGACGCCGTCCGCGAGGGCGCGCTCCGCTCGGTCCCGTTCCGGTGAGGTCAGTTCGGTGAAGCCCGTCTCGATGACACCCGTCTCGGTGAAGCTGGCCCTCGTGGAGCCGGTCTTGGTGATGTCATGACGCATCCGCTCAGGACGATCGCGCTCATCGTCGTCGCGGCGCTCGTCGTCTGGCTCTTTCTGGCCGTGTGGCCGGATTGGCTCGTCGCCGCGGTCGGACCGAAGAAGCTGTTCGTCACGACCATCTTCAACGGCGTCACGGTGGCCGGGCTCTATTTCCTCGTCGCGTCGGGCTTCACCCTGGTGTTCGGTCTGATGCGCAACGTCAATCTGGCCCACGGCTCGCTCTATCTGCTCGGCGCCTATATCGGCTACTCGACCGCCGAGGCGACCGGCTCGTGGCTGCTCGGGGTCGCCGCCGGCTTCCTCGCCGGCGCGATCGCGGGGCTGCTGCTCCAGGTCTTGGTGTTCCGCCGCATGGAGGGCGACGACCTGCGCCAGACGCTGGTGACGATCGGCATCTCGATCGTCGCGGCGGACCTGATGCTCGCGATCTGGTCGGGCAACACCTACCAGTTCGCGATCCCGACCTGGCTCGACGGCGCCGTCACGACCCCGGTCGTCACGGCGATGAAGTCGGACGGCTCGCTGGTGATGCTGAAATATCCGCTCTATCGCCTCATCGTGCTCGTCGCGGCGATCGCGATCGGGCTCGCGCTCTGGCTCCTCCTCAATCGCAGCCGCATCGGCATGATGATCCGGGCCGGCGTGGACGACCGGGCGATGCTGTCGGCGACCGGCGTCAACGTCCACTTGGTGTTCGCCGCGGTGTTCGCCATCGGCGCCGGGCTCGCGGGCTTCGCAGGCGTCGTCGGCGGCACCGCGCTCTCGATCGCGCCGGGCGAGGACGTGCGCTACCTCCTCGCCTCCCTCGTCGTCGTCATCGTCGGCGGCATGGGATCGGTGACCGGCGCCGCGGTCGGCGCCCTCCTCGTCGGCCTCGCCGAGCAGATCGGCCTCGCCTACTTCCCGACCTACGGCGTCATCCTGACCTTCGTCATCATGGTCGCCGTGCTCGCGATCCGGCCCCAAGGCATCCTGGGGAGGGCGCGATGAGCGTGATCGACCCCACCTCCCCGGCCCACCGCCCCGATACGCTGCGCGCCGGTGGCGCCGCGATGCCGGTCTGGCTCGCCCGCATCGACGGGCGCTGGCTCGTCGCCGCGGTGCTGCTCATTCTCTATCCGCTCGTCGCGACACCCTTCTTCATCTTCCAGATCGGGGCCTACGCGCTCCTGCTCGGCACCCTCGGCTTGTCGCTGATGGTGCTCGCCGGCTACGGCGGCATGGTCAGCCTCGCCCAGATGACGATCGCCGGCGTCGCCGGCTATGCCCTCTCCATCCTCGGCACCAACGCGTCGGGCGTGATGGGCTTCGGCTGGCCCTGGTGGCTCTCGGTGCCGGCGGCGATCCTGATCGCGGCGACGGCGAGCGCGCTGATCGGCATGCTCGCGGTGCGCACCGCCGGCATCTACATGATCATGATCACCCTGGCGGTCGCGACGGCGTTCTTCTACTTCGTCCGCCAGAACTACGGCATCTTCAACGGGTTCAACGGCTTCCACGGCGTTCTTCCGCCGAAGGTGCTCGGTGTCGATTGGCGATCGCCAGTGCCGTTCTACTATCTCAGCCTCGCACTTGCGGTGCTGTTCTTCGCCGCCACGACCTATGCGGCGCGCTCGACCTTCGGCCTGACACTCCAGGCGGTGCGCGACAATCCCCGCCGCATGCAGGCGCTCGGCTACCACGTCGCCGCCCACCGGGTGTTCGCCTTCTTCCTCGCCGGCCTGATCGCCGGCACCACGGGGGTGATGTTGACCTGGTTCAATGCGCAGATCTCGCCGGGCACGGTCGGCGTCAACGCCGCGATCGACGTGCTCGTGGTCGCGGTGGTCGGCGGCATCCGGCGGCCGATCGGCCCCTTCCTCGGCGCGATCCTGTTCGTCCTGCTGGAGAACTTCGCCACCGATCTGGTCGGCAGCGACCGCTTCAACACCCTGATCGGGCTCGTCTTCCTCGTCATCGTCTTCGTCTCGCCGGACGGGATCGTCGGCATCGGCGAACGGATCGCGACGAAGACGCGCCAGACCGCCCTGTGGACGCCGGGCCGCGGCGCATCCGCGAAGAACAAATGAAAACGAAAACGGGAGGATACCAAACATGACGACCCTGAAGAGGAGCCTCGCCACCGCTGCCTTCATCGCCGGGCTCATGGCGAGCACCGCTTTCGCCGCCGACAACACCATCAAGATCGGCGCGCTCGCGACGCTCGAAGGCGCCTTCACGGTGCTCGGCGAGGACGGCATGCGCGGCCTGAAGCTCGCGCTCGAGCAGCACGGCGGCAAGGCCGGCGGCAAGGAGATCGAGATCATCCAGGCCTCGTCCGACGGCTCGCCGGACAGCGCCGTGAAGGCCGCCCGCAAGCTCGTGGAGCAGGACGGCGTGCAGATCCTGATCGGGCCGCTCTCCGGGTCCGAAGGCATCGCGGTCAAGGACTACGCCAAGACCCAGCCGAACGTGACCTTCATCAACGGCACCTCGGCGGCGCAGGATACCACCCTGTTCGATCCGGCGCCGAACTTCTTCCGCTTCACCACCGACGGCACCCAGTGGATGGCCGGCCTCGGCGAGTACGTCTACAAGGAGAAGGGCTACCACAAGGTCGCGGTGGTCGCCGAAGACTATTCCTTCCCCTACAGTCAGGTGGAAGGCTTCATGGTGCCGTTCTGCAAGCTCGGCGGCAAGGTGCCGGCGAAGTTCTGGGTGCCGATCGGCAACAAGGACTTCTCCTCCGTGATCGCCGCGCTGCCCGACGACGTCGATGCGATCTTCGTCGCCCTCGGCGGTGCCGACGCAGTCAACTTCCTCACCCAATATCAGCAGGCCGGCGGCAGCGCGCCGCTTGTCGGCGGCTCGATCACCGTGGACCAGACCGTGCTCGGCTCGAAGGGCAACGTGGCGAAAGCCATCGTCGGCACGCCGGCGGCCGGCCCGACCGCCGATACATGGGATGATCCGCGCTGGAAGAAGTTCCAGGCCGACTACAAGGCCGCGTTCCCGGACGGCTTCCCGTCGCCCTCCCTGTTCGCCCACGGCTACTACGTCAATACGACCGCGGCGCTGCTCGCCCTCGACAAGGTCAACGGCGATCTCTCCGACGGCGGCAAGAAGCTGCGCGACACCCTCTCGACGCTCCAGTTCGACACGCCGACGGGTCCGGTGAAGCTCGATCACAACCGCAACGGCATCGCCGACATCTTCGTCACCGAGGTGGCGGACCAGAACGGCGTGCTGGTGAACAAGGTGATCAAGGTCAACGAGAACGTGAACCAGACCTTGGGCGAGCCCGAAGCCGAGTTCCTGAAGATCGGCCCGGCCACCCGCGACAATCCGGACTGCAAGTGACCGTGGAATCGACGGGCACAAGCGACCGGCCTGACGCAACGCCGGTGACGGGAGGGCGGGCGCCGCGGCCCATCCTCCCCGATCCGCTCCCGCGAGGCGGCGTACCGCGCCGCCTCGCCGATCCGATATAGCCCTCGCCGAGGTATCCGTCGTGGCCGAGCCCGCCCGCACAGCAGATCTCTCCGAGTCCGGCGCCTTCGCGCTGGAACTCGACGGCGTCGGCCGGCAGTTCGGCGCGCTGACGGCGCTGTCCGGCATCCATCTCAAGGTGCGCGCCGGCGAGAAGCGCGCCGTCCTCGGCTCCAACGGCGCCGGCAAGACGACCCTGTTCAATTGCATCACCGGGGACTTTCCGCCGACTTCGGGCACCATCCGCTTCTTCGGCGAAGACGTGACGCGGTTCCCCGCCTATGAGCGCATCCGGCGGGGTCTGCGCCGGACCTACCAGATCTCGCTTCTGTTCGGCGGGCTCTCGGTCCTCGACAACGTCTATCTCGCCTGTCGGGGCGTCTCGCGGCGGCGCTTCTCGCTGCTGCGCCCCGGCCGCGACGACGCCACCATGCATCAGGCGGAGCGCATCCTGCATGCGGTGAAGCTCGACGAGGTCGCGCAGCGCCGCGTCGCCGAACTGAGCCACGGCCAGCAGCGGCAGCTCGAAATCGCCCTCGCCCTCGCCGGCGCGCCGCGCTTCATTCTGTTCGACGAGCCCGCCGCCGGCCTCTCGCCGACCGAGCGGCGCGACCTCGTCGCCATCCTGCGCTCGCTGCCCGCCCACATCGGCTACGTCATCATCGAGCACGACCTCGACGTCGCGCTGCGCGTCTCCGAGCGCGTGACCATGATGCACAACGGCCGCATCTTCAAGGAAGGCACCCCCGACGAGATCGAGGGCGACCCCGAGGTGCAAGAGATCTATCTCGGAGGCGGCCATGGCTGAGTTCGACCGCCAGCCCGCCGCCAAGGGCAAGGCCATCCTGCGCATCCGCGACCTCCAGGTCTATTACGGCGAAAGCCATGCCATCCAGGGCGTCGACCTCACGCTCGAGCACGGAATCATCTCCATCGTCGGCCGCAACGGCATGGGGAAGACGACGCTCTGCAACACCATCACCGGCCTGAAGCGGGCGCGCTCCGGTTCGATCCAGGTCGCGGGCCGCGAGATCGTCGCGGCCGAGGCGCACGAGATCTCGCGGCTCGGCGTCGGCTACGTGCCCCAGGGCCGCCGCGTCTGGCCGAGTCTCAGCGTGGACGAACACCTGCGCCTCGCCGCCCGCGGGGGCCGCGAGGCCGCCTGGACCGTCGACCGGGTCTACGCCACCTTCCCCCGCCTCGCGGAACGGCGCGGCAACGGCGGCGCGCAGCTCTCCGGCGGCGAACAGCAGATGCTGGCGATCGGCCGCGCGCTGCTCGGCAACCCGCGTCTGCTCGTGATGGACGAGCCGACCGAGGGCCTCGCTCCGGTGATCGTCGAGCAGGTCGAGGCGATGCTCGTCGCCCTCGCCGAGGAAGGCGAGATCGCGGTGCTCGTCATCGAGCAGAATATCGGCGTCGCGACCCGCGTCGCCGAGACGGTCGGGATCATGATCAACGGCCGCATCGCCCGGATGCTGCCGGCCCGCGAACTCGCCGCCGACCGCGATCTGCAACAGCGCTTGCTCGGCGTCGGCCGGCATGCGGACGAGCCGGAGACGGCGCCCGAGCCGGCGGGCCCCGACGGCACGGCCGAGCGCGTCGCGGAGGTGTTCCGCATCGTGCGCGGCTCGGATCGCCGCGCCGACGAGCCGGCCCCGGCCTGGCGCGCCACCAGCCTGCCGAACCGCTGGGCGCTCTCCGACGCCGAGCTCGGCCGCGGCGTGCGGACAGCGGCGGCTCCGGAACGGCCCGCGGCCGATGCCGAGGCGTCGACGGTCTTCGCGGTGCCGGCGGCCGAGCGCTTCGGCCGCACCGCGCTCGTCGTCGGCACGTTCGACACCAAGGGACGCGAACTCAAGTTCGTCGCCGAGGCGCTGCGGGCCGTCGGCATCCGCACCCGGACGGTCGATCTCTCGACCTCCGGCAAGCCGTCGGCGACCGACGTGACGCCGCGCGAGGTCGCCTCCTGCCATCCCCTGGGCTCGAGCGCCGTGTTCGGCGACGACCGCGGCCGCTCGGTCGAGGCGATGGCGGTCGCCTTCGAGCGCTGGATCGTGCGTCAGCGCGACATCGGCGGCATCATTTCGGCGGGCGGCTCGGGGGGCACCTCGCTCGCCACCGCCGGCATGCGCCGCCTGCCGGTCGGCATTCCGAAGGTGATGATCTCCACCGTCGCCTCCGGCGAGGTCGGCCGTTATGTCGGCGCCGCCGACATCGCGATGGTCCATTCCGTCGCCGACGTGCAGGGCCTCAACCGGATCACCGAGACGATCCTGAAGAACGGCGCCCACGCGCTGGCCGGCATGATCGCGCAGTTGCCGAGCGCGGCGCAGCGGACGGCGCAGGCGGCCGGCGCACGGCCGGCGATCGGCATCACCATGTTCGGGGTGACGACGCCGTGCGTTCAGGCGGTCCAGGCCGCGCTGTCCGACGATTATGACTGCCTCGTCTTCCACGCCACCGGCACCGGCGGACGCTCGATGGAGGCGCTCGCCGAGTCCGGTCTCCTCGCCGGCGCGATCGACGTGACGACGACCGAGGTCGCCGACCTCCTGGTCGGCGGTGTGTTCGCGGCGACGGAGGACCGCTTCGGCGCCTTCATCCGCCATCCGATCCCCTATGTCGGCTCGCTCGGTGCCCTCGACATGGTGAATTTCGGCCCGCGGGACACGGTGCCGAGCCGCTTCGCGAGCCGTCGCTTCGTCATCCACAATCCGAACGTGACCCTGATGCGGACGACGCCGGAAGAGAATGCCGCGGCGGGGCGCTTCATCGGCGAACGACTCAACCAGATGCGAGGCCCGGTCCGCTTCCTGATCCCCGAGGGCGGCGTGTCGCTCCTCGACGTCCCCGGCGGCCCCTTCCACGATCCGGCCGCCGACCGAGCCCTCGTCGAGGCGCTGGAAGCGACGCTGGTCGAGACCGGGCAGCGCCGTCTGATCCGGGTGCCCGCCGCCCTCAACGACCCGGCCTTTTCCGCGGCACTCGTCGGTGCGTTCCGCGAGATCGCCGCTCCCCTGCGCAAGAGAGCCTGACATGCCTCGCTTCGAACGCACCACCCTTCTGGAAAAATTCCGCGACATGGTGCGCCGGCGCGAACCGATCGTCGGCGGCGGAGCCGGTACCGGTCTCTCGGCGAAATGCGAGGAGGCCGGTGGCATCGACCTCATCGTCATCTACAATTCCGGCCGCTATCGCATGGCGGGGCGCGGGTCCCTCGCGGGCCTGCTCGCCTACGGCAACGCCAACGAGATCGTCGTCGAGATGGCGGCGGAGGTGCTGCCGGTGGTCAAGCGGACACCGGTGCTCGCCGGCGTCAACGGCACCGATCCGTTCGTGAGCTTCGACCCCTTCCTCGATCGTCTCAAGGCGATGGGGTTCTCCGGCGTGCAGAACTTCCCGACCGTCGGGCTCATCGACGGCACCTTCCGCGCCAATCTGGAAGAGACCGGCATGGGCTATGGGCTCGAGGTGGACATGATCCGCCTCGCCCGCTCCAAGGACCTGCTGACGACGCCCTATGTCTTCAACGAGGACGACGCCACGGCGATGGCGAAGGCCGGCGCGGACATCGTGGTCTGCCATCTGGGGCTCACGACCGGCGGCTCGATCGGTGCGGAAACCGCGCTGACGCTCGCCGATTGCCCCGCCCTCGTCGACCGCTGGGCCGAGGCGGCGCTGAAGGTCAATCCGGACATCATCGTGCTCGTTCACGGCGGCCCGGTCGCCGAGCCGGACGATGCCGCCTTCGTGCTGCGCGAGACACGCAATTGCCACGGCTTCTACGGCGCGAGCTCTATGGAGCGGCTGCCGGTCGAACGGGCTCTGACGGACCAAACGCGCCGCTTCAAGGCGATCACACACTGAAGAAGACGGCCGGCCCGCGCGCCCTGCGCGCGGTCGGCGGGAGGAGGAAACGATGTCGGCTGCAATCCTCGGGACGGCCATCCTCTGGCTGATCGTCATCGCGATCCTGGTCGTGATCGCGGTCTATCTGCTGCGCTGGCTCTATCGGCGTTCGACCAAGGAGACGGCCTTCGTCCGCACCGGCTTCGGTGGCGAACGGGTGGTGGTCGCTGGCGGCGCCTTCGTCATTCCGGTGCTGCACGAGATCACGCCGGTCAACATGCAGGTGATGCGGATCGAGGTGCGGCGCGGGCAGACCACCGCGCTCATCACCCGCGACCGCATGCGCATCGACCTCATCGCGGAATTCTTCCTCCGCGTCGCACCGGCCCGGGAGGCCGTCTCGATCGCGGCCCAGACGCTCGGGCGGCGTGCGCTCCAGCCGGAGGGCATCCGCGATCTCTTCGAGGGCAAGTTCGCCGGGGCGCTGCGCACCGCGGCGGCGGAGATGACGCTCGAAGAGATCCACGAGCAACGCGTCGCCTTCATGGCCCGCGTCCACGAACTCTCGCGCGACGCCCTCGCCATGAACGGGCTCGAACTCGAGAACGTCGCCCTCGTCGACGTCGACCAGACGCGGCTCGAATTCTTCGATCCCTCGAACGCCTTCGACGCCGAGGGTCTGACCAAGCTGACGCAGACGATCGAGGAACGGCGCAAGGCGCGCAATCTCATCGAACAGCAGACGATGGTCGAGATCCGCACCCAGAACCTCGAATCCGACCGCCGCGTGCTCGAAATCGACCGTGAGAACGAATATGCCCGGCTAGACCAGGAGCGGGAGATCGAGCTGCGCCGCGCCCTCCAGCGGACCGAGTTGACCCGCGAGCGCGCGGCGCTCGAACTTCAGGCCGAGGAAGCCCGCATGACCGCGGCCGAGGCGACGGAGAAGATCCGCATCGCCCAGGAGCAGGCACTCGCGGAAACCCGCATCCTCAGCGAGGAGGAGATCTCCAAGCGCGAGATCGCCCGCCGTGCGGCCATCGAGGAGGCGCAGCTCAAGACCCGCGAGCAGATCGAGCGGGAAGAGATCGCCCTCGAACTCGCCCTCGAAACGGAGCGCATCAACCGCGCCCGCGACCAGGAGGCGCTCGACGTCGCGCGGCGCACGGCGGTCGCCATCGCCGAACGCGAGCACGCGATCGCCCTCGCCCGCAAGGCCGTGGAGGTCACCCAGGCCGAGACCGAGGCGCGCCGGATCGATGTCCTCACCAAGGCCGATCTCGAACGGGAGCGCGTCGCGGTCGAGAAGAAGGTGGACGAGGCGCGGGTCGAGCGGGAACGCCAGCTCGAACATCTCGAGATCGCCCGCCGTCAGGCCTTCGAAGAGGCGGAGATCGCGGCCGGCGAAGAGGTGGAGCGCGCCCGCATCACCACCGAGCGCGGCCTCGCCGAGGCCCGCACCGTGCGCGACCGCGACATCCGCCAATTGGAGATCGAGAAGGACAAGGTGCTCGAGACGGCCGAGATCGAAAAGGCGATCGAGATCGCCACCCGCTCCAAGGCCCGCTCGGAGGCCATCGCCGATGCCGAGGCCGCCCGCGCCAAGGCGGTGCTCGCCGAAGAGCAATCCATGACCGTGCGGGAGCGCGAGATCGCCGAACGGCGCAAGGCGGTCGAGCTCATCGCCGCCACCCGAGAGGCCGAGCGCGAGCGTCTGCGCCTGACCACGAAGGCCGTGGCGGAGAAGGACGCCGCCGACGGGTTCGCCGAGGCCCAGCGCATCGCCGCCCGCGGCGAGGCCGACGCCGTGCTGATCCGCGCCGAGGCCGCGGCGCGTCACCTCGAGGTGGAAGCCGCCGGCGCCCGCCAGGCGAACGAAGCCGACAACCTGCTCTCGGATGCCGCCCGCGCCGGCCGTATCCGCCAAGCGCTCCTCGACAAGATCGAGGGCATCGTGCGCGAGAGCGTCAAGCCGATGGAGAAGATCGACGCCATCAAGATCCTTCATGTCGAGGGCTTGGGCGGCGGCGGCGGCGGCGGGTCCAAGAACGTCACCGACGAGGTGATCGACAGCGCCTTGCGCTACCGCGTGCAGGCGCCGATGATCGACAGCCTGATGAAGGAGGTCGGCATCGAGGGCGGCTCGATCGGTCGTATGACCGACGTGCTGCGTGACGCCAAGGACATCGACAGCCTGACCCGCAACCGCGAGAAGGCGAACGGCCACGACAAGGCGGACCGTGCGAACCGCGACGACGACCGCGATCGGTGAGACGCGTCGTGCGGGCATAGCCGGCGCCGATTCTCCGAGCCGCGGACGACGCTCATCCCTGTGATTCCACCCGGTTCTGCGTGAAGCGGGTGGGGTCGCGCCTCGCCCCTCCTCCCTCATCGGCATCCCCAACGAACAATCAACATCAAGGGAGCGATCCATGCCTAAGATCTATGTTTCGGTCGTGATCGATGCGCCGGTCGGTCGGGTCTGGCCGGTGGTGCGCGACTTCAACGGGCTGCCCGAGTGGACCCCGTTCGTCGCCGACAGCCGCATCGAGCAGGGGCGTGACGCGGCCGAGGTCGGGTGCATCCGCTATTTCCACCTGAAGGACGGCGGTCTCATCCGCGAGCGCCTGCTCGCCCTGTCGGACTTCGACTGCACGCAGGTCTACACGATCCTCGAGAGCCCGCTCGGCGTGACGAACTACATCGCCACCCTGAAGCTGACCCCGGTGACAGACGGCGACCGCACCTTCGCCGAATGGAGCGCCGAGTTCGAATGCGAACCCGGACGAGAGGCCGCCCTCATCGAGGGCATCGGCCAGGGCGTCTTTCTCGCCGGGCTCCAGGCGCTGAAGGCGAGGTTCGCCTGACAATGCGGGTTCGCGTGTCGCGCAGCGCCGTCATTCCGGCCTCGGCGGAGGAAGTCTGGCGGCTGGTGCGCGATTTCAACGGCCACGCGGACTGGCATCCCGCCGTCGCCGAGAGCCGCCTCGAGGACGGCGCGAGCGGCGACGCCGTCGGCGCGGTCCGGGCCTTCCGGCTCGTGGACGGCGCCTTTCTTCGCGAACAGCTCCTCGCCCATTCCGACGCGGGCCGGCGCTTCACCTATTGCATTCTCGAAGCGCCGGTCCCGCTCGTCGGCTATGTGGCGACGATGGAGGTGAAGCCCGTCACCGAGGACGACAGCGCCGTCGTCTTCTGGACGTCCGAGTTCGACCCGCCGGCGGCGCGGGCGGCAGCGCTCGAACGGATGGTCGCCGAGGACGTCTACGCCGCCGGGCTCGCGGCGCTCCGGCGGCACTTCAGCCGCACCGGTTCCCGCAACGCCGCGGCCGCATCCTCCGCCACACGACAGCCGCCCTCTCCTCCACCCCCTGTGCCGCCGATCCGCCTCGCTGCGCCAGAGGCTGTGCCCTCCGCCGAACCCGGTGCGCTGCGGACCGAGGCGATCGTGATCGATCGCCATGGCGGCCCGGAGGTCATGGGCTTGAGTCAGGTGGTCGTGCCGCCGCCGGGTCCCGGCGAGATCCGCCTCCGCCAGAGCGCGATCGGCGTCAATATGGTCGACGTGTTCACGCGCGACGGCCGCTTCGCCCTGCTGACGCCGCCCGGCATCCCCGGCATGGAGGCGGCCGGCACGGTCCTCGACATCGGCCCCGGCGTGCGGGACTTCGCGGCCGGCGACCGGGTCGTCTACGCGGGTCCGCGGCCGGGTTCCTACACCGGCGTGCGCACGCTGCCGGCCGAGGCCGTCGTCCGCCTGCCCCGCGACATTCCGGAGGACATCGCCGCCGCGACCTTCCTCAAGGGACTGATGGCCGACATCCTCGTCCATCAGGTCTTCCCCATCCGTCCGGGTCACGTCGCCGTCGTCCATTCGGCCGCGGGCGGCGTCGGGATGCTGCTCTGCCAATGGATCGCCGCCCTCGGCGGCCGTGTCGTCGGTACGGTCTCGACGCCCGACAAAGCCCGGGCCGCCGCCGCGGCGGGATGCGAACACCCGATTCTGTACGACGACGATCTCGAGGCGGAAGTCGTCGCCGTCACCGGCGGACGCGGCGCCGACGTCGTCTACGATCCGATCGGCGCGGAAACCTTCGAGCGCTCGCTCGCGGCGCTCGCCCCCGGCGGCCACCTCGTCGTGTTCGGCCGCACCGGCGGCGCGATCGGTACGCGAAACCTCGACGCCCTCGCCCGCCGCGGTGTCACGCTCTCGCAGCCCGACATCGGCCACTTCATCCGCTCCCCCGACCGGCTGCGGGCGATGGCCGAGCGGCTGTTCGAAGCCCTTCGGTCCGGCGACCTCGCACCCATCGCCCCGACCCGCCGGCCGCTCGCCGAAGCCGCCGCCGCGCACGAGGACCTCGAAGCGCGTCGCACCATCGGCTCGACGATCCTTATCCCCTGACGCCACCGGTGCGCGCGGCGGGTCCGGCGTAGAACCGCCGATGCGTGGGCCGGGGCATTTGTGATGCGTTGCGGGTATATTTTTCTATAAACAAACTAGACAACTCTCCATCCGGAGGATTATCCCTCGAATGGAACACGGCGCCCGGTGCGGCGGCGTTGTGCTCGCGGCACCCGCCATCCTGTCCAGCGCGGGGTCCTCGCCCGACGCTCGCTGCGGCGACGCCATTCGAAGGGGAATGATTGTGGCTTACGACGTCTTCTGGTTCCTGCCGACATCCGGCGACACGCGCTATCTCGGCAAATCCGATTTCGGCCGCGCCCCGTCGAACGCCTATATGCGGCAGATCGCAGAGACGGCGGACCGGCTCGGCTACGACGGGCTGCTCATTCCGACCGGCGCGAGTTGCACCGATCCGTGGGTCACCGCCGCCTCGCTGGTCACGGTCACCCAGCGCATCAAGCTCCTCGTCGCGCTGCGCACGTCGATCACCGGCCCGACCGTCGGCGCCCGCCAGGCGGCGGCGCTCGACGAGGCGCTCGGTGGCCGCCTGCTCCTCAACGTCGTGCCGGGCGGCGATCCGCGCGAACTCGCCGCCGATGGCGTGTTCCTCTCCCACGACCAGCGCTACGAGGCGGCAGACGAATATCTGACGGTCTGGAAGCGCCTGCTCTCCGGCGAGACGGTCGATTATGCCGGGCGCCACGTGCACGTCGAAGGCGCACAGAACTTTCACCCGCCGGTGCAGAAGCCCTGGCCGCCGCTCTATTTCGGCGGCTCCTCCCCGGCCGCCCACGAGCTCGCGGCGAAGCACGTCGACGCCTACCTGACCTGGGGCGAGCCACTCGACGACGTCGCCGCGAAGATCGCCGACGTGCGCGCCCGCGCCGCGCGCCACGGCCGCACCGTGCGCTTCGGCGTCCGCCTCCACGTCATCGTGCGCGAGACCGAGGCCGAGGCCTGGGCCGAGGCGGACCGGCTCATCAGCAAGATCACCGACGAGGACATCGCCCGGGCGAGCGACAATTATGCCCGCATGGATTCCGTCGGGCAGGCCAAGATGACGGCCCTCCACCAGGGCCGGCGCGACCGCCTCGTCGTCGCCCCCAATCTGTGGGCGGGCGTCGGGCTCGTGCGCGGCGGCGCCGGCACGGCGCTGGTCGGCTCGCCGGAACAGGTGGTGGAGCGCCTCAACGAGTACGCCGCCCTCGGGGTCGAGACCTTCGTGCTCTCGGGCTATCCCCACCTCGAGGAGGCGATCCGCTTCGCCGAGCTCGCCTTCCCGCTGATCGAAGGCAAGAAGCCGGTGACCCTGCGCGACACCGCCCAGACCGGCGGCGCCTTCGACATCCGCGCCACCCGCACCGCCGCCAGCGCGAGCTGACCCCACCGAGTTCGACGAGACCGACATGACGATCATCGACCTGCGCTGCCGGCCGGCCTTCCTGCACGACTTCTTCGGGGCGACGCCCGGCAGCCCGGAATTCGAGACCGCCCGGTGGCTCAACCGCCGCGTCGGCACCCGCGGCGACGATGCCCATTTCACCCGGTCGCTGACGCCGGAGGGCTTTCTCGCCGAGATCCGCGACGCCGGTCTCTCCCGGGCCGTCGTGGTCGGGCGCCATACGCCGTCGCAGCACCTGCCCAACGACCGCATCCACGAGATCGTCGGCGGGCACGCCGAGCTGATCGGCATCGGCTCCGTCGATCCGGCCCTCCAGGGCGAACGGGCGGCGATCGAGGAGATCGAGCGTGCCGTCGGCACGCTGGGGCTCAAGGGCATCGACATCGAGCCGGGCTTCGGCGCGCCGCCGCGTCATCCGGACGACCGGCTCTATTGGCCGATCTACGAGCGCCTGCAGGAGCTCGGCGTGCCGCTCTTCCTGATGAGCGGTCCGACGACGCCCGACCCGCGCTTCAACGATCCGTCGGGGGTCGCGGTGGTGGCGGCCGCCTTCCCGCGGCTCCAGATCGCCGTCTATCACGGCTACTGGCCGCGGGTGCAGGAGATCATCGGCGTCGCCTTCCGCCACGCCAACGTCCACCTGATCCCGGACATGTACCTCTTCCAGCCGGGCGAGGACGCCTATGTGAAGGCGGCGAACAGCTTCCTCGCCGACCAGTTCCTGTTCGGCTCGTCCTATCCGTTCCGCCCGATCCGCCAGTCGATCGACGATTACGCCGCCGCGGGCTTCCGCGACGACGTTCTCGAAAAGGTGTTTCACACCAACGCGGTGCGCCTGCTCAGCCTGTAAGGGCGGCTCAGGCGGCTGCGGCGAGCGCCACCGCATCCGCTCCGGCGGGCACCCGTGCCGGGGCGGACGGGTCGGTCGCGACCCGCCAGATCGCCGCCGCGACGTCGGCCGATTGGGTGAGCTCGCCCGGCTCGCCCCAAGAGGCGAAGACGGCCTGCACTTGGTCCTGATAGGCCTCCGGAAACCCATCGCCCATGCGGGCCCGGGCGTTCTCGCCGAAGCGGGTCTCCGGCGCGCGGCCGGGCAGCACCAGATGGGCACGGATCCCGAAGGGGGCGAGTTCGAGGGCGAGCGACTCCGTGAAGGCGTTCACCGCCGCCTTGCTCGCCGTATAGACCGAGAGCAGCGGCAGCGATTTCAACGTGACGGTCGAGGTCACGTTGATGACGACACCCGCCTTGCGGGCACGGAAGTGCGGCAGCACCGCCTGCGTCACCGCGATGGTGCCGAGCGTGTTCGTTTCGAACACGTCGCGGGCGACCGCCATCGGCGTCCCCTCGAGCGCGTTGAGCCAACCGATCCCGGCATTGTTGACGAGGACGTCGATATCCCCGGCCGCCGCGATCGCCTTCGCGATGCTGTCGACGTCGGTGACGTCGAGCGGGACGATCGCGAGCCGGTCCGAGTCCGGCAGCAGATCCGCCCGCGGGGTCCGCATAGTGGCGACGACCTTCCAGCCGCGATCGAGGAAGAGACGGGCCGTTTCGAGGCCGAACCCGGACGAGCAACCGGTGATGAATATCGTCTTCATGGAAAGGCTCCCTGAGCCGCGATGGCTTCGACGAGAAGATAGTCCTGCGAGCCCGGACGCTCTATAATCAGACGTCCGCCTTTCATTCGCAGGAGTCCGACATGTCGGACCCGCTCGCCGATATCGTGACGCTACTCCAGCCGCAGGCGCCGTTCTCCAAGACGGTCGCCGCTACGGGCGCGTGGCGCATCCGCCGCGCCGAGGCCGGCCGACCGTTCTATTGTGCGATCCTCGAAGGCGGCAGCCGGCTCGAAGTCGATGGTCACGAACCGATCGTTCTCCAGGCCGGCGACTTCGTCCTCATCCCGGCGGCGCAGGATTTCGTCTCGTCGAGCCTCGCGCCGCCGCCGGCGGACGCCCCCGACAGCCTGCCCGTGGCGCTCCCCGACGGGACATTTCGCATCGGCCCGTCGGACGAGCCGCCCGATCTGCGCATGCTGGTCGGCTATTGCGCGTTCGGCTCGCCGGATGCGGCGTTGCTGGTGCCGCTCCTGCCGGCGCTCGTGCACGTGCGGTCGCAGGCGCGGCTCGCCACGCTCGTCCGCCTCGTCGCCGACGAGGCACGTGCCCAGCGGCCGGTCCGCGAGATCGTGCTCGCCCGCCTTCTCGAAGTGCTGCTCATCGAGGCGCTGCGCTCGACCGAGGCGACCGGTGCCGCGCCGGGTCTTCTGAGCGGGCTCTCGGACCCACGGCTCGCCTCGGCGATCCGGCTGATGCATGGCGATCCGGCGCGCGCCTGGACGGTCGGAGACCTCGCGGCCGCGGCGGCGCTCTCCCGCTCCGCCTTCTTCGAGCGGTTCAGCCGCAGCGTCGGCGTCGCGCCGATGGAGTATCTTCTGACGTGGCGGATGGCGCTGGCGAAGAGCCTCCTGCGACGGCGCGCCGGCTCCGTCGCGGAGATCGCGGCACGGGTCGGATACGGCTCGGCGAGCGCCTTCAGCGTCGCCTTCAGCCGGCACGTCGGCCTGCCGCCGACGCTCTACGCGCGCGAACCCTCGTGACGCGCCGCGCCCCGCGCAACGAAGCTAGGCGATGCCCCGTGCGCGGGCGCGAGCGAGCGCTATGAACGCACTCATTGCCGCGGAGAGGTGCCGGCGCCCCGGATAATAAAGGCAGAGATCTTCGGCGGGCGGCATCCAGTCCGCGAGCACCGGGACCAGCGTTCCCGCGGCGACATCGCCGCCGATCCCAAACGCATGAAGATAAGCGAGGCCCATGCCCTCACGCGCCGCCGAACGGGCGAGCGTGCCTTCGTCGAGCGTCACCCGGCCCTGGACATCGACGTTGACGACGTCGCCGTCACGCTCGAAGTGCCAGCTAAAGAGCGTTCCTCCGGGCAGGCGCACGCGGATGCAATCGTGGCCGAGGAGATCGGCCGGCGTGCGCGGTGTCCCCCGCTCGGCGAGATAAGCCGGCGACGCCACCACCGCATAGCGCTGCGGGAGCCCGAGCGGCACCGCGATCATGTCGCTCGGCACCAGACCGGCGACACGGACGCCGAAATCGAAACCCTCCGCGACGATATCGACGAGCCGGCCGTCCGTGACGAGATCGAGCTGCATCGAGGGGTGACGGCGCAGAAAGGCCAACGCGAGGGGCTCGAGGAACTCGCGCGCGGCCGTGATCGCCGCATTGATCCGGATGGTCCCGCTCGGGCTACCGCTCTGTGCCTTCACCGCTTCCACGCCGTCCTGAACGTCGCGCAGCGCCGGCGCAAGACGTTCGACGAACAACCGCCCTGCCTCGGTCAACGAGACGCTGCGGGTGGTGCGATGAAACAAGCGAACCCCGAGCGATGCCTCCAGCTTCGCCACCTGGTGGCTGAGCGCGGCCGGGGATACGCCACAATCCACCGCCGCGGCGCGGAACGTCCCGCGCCGGGCGATGGCGAGGGCCGCTTCCATCTCGCTCAGGCTGACATCCGCCATTGTTCGATTTCTCTCATTTCTCCATTTCGTATTATCTCGATTATCACAGCAATCTATCTTGCCTACCTCTCCTCGATCGCACCCGTGCGAGATCGAGGAGATGAAAATGGACATGCCCAAGCCGATAGCCGCGTTCTTCGCGACGGAGACGGGAGACGACGCTGACGCGCTCGTCGCGTCGTTCGCCGACGACGCGACCGTAGATGACGAGGCCGCGAGCCATGTGGGCCACGCCGCGATCCGCGCCTGGTGGACGGGTGCACGGGAGAAATATCAGCAGACGACGGACGTCCTGGAGGCCCACGGCGGCGCCGACGCCGTGACCGTTCGTTGCCGCGTCAGCGGCCGCTTTCCCGGCAGCCCGATCACCCTCGACTTTCGTTTCGCGCTCGCCGACGAGCGCATCACCCGGCTGGAGATCCGCTGATGACCGGCTTCATCGATCTCTCCGGCAAACGCGCGCTCGTCACCTCTGGAACCCGGGGCGCGGGAGCCGCGACGGTCGCGCTGCTTGCCGACCTCGGCGCCACCGTGCTCACGGCCGCCCGATCCACCCCGAGCACGATGCCGCCCGCGATCTTCGTCGCGGCCGACCTGACGACCGTCGAGGGGTGTGCCCTCGTGACGAATGCGGTGCAGGATCGCCTCGGCGGGGTCGACATCCTCGTTCACATGCTGGGGGGCTCCTCTTCGCCGGCCGGAGGCTTCGCGGCACTCGGCGAGGCGGAATGGGCGGCGGAACTGGATCACAACCTGATGCCCGCCGTCCGCCTCGACCGCGCGCTGGTGCCCGGCATGGTGTCGAGAGGAAGCGGCGTGGTCGTCCACGTCACGTCGATCCAGCACCAACTCCCGCTGCCGGAAGCGACCACCGCTTACGCCGCCGCAAAGGCAGCGCTCTCGACCTACAGCAAAAGCCTCTCCAAAGAGGTCGCCCCGAAAGGCGTGCGGGTGGTGCGTGTTGCACCGGGTTGGATCGAGACCGAGGCGTCGGTGGAGTTCGCCAAGCGTCTCGCGACGCAGGCCGGCACGGACTACGAGGGCGGCAAGCGGATCATCATGGCCTCGCTCGGGGGAATCCCGCTCGGCCGCCCCGCGAAGCCGCAGGAGGTTGCGGACCTCGTCGCCTTCGTAGTGTCCGATCGCGCCGCGAGCATCACCGGCACGGAAATCGTGATCGACGGCGGCACGGTGCCGACGGCTTGATCGCAGCCGGCGGTCCTGCGGGAAAGCGGCCCGAGAATACGGCCTCGACGTCCGAACCGAGGCGTCGCGGCCCTTCAGGGACGCAACAAACGCAGGGCCATTTGGATGGCGGACCGCAGGCGACCCGGATCGTCGCCCGCGCGCGCGGCGACCTTGAGGCCGGACGCGAAGGTCAGCAGGAAATGCGCTGCGTCGTCGACATCGACGTCGGCGATCTCATGGGCGGCGACGCCGTCGCGGAGATGGCTCGCGATGGCCTTCAGGAGGACGCGCGCGGCGGCCTCGTTGATCGCATGGATATCCGGATCGGCGTGCCCGAACTCCGCAATCGAGGCAAGCCTCAGGCACCCCGTCTCAGGGCCACCCGGCGGGGCGACCACCGACGTGAGCGCCGCCTCCAAGCCGCCGAGCCGATCCGGCCCCGCCGCCAGGAGGGCGATGAAATGATCGACGCTCATGGCGTTGTATCGCTCCAACGCCTTGAGGAAGAGGCGGCGTTTGTCGCCGAACGTGCCGTAGAGGCTCTGCCGCGCGATGCCCATGCAATCGAGCAGGTCCGAGGTGGAGGTCCCCTCGTAGCCGTGATTGCCGAAGGCCCGCATCGCGGCGCAGAGCGCGGCATCCGCGTCGAACTCGATGTGCCTGGCCATGCCGCCCTCCTTTCCGATTTCAAACGGACTGATAGGTCAAAAATCATTCTTGATCGAACGGTCCACATTTCATATGTAGTTCTGGACCAATCGGTCTACAAAGGATTTCGGACATGACCAATCAACGGGAACACGAGGGCAAGGTCGCCCTGGTGCTGGGCGGCTCGCGCGGCATCGGCGCCGCCATCGTGGAACGCCTCGCGGCGGACGGCGCCAAGGTCGCGTTCACCTATGCGAGTTCCGCGGACCAGGCGGCGGCGCTCGCCGCTCGCGTGGCGAGCAGCGGTGGCGAGGCGGCGGCATTCCGCGCCGACAGCGCGGATGTGGCCGACGTCGAGAGCGCCTTCGACCTGACCTTGGAGCGCTTCGGGCGGCTCGACATCGTCGTCGTCAATGCCGGCATCCTGCGCCTCGGCACCATCGATCAGATTTCGATCGAAGATTTCGACCGTATCGTCGCCGTGAACATTCGCGGCGTGTTCGCCGCGCTGCGCAAAGCCGCGACGGTGCTCGGCAAGGGCGGCCGGATCCTCACGATCGGCAGCAACATCGTGGACCGTGTCGGCTTTCCCGGCGCAGGCCTCTACGCGATGACGAAGGCGGCCGTCGCCACGCTGGTGAAGGGGGCCGCCATCGACCTCGCCTCCCGCGGCATCACGGTCAACAACATCCAGCCCGGCCCGATCGCGACCGACATGACGAAGGAGCATGTCGACTTCATCCTGCCGAACGTCCCCCTCGGCCGCATGGGCCAGCCGCAGGAGATCGCCGGGCTCACGTCCTATCTCGCCCGGGACGAGGCCGCCTTCGCCACCGGTGCCAGCCTGACGATGGACGGCGGCTATTCCGTCTGACGACCTCTCGACTGCGGGAGGTTTCACCACCTCTCGCAGCCGCTCCGGATCGCGACGGGCGACGGAGATGCGCTGGGCGCTTCCTAATCGCTCCCCCCGTCGAGCAGAAAGTCACGCAGCAAGGCCGTGAAGGCGTCGGGCTGCTCGATCGCCGCGAGATGTCCGGTCGGCATCTCGGCGTAGCGCGCACCGGGGATTTGGGCCGCCACGGCGCGCGCCTCGTCCGGCGGCACCATGTGGTCGTGGGTGCAGCCGATGACGAGCACGGGGGCCTCGATCCGGCGCGCCGCCGCGCGGACGTCGATCGTGAGGTCGAGTTCGACCTGCCGCGCCATGCCCTCCCAATCGTTGCTGGAGACGATCCCGCTGATCGCCTCCGCGATCCCGTCGTGGCCGAGGCGCGACAGAAAGGCCGGACTGAAACCGGTCAGCAGCACGAGGCGCGCCATGGCCGCGCGGTCGGAGGCGATGAGATCGCGCCACAGCCCGAACTGCATGCGTTGCCGAGGATCGGCGCCGTCGATGAAGGCACCGAGCAGCACCACGCGTCGCACCAGATGTGGATATTCGTCCGCGATCGTCATCGCCACCGCCGCCCCGAGCGAGAAGCCGACGAGATCGAACGGCGCGGCATCTGCGGCTTCCGCGGCCGCGACGACTTCGGCCGCGAGACGCGAGACGCCGAGCGGCCCACCGTCGTCCCGCGTCTCCCCGGACCCGGAATAATCCGGCCGCACCACGCGCCAATGCCGGGCGAGATCCGGCACCAGGTGGCCCCAATTGGTCTCCGCGTTGCCCCCGGTGCCGTGCACCAAAACCAGCCCCGGACCGTCGCCATCGACCCGATAGGCGACACGCGCGCCGCCGCATTCGACCATCTTCATACCCGCGACTCCCTGTTTTCATCGTCGGGCGCGGACGCTAGGGTCTGACAGCGCTGTCAGGGTCAAGGGGGGCCGCATGCAGATCGGCGATCTCGCGAAACGCACCGGGATCAGCATCCGGATGCTGCGCTATTACGAGGCGGAGGGTCTGCTCGTGCCGTCGCGCCGTGCGTCCGGCTACCGCGATTACGACGAGACGGACGAGGAAATCGCGCGGCGTATCCGCCTCCTCAGCGAGGCGGGCCTGAAGCTCGATGCGATCCGCATCCTCCTGCCCTGCGTGCGGTCCGATCGGCCGGATTTCGAGCCGTGCGCCGAGGTTCTCGCCGCGCTGAAGGGCACGCTCGCCACCCTCGAGGCGAAGATCGCGCATCTGGACGCGAGCCGAACCGTCCTCGCCGGCTATCTCGAACGGCTCGGCTGATCGTCTCCGCCCGCGGGCGAGCTTGAAGGATCATCGATCGCGACGCGCACGCGGCTCTCGGGCATCCGGCGCTTCGGCCTCGACCGCTTGACCATCGGCGCCGGGCCGTTCGATGCCGTGGAGATGGCGGGTCAGGAGGGTGGTCGCCCGAAGGTGGTCGCGCGCCTTGAGGGCCGCATAGATCTGCCGGTGCTCATGGTTCGAGCGCGGCAGCCAGTTCGCGCTCCGCTCCATCGCGATCACGATGCGAGAATGGGCGAGCCGCAATTGTCCGAGCACCGCCAAGAGCCGCCGCATCGGGCACGGCGCCACCAGCGCGGCATGGAAATCGCGGTTTGCGCGCTCCCATTCCACGATCGATCCCGCCTGCTCGCCGGCCGTGACGGCGGCTTCGATCGCGGCGAGATGCCGGGCGTTGAATTGCTTGGCGGCATGACGGAAGGCGAGCAATTCCAGCGCCGCCCGCATCTCGATCACCTCCTGCTGGTGCAGGGCATCCATCGGCGCGACGCGGATGCCCCGCCGTGGCTCGCTGATCGCCAACCCCTGCGCACAGAGGAATTGCAGCGCCTCGCGCGCCGGGACATGGCTCGCGCCGAATTCGGCGGCGACGTGATCCTGGCGCAAGGGCGTACCGGGCGGCAGCACGCCGGCAACGATCCGCTCGATGAGGACCTCGGCGATCTGCTGGGCGACCGCAGGCGCGCGTTTGGGTTCGATCTCACTCATAGATAATCTATTAGATTAGAACGTGCACGGCCGTCCAGGGCTTGCTAGCGTTCTTGTGCGGACGGAATCATAGATAATTTCCACCGCGATCATCCCTGTTCACACGTGAGAGCCTGATGAACGCTCTGGACAATCCGCCGGCTGCACCTGCGCCGGTCGTCGCCCCACGCACCGGCCTCGGCGCGCTGCCCCTCCCCGTCCGCCTCCTCGCCGGTAGCCTCGTCATGGTGCTCTGCGCCAAGGTGACGATCCCGTTCTGGCCGGTGCCGATGACCCTGCACGTCTTCGGCACGTTCCTTCTCGCCGGCCTGTTCGGCGGACGGGTCGCCGGTCTGATGGTCCTCACCTATCTCGCCGAGGGCGCGCTCGGTCTGCCGGTGTTCTCCCACAACGGCGCAGGGCTCGCCTATCTCGCCGGCCCGACCGGCGGTTATCTCGCCGGCTTCGCCGTGGCGGCCTTCCTCGCCGGCACCTGGATCGAGCGGCGCAGCCTCGGGCACTCCTGGCGGATGATCGCCCCGATGCTCGCCGGTCTCTCCGTCGTCTATCTGCTCGGCAGCCTGTGGCTCGTGCCGTTCGTCGGTCTGTCCAAGGTCCTCTCCGTCGGCGTGCTGCCGTTCCTACCCGGTGACATCGTCAAGGTCGCGCTCGCCGCCGCCACGTGCCTCGCCGTCAAGGGTGTCGCCCGGAGGGTGCGATGAGCGTATCGCACCCGGCCGGCCGCGATGCCGACGACGACATCCGCACCGATTGGAGCCGCGACGAGATCCAGGCGATCCACGACCTCCCGCTGCCCGACCTTCTCTATCGGGCGCAGACGGTTCACCGGCGCTTCTTCAACCCGGCGCAGATCGAGGCCGCGAGCCTCCTCAGCATCAAGACCGGCGGCTGCCCGGAAGATTGCGGCTATTGCTCGCAAAGTGCGCGCTACGACACCGGCATCAAGGCCTCCAAGCTGATGGAGATCGAGGCGGTGGTGACGGCAGCCCGCGCCGCCCGGGACGCCGGGGCGTCCCGCTTCTGCATGGGCGCGGCGTGGCGCAGCCCGAAGGACCGCGACATCGACAAGGTCTGCACCATGATCGAGCGCGTGCGCGACCTCGGCCTGGAAACCTGCGTCACCCTCGGCATGCTGACCGATCCTCAGGCCGACCGTCTGAAGCAGGCCGGACTCGATTATTACAGCCACAATGTCGATACCTCGCCGGAGCATTACGGCCGCATCATCACCACGCGGACCCTCGAAGACCGGCTCGAGACCATCGAGCGGGTTCGCGCGGCGGGGATCAAGCTCTGCTGCGGCGGCATCGTCGGGATGGGCGAACAGCCGTCGGACCGGCTCGGCCTCCTGCACCTCCTGGCCGGCCTCGATCCGCATCCGGAAAGCGTGCCGATCAACCAGTGGAGCGTGGTCAGCGGCGTTCCCGTGGCGGAGACGGCCGAGCCGCCCGATCCGATCGCATTCGTCCGCCTGATCGCCGTCGCCCGGATCCTGATGCCCCGCAGCATCGTGCGCCTCTCCGCGGGCCGAACGGGCATGAGCGAGGAATTGCAGGCGCTCTGCTTCCTGGCCGGCGCGAACTCGCTCTTTCTCGGCAGCGTTCTCCTGACCACGCGAAACCCCGACCACGATCGGGACTTCGCGATGCTCCGCAAGCTGGGCCTCGACCTCGTGCCCGCGGTCGCCCCGGGCGCGACGACGGAGAGCGGATTGCGAGACGCCGCCGCATAGGCCGCCCTCGGCTCGCGGTGCGCCCTCACGCCCCTCCACCGTCGAGCGACGGTGACGCCCCGCCATCGCCGCACCTCCCCGATCGCCTTGACGTCATACCGATTGGTCGGTACGTGATTGTACCTACCAGTCGGTATGGTGGCGTTCATGCTCGAAAAGCGGCACGACTCGAAGACCAAGCTTCTCGACGCGGCCCTAAAGGTCGTGCGGGCCAAGGGCTATACGGCGACGCGCGTCGAGGATCTGTGCGCCGAGGCCGGCGTCACCAAGGGCAGCTTCTTCCACCACTTCAAGAGCAAGGACGACCTGATCCTCGCTGCGGTCGGCCATTGGGACGCGATGACCGGCAGCCTCTTCGCGCAGGCGCCCTATCACGATCTCGAAGACCCGCTCGACCGCCTGATCGCCTATCTCGATCTGCGCAAGGCGCTGCTCGCGGGCGAGCTCGCCGACGTCACCTGTTTCGCCGGCACCATCACCCAGGAGGCCTACGACACCCGCCCGGAGATCGTTGCCGCCTGCACCCGCAACATCGCGGGCCACGCCGCGACCCTCGAGCCCGACATCCGTGCCGCCATGACGCGCTACGGCGTCGCCGGCGATTGGAGCGCGGAGAGCCTCGCCTTGCACACCCAGGCCGTCCTCCAGGGCGCCTTCGTGCTCGCCAAGGCGACGGGCGGCACTGCGGTCGCCGCCGACAGCATCGACCATCTGCGCCGCTACCTGACGCTCCTCTTCCGCCCCGACCGGCCCTGAGCATCCCCAAAACAAGCAAGAAGGGACCACGAGATGCCGAACACCCTCCACCTGCACCGCGTCCTCGCGGCGGCTCCGGAGAAGGTCTACCGGGCTTTCGTCGAGCCGGACGCCCTCACCGCCTGGCTACCGCCCTACGGTTTCGTCTGCACCGTTCACGAGATGAACGCGACGGTCGGCGGCAGGCATCGGCTGTCGTTCCGCAACTTCACCACCGGCGAACGCCATGCCTTCGGCGGCGATTATCGCGAGCTCGTGCCGGGCGCGCGGCTCGTCTACACAGACCGTTTCGACGACCCGCACCTGCCGGGTGAGATGACGGTGACCGTGACCTTGAAGGCCGTCTCGGTCGGCACCGAAATGACCATCGAGCAGGCAGGCATCCCGGACGCGATCCCGGCGGTGGCCTGCTATCTCGGCTGGCAGGAAAGCCTGCAGAAGCTCGCGAAACTCGTCGAGCCCGAGCTCCGGCCATAAGCGCCTCGGCCCGTGCAGAAATCACAACGATAAGATGGGAGGAATAAGACGATGACCGAGCTCGTGACCTGCCTGTGGTACGACCACGGCGAAGCCGCCAAGGCGGCCCACTTCTACGCGGCGACCTTCCCCGACAGCCATGTCGGCCGGGTCACCATCGCCCCGGACGACTTTCCGGACGGACGGCGGGGCACCGAACTGACCGTCGAGTTCACCGTTCTCGGCCGGCGCTTCGTCGGCCTCAACGGTGGCCCGGTGTTCAAGGCCAACGAGTCGGTGAGCTTCATGGTCGTGACCGAGAGCCAGGACGAGACCGACCGCTACTGGAGCGCGATCGTCGACGGCGGCGGCGCCGAGAGTGCGTGTGGCTGGTGCAAGGACCGCTGGGGCTTTTCCTGGCAAATCACCCCCCGCCGCCTGCTCGACTTCGTGGGATCAAACGACCCTGAGACGGCGCAACGCGCCTTCCGCGCCATGATGACGATGCGCAAGATCGACATCGCCACGCTCGAGGCCGCTGTCGCCGGCGGCGGAACGGCGTGAGCCGTCGCAGGGCGATTGCGCGCGGCGATCTCAGAGGGACAGCTTGCCGATCGAAGCCCCACCATCCACGTGCAGGGTCTGGCCGGTCATGAACGAGGCCTCATCCGACAGAAGAAAGGCGATCGCCGCAGCGATTTCCTCCGGCTGACCGAACCGGCACATGGGAACGCCCGCGAGATAGCGGGCCTCCCCCTCGCTCCCCGGCGCGTTGTTCGCCCTGAAAAGCTCGGTCTCGGTCGGTCCCGGTGAAACAGCGTTCACCGTGATGCCCGTCGCTGCAAGTTCCAGCGCCCAGCTCCGCGTGAAGCTCACGAGGGCGGCCTTGGCCGCCGCATAGCTCGTGCGCTGGACGCTGCCCAGAACCGTGAGGCTAGAGATGTTGACGATCCGTCCCCAGCCACGCATGCGCATGCCCGGGAGGGCGGCCTGTGCCGCAATGAGCGCCGGATGCAGGTTGACGCGCATGACCTCATCGAGTGTCGCGACCGCGATGTCGCCGACGGGCGCGGCCCGCACCAGGCCCACATTGTTGACGACGCCGTCGACCTCAGCGTCGCGGATGATCGCTGCGAGCCTGATGCCGGAGCCCGGATCGCCGAGATCCAGGGGATGGAGCTCACCGGGGAATCCGTCGGACCGGTTGCGGGCGATCCCGAGAATCCGGTGCCCCTGCTTTGCGAGGCGGTGCGCCAGGGCGAGGCCGATGCCCTTGCTGGCACCGGTGATCAGGAAGGTTCTCTTCATGGCATTCCTTCGACCCCGCCCCATCGGGCGGGGTCTTCAGACCGAGGGGCGATCAGGCGGCGGAGCGAGCTGCACGACGCAGCGCCGGCAGCATGTCGTCTGGCTCCGGGCGGCGGGTATAATCTGGGTTCACCTCGGCGTAGAGGATGACGCCGTCCTGGCCGACGACGAAGCGGGCCGGCATAGGCAAAGTCCAGCTCGTGTCGCCGTTGAACGCGGGCAGGTCGTTCTTCAGTGTCGTGTAGAGATCGATCAGATAATCCGGCAGTTCGAACCGCAGACCGAACGTGGCAGCGACGGCGTTCTGCGGGTCGGAGAGGATCGGGAACGAGAGGCTGTTTTGCCGCACGGATTTCCGGCTGTTCGCCGCGTTCTGGGGCGAGATCGCGACAAGGCTCGCTCCGAGTTGCCTGAACTGCGGCAGTGCCTCCTGCAGCGCCTGGAGCTCCATATTGCAGTAGGGACACCACACGCCGCGATAGAAGCTGATGACCAACGGACCGCTGGAAAGAAGGTCGCCGGACGAAACCATATTGCCCTCGGGGTCGGACAACCCGAAGGCCGGCAACTCGTCGCCCGCCTTCAGCGCATGTCGAGCGATGCCGGACTCGATTAGCTCGGCCGTGGCGCGGTGCATCGTCTCGATGACGGAAGGGGGAACGTTGTACGGTGGTTTGCCTGCTTCGAAATCGGTCTTGAAGGCATCGAGCTTGGATTGCAGGGTCACAATCTTCCTCCACGGGAGTTTCGGTTCGATGGATCGCGTGCGGGACGATCAGCCATGGGCCGCCATGGCGCGAGCAACCTCGGCGGCGCTGATGCCTTCGAGGGCGAGGCCATAGCCGGCCCCTTCGTCGATGATCCGGCGCAGCTTCTGCGTCAGCGCGATGCGGGTGTACCGGCTTGTCAGCGGCGGGAGAGCGGCAAGGCCTTCTGCAATCTCGTGGGCTCGGCCAAGCAACTTGTCCGCGGGCACCACTTCGTTCACCACCCCCCATTCCTTGGCGGTCGGGGCGTCGAGGATTTGTCGAGTCAGGATGAAGTAGCGTCCGCGGATGCTGCCGATTACTTCGGGCCACAGCAGATTGACACCATCGCCGGGCACGATGCCGAAGTCGAAATGCGGCTTATCCTGAAAGACGGTCTCCGGCGTCGCCAACACGATGTCGGAAAGCAACGCATACTCAGAATGAAGGAGAACCGGGCCGTTCAGCGCGGCAATCAGCGGCACCTCGATGTCGAGTATGTTCATGAGGACTTTCTTGCCCTCGCGATAGATCTTATCATAGCCGCGAGGGGAGAAGAAATCGAAGCCCTCAGGACTAATTGCGTCCATGAAGGCATCGTCGGAGCCGGTCAGGATGACGACACGGTTGTCGGCGTCGGAGCCGATCTCATGGAAGAGATCGACGAACTGTTCGTGGGTGTGGCCATTGAACACGAGCTTGCCGCCGTCTGTGTGCAAGGCGACCTCGAGCACGCCGCTTTCGGAGCGGGTCAACCGGGCATTGGCGAAAGCGTTCTTGTAACTGTCGAAACGGGACATGACGGTTCTCCTGTTGTCCTTGAAAAGGCGATCGGATCAGATGGTCGGCGCGAGGCCCTCGACGCGCGAAATCGCGCGCTTGACCGCGGGGCGCGCCGCGATGTCGTCGTACCAGCGGGAAAGGTTCGGAGTGTCGTCCAACGTCAGGCCGGGAAATTGGCGGCGCCACAGCCAGCCGAAATGCGCGATGTCGGCGATCGTGAAGTCGTCGCCAGCCGTGAAGGCCTGATTGGCTAGCTTCATGTCGAGGAGACCGAGGAGGCGCACCGCCTCGCCGCGAAAGCGGGCCTCGGCAAGGGGCTGAGGTTCCGGTGACGAGCGCTTGAAGAAGCCGGCATTCCCGAAGGCGGGGCTCAAGCCGGAAGCATGAAGGAAGAGCTGCTCGAAGACCCGCGCCCGAGTGGCTCGATCATCCGGTAGAAGTTCGTTGGTCTTCTCCGCCAAATAGATGAGGATGGCCGCGCTTTCCGTCAGGACGAACCGCTCGCCGTCCACATCATCGATCAGGACCGGCACCTTGCCGTTCGGGTTGAGAGAAAGGAACTTGGCGGTCTTCTGCTCGTCGTTGCGGACGTTGACCGACCTCAGCGTATAGGCGAGCCCCATCTCCTCCAATGCGATCGGAATCTTGACGCTGTTGGGTGTCGCGAAGGCGTAAACTTCGATCATCTCTACCTCTATCGGACAATCCGCGTCCGGCGAGAACAGCTATGACCATTCCAGTAACCTTGCGGCAGAGACGTGACGTCGATATCTATTATTCCCGTAAGGAATGAGTGCCATGGACAGATTGCAGGCGATGGCGGTCTTCGTGCGCGTGGTGGACACGGGGTCCTTTTCGGGAGCCGCCCGGCAGCTCGGGGTGGGGCAACCGGCGATCTCGAAAACGATCGCGCATTTGGAGGACCGGCTTCAGGTGCGGTTGCTCGCCCGTTCGACCCACGGCCTCATGCCGACAGACGCGGGATTTCGGTTTTACGAGCGCGCCAAGATGGCGATCCACGAAGCCGACGAAGCGGAGCTGGACGCGCGCGGTGCGGGAGCGGGCCTGACCGGACGGCTCCGCGTCTCGGCCGCGACCACGTTTGCCCGGCTTCTGGTCGTGCCACGGCTGCCAGAATTTCTCGCTCGGCATCCTGACCTCGCGATCGATATCGTCCTCGACGACCGCGTCATCGACCTCGTTTCCGAAGCGATCGACGTGTCCTTGCGGATGGGCCAGTTGGCGGATTCCTCGGCCGTCGCGCGGCGCCTCGCGCGGGGTCGACGATCCGTCATCGCGACGCCCGCCTATCTCGCCTGTTCCGGGCTGCCGACCGCGCCCGCCGACCTCATGGCACATGAAGCGATTATCTACAGCCAAGTCGAAAACACCTGGGTGTTCCGGAAGGCTGGCACCGAAGCATCCGTCGCGCTCCGCGGCCGTGTCACGGTCAGTGCGGCCGAGGGAATTCGGGCTGCCGTGCTCGCCGACATGGGCCTGACGATCAATTCCGACTGGATGTTTGCGCCTGAGCTTGAGAGCAGAGCCGTCGTCCGCGTCCTCGAGGACTGGGAGCTTCCGCCTGTCGATCTGTGGGCTGTCTTCCCGACCGGACGGCTGGCGAGTGCCAAAGCCCGCGCCTTCGCTGATTTCATCGAGGCTGCGATGAGGCAGCAGGAATCGCCCTCGCTCCCTCCGGCGGACTGAGGATAGGATCCGATCCATCTCGGCCTAAGAGTGGGCACCGCGTCCCGCTCTGCGAGCTATCGCGCATCTGAGATGCGCGATAGCTCGTAACAGAAGACGGCCTGCTCTCGGCGTTTACGGATGGTTCTTTCAGGTGCCAAGCTTCTAAGCCGCTAAGCTAAATTATGGAAAATCCCCTTCTCGACAGGGCACTTTTCAAGTGCTCGGGGCGAGATCCAGCAACACCCAGAGCCGGGCAATGCGACCTTCGATGATCTCTGCGGTGTCCGCGCCCAGGACCATTGCGGGATTGCCGGGTGTTCCGGCACGCCAGCGTAGCATCCCCATGCCGTGATGGCCCAGACCGTTGCCTTCCGGCACAAAGGTGAAGTCAGGGCCGAAATTGTCGAGGAGCTTTCCGGCGATATCCGAGATGGCCTGGCGCCCGCTCACGATAGCGTCCGGCTCGAACATGATGGGATCAGCCACATAGAGGTCTGCGATCGCCGCGTCGCGGCGCACGGGGTCACGCTCGTTGAAAACGCGCTGGAGATTGGCGCGAAGCAGGGCGTCATAGTCCGGTTCTACGGTCGGGTTGGTGGCTGTGGCGCCGGTCATGGTGAATCCCTTTTGTGTATGGCCTGGAGGTTAGCCAAACTTGACGAGGTTGAGCGCAGCCAGCGCGCCGCCCGGAAACTGGACGAGG
The DNA here is from genome assembly GCF_009600605.1 of Segnochrobactrum spirostomi. Taxonomy (GTDB): domain Bacteria; phylum Pseudomonadota; class Alphaproteobacteria; order Rhizobiales; family Segnochrobactraceae; genus Segnochrobactrum; species Segnochrobactrum spirostomi. The sequence continues at coordinate 4,053,409 of NZ_VWNA01000001.1, read as the reverse complement.
CGTGCGCCGACGGCGAGTGAGCCCAGATCGATCCCGGCGAAGTCAAGCCTGGCGATTAGCGCGCCGATCTCTGCCTTGGCCGCCGCACTGTCGCCGGAATAGAACAGGACGCGTCTGCCGCCTTCGCTCTGCGGATCACCGGACAAGAGCTGGGGCTGCAGATGGTTGAAGGCTTTGACCAGTCGCGCTCCGCGCGCCAGCCCTGCCACCACCTCTGATGAGGCGACCCCGCCGAGCTCGACCGGCTTGAACAACGGCGCCTCTATGGGATTGTTGGTATCGACGACAATCCGCCCGCCAAAATCGGGCAAGGTGGCGAACAGGCCCGCCAAGCGCGACCAGTTTACCGCGACGAAGACGATGTCTTTCGTTGCGGCCTCTGCGACAGTGCCGCCCGTGATGGCAGGCCCGACCTCGGCAAGGAGGTCCCGCAGGCTTTCGGGGCCGCGGCTGTTGGCGATGGTCGCCGCGATGTCCTTGTGAGCCAGGGCGCGAGCGATGGCGCTGCCGATCTGCCCCGCGCCGATGATGCCGATGCTTGTCATGGTTCTGTTCCTGCGATGTCGGTCAAGGGATGAGGAGCGCGCAATCAGGCGAGTTGGCCGCCATCGACGTTGAGCGTCGCGCCGGTGATATAGCTGGCGTCCGGTCCGGCCAGGAACGCGACGGCATTGGCGATGTCCTCCGGCTGGCCATAGCGGCCCAAAGCGGCGAGACCGCTCAGCAAGGCCGCGAAGTCGCCGGTTTCCGGGTTCATGTCGGTGTTGATCGCGCCAGGCTGAACCACGTTGACAGTGATGCCGCGCGGGCCAAGGTCGCGGGCCCAGCCACGGCTATATGCTGCCACTGCCGCCTTCGTTGCGATGTAATCCGCCGCCCCGGCGAAGGGGACGTGGACCGCCCCGGTCGTGCCGATCGAGACGATCCGCCCGCCATCGCTGAGCAGTGGCACGGCTGCCCGGACCGCCGTCACGACGCCCTTCACATTGACCGCGATCTGACGGTCGAACGCCGCAAGGTCAGCCTCGGCATCGTCGACCCGTCCGGTCACGAAGACGCCGGCCGAATTGATGAGAATGTCGAGGCGACCAAAAGCGGCATGCGCATGCTGCACAAGCGCTGTGACTTGATCTGGGACGGCCTGGTCGGCGCGGATGGCAAGGGCGCGGCGACCCAGCGCCTCTATGTCCTGCACCATGGCGGCGGCCTGATCGGCCGAGGCGGTGTAGCTGAACACTACATCAGCGCCATCGCGGGAAAGGCGCCGGACAATGGCTGCACCTATGCCGCGGGTGCCGCCGGTGACCAGAGCCACCTTGCCGATCAGGGGCTGGAAATGGGTCGTCATTCTCTTCGCTCCATCCGTGTTTGGTGAAGCGAATGTGGTCCAAGCGATTATCTCTTATTAGACGTATTTGGCTTGCATCGGCTTCAATGGATCGTTGAAGATCTGGCTATGGAGACCCTGGCCAATCTGGAATCCTTCGTACGCAGCGCCGACCATGGCAGCTTTTCAGAAGCGGCCCGCCGTCTCGCGCTCACCCCGGCAGCGGTCAGCCGCAATGTCGCCATGCTGGAGCGCAACCTGGGCGTTCGCCTCTTCCACCGCTCCACCCGCAAGCTGACCCTGACGGAAGCTGGCGAGGCGTTCCGGAACGCAATCTCGGGGAGCCTGAGCGACATACAGGCGGCGATTGCCGGCGCGGCAAACGGGGGCGGCGAGCCTACGGGCGTCCTCAAGGTGAGTCTGGCCCCGACCTTTGGCACCATGCACATCCTGCCGCTCCTGCCCGCCTTCATCGCGCGCTATCGCGGCGTCCGTCCCGAGTGGCATTTTGAGAACAGGCAGGTCGATATCATCGCCGAAGGCTATGATGCAGCAATTGGCGGTGGCTTCGACCTGTCGCCTGGCGTGGTAGCGCGCACTCTCGCCCCAGCCCATATCATTGCGGTGTCATCGCCTGCCTATCTGGCGGGACGCAAACTCCCCGCGGGTCCGGCGGATCTGGCTGAGCTGGACGGCATCGTCATGCGCTCCCTGCAATCAGGGCGGATACGGCACTGGACCATGCGCGACGCAGCCGGTGAGCAAATTCCCGCGCCGCTCAGGGAGGTCTTCGTCTTCAACGATCCGGCAGCGATGCGACGATCGGCTTTGTTGGGCCTGGGCGTCGCGATGCTGGCGGTGCCGGATGTCATCGACGATCTTGAAAGCGGAGCCCTCATTCGCGTGGCGCCCCGATGGTATGCCGATGCGGGAGCCATCTCGATTTATTTCGCGTCGCGGACATTGCTGCCTGGCAAAACCCGCGCATTCATCGACTATATCGTCGATGCCTTCAAACAACGCCGTCTTGCGGAGCGATTTGCAGGGAGTCTGGGCTGACGCCGAAATAGGATATTTTATTATGCCGACCGCCACGATTTGACGATCGAGGCGAGCCTGAAGTGGCGCAACACCGATCGGGTTGATCTCCGTGGGCGCGTGTCGACAGTGGGCGCGTGTCGATGATGGCGTCACGCCCTTCGAGGGGATCGTGTGGGGGGTCCACGACCGAGGGCGTTTCGTCTTCGTTCGATGAGGACCGACCGGCCGGGCCTCAGTCGTGCGATATCGGCAGCCCCGCGAGACACGGACCGTAAGCGGCGAGCCTGCCGGATATGAACTCGGTGAAGAGGCGCACGCGTTTCGTCTTGCGTGTCTCCCCTTGCGTGAGAACCCAGAGCGTTCCGTACATGTGCAGGTCGGTGCCCGGCACCCTGACCAGGAGGGGGTCCGCATCGCCGACGAAGCACGGCAGCGTCGTGATCCCCAATCCTTGCCGCACTGCAGCGACCTCCGCCGCGGCGTCCGTGGTCCTGAACGGAACCCCCGTGGCGCGAAGCTCACCCTCGCTGGCCCACTCCGGAATGCCATGCGTGCTGATGACGATCCACCGGATCGGATCAGGCGCGCCCGCGCGCCAGGCGGCCAGTCGATCGCGGGATATGTAGACACCGCCGAACAACTCCGGTCCCTTCACGCCGTGAAGATTGAGCGGCAGGGTTTTGCGGTCGTAGACGACGCGGATCGCGACATCGGCCTCCCGGTTGGTCAGATTTGCCAGTTGGCCGGCGGACAGGATTTCCATCTCGATGTCTGGATGCAGACCCGCGAACTCGGCGAAGTCCGGCATCAACAGGTGTGTCGCGAGGATCGGGGTCAACGTCACCCGCAGAAGTCCGCGCACGCTCCGGTCGCGCCCAAAGACGCGCGTCTCAAGCTGGTGCGACGACGCTTCCATCTGGCTCGCGAGATCGAGAACCTCCTCGCCTGCCGCCGTCAGGCGGTAGCCCGCGGGAAGCTTTTCGAACATCTGCGTGCCGAGCCGCTCCTCGAGCTGAGCGATACGTCGCAGCACGGTCGAGTGGTTCACACCGAGCCCCTCGGCGGCAGCCCGCACCGAGCCTCTGCGCGCGACCGCGAGAAAGTAGCGAATGTTGTCCCAGTCGATCATGGTGCGATCCCGCACCGCACGGTGCGCCTTTCCAAAGTCCGTATCTTACACGTTGGTCGCCGCACGGCGTTCACCGGAGCACGCCTCGACAAACGAGGCCCCCTTCCGAACGACGGACACCGACAATCACGGCTAGTGACACTGGCCCATCCGGATCGTTTTCGCACCACCGATGTGCGCGCTTCCGCACTCAATGCCGGGCTTTGGCGGACCCATCTTGCGGGTCTTAGGGACGTCCCCTGAACAACCAAGATGGGATTTGAGAAGTCATGGGAAAGCTTGAGGGTAAGATTGCCGTCATCACCGGTGGATCGAGCGGCATGGCGCTGGCGAGCGCCAAGCGGTTCGTTGAGGAAGGCGCCTACGTCTTCATCACGGGCCGAAGGCAGGAGGCGCTCGACGAGGCCATCAAGCTCATTGGCCGGAACGTGACCGGCGTGCGCGGCGACGCGGCCAATCTCGACGACCTCGACCGTCTGTTCGACACGGTTAAACGGGAGAAGGGCGGGATCGACGTGCTGTACGCAAGCGCCGGCACGGGCGAGGCCGTCCCACTCGGCGCGATTACCGAACAGCATTTCGACGCTGCCTTCAACCTGAATACGCGTGGCACGCTGTTTACAGTTCAGAAGGCGTTGCCGCTGTTCAGGGATGGAGGATCGATCTTCATGACCGGGTCGGTTGCCTCCGTAAAAGGTTTTCCCGGCTACTCCGTCTATGCGGCAAGCAAGGCGGCGCTGCGATCCTTCGCCCGCACGTGGCTCAACGAGTTGAAGGGCCGCAACATCAGGGTGAACGTGCTGAGCCCGGGGCCGATCGCCACACCGATGCAGGACCAGGTTCTCACCGAGGAAGCGAAGCGGATGTTCGAGTCCCTGATCCCGCGGGGAACGATGGGTCGTCCTGAGGAAATTGCGGCAGTCGCGCTGTTTCTTGCCTCAGACGATTCAAGCTTCGTGAACGGGGTGGAGTTGTCTGTCGACGGCGGCTTCTCGGCGATCTGAAGTCGCGGCGCATCGCGGCGCGTGGCTGACGGCGGCAGCAAGGTCGCCACACGCGAACGGATCGCCCCGTGCCGTTGAAGGCCTGCGCAATCAAGCCAACACAACATCGGAGAAGCATGATGAGCTACGCAATTATTGGATTCGGCAAGATCGGCCAGGCCCTCGCCCACGCCTTCGCCCGGAAGAACATCGAGGTGGCCGTCGCGAGCCGGCGGCCGGCCGAGGCGCTGGCGCCGCAGGCTCGGGAGATTGGACCCATGGTCGTTGCCACGTCGCTGCGGGATGCACTCGAGGCCGATACGATCATCTTGGCTGTCCCATTTGGGGAACATCGCGCGGTTGCGAAGGCCCTGCCGAAGTGGGACGGCAAGACGATCATCGACGCGATGAACGCCTTTCCGGTCCCGGAAGAGTTCGACGGCCTGCCATCTTCCGCCTTCGTTGCGAAGTCGTTCAACGGGGCCAAATTCGTGAAGGGGTTCAATCACCTGGTCGCAGCCACCTTGGCTGCCGATCCGGTCGTCGAGGGTGGCCACCGGGTGGTCTTTCTGTCGAGCGACGACGAGGACGCGGTCGCTCCCGTCGCGGCCCTGGCCAAACAACTTGGGTTCGCACCCGTTAAGCTGGGAAAACTCAACGAGGGTGGCGCGCTGGTGCACGCCCGCGGCCGCACGTGGGGCCAACTCTTCTTCCAGGATCTGTTCAAGAAGGAGCAGTAATCGATCTGCGATCGTGTGATCGATTCCGAGACCTGACCGCGCGCGAGCCTCTCGCGGTAAGCGCGCGGCCGATAATTGAATGGCCCCAAATTGCGTAGGCTGGAGGCGCCCTGACGCCGTATGGGCGCTGCTCGAAGAACGGCGAGACGCCCGACAGCGCAGCAGATCTCCGGGTGGCCTGGAATTTATCGACTGCTATCGATGACCTACGATCGAGCGTCTTCTGCCATCCGATCGCACCCGAGGATCGCCCTCACTCCCACTCGATCGTGCCCGGGGGCTTGCTCGTCACGTCGTAGACGACGCGGTTGATGCCGCGGACTTCGTTGATGATGCGGTTCGCCACGCGGCCGATGAAGGCCATGTCGAAGGGGTAGAAGTCGGCCGTCATGCCGTCGATCGAGGTGACGGCGCGCAGGGCGCAGACGCGTTCGTAGGTGCGGCCGTCGCCCATCACGCCCACCGTCTGCACCGGCAGGATCACCGCGAAGGCCTGCCAGATGGTGTCGTAGAGGCCCGCCTTGCGGATCTCCTCGAGATAGATCGTGTCGGCCTGGCGCAGCGCCGTCAGCTTCTCGGCGGTGATCTCGCCGGGGCAGCGGATGGCGAGGCCGGGGCCGGGGAACGGGTGGCGGCCGACGAAGGCTTCCGGCAGGCCGAGCTCGCGGCCGAGGGCACGGACCTCGTCCTTGAAGAGCTCGCGCAAGGGTTCGACGAGCTTGAGGTTCATCCGCTCGGGAAGGCCGCCCACATTGTGGTGCGACTTGATGGTGACCGACGGGCCGCCGGCGAAGGAGACGGACTCGATCACGTCCGGATAAAGCGTTCCTTGCGCGAGGAAGCCCACGTCGCCGATCTTGCGGGCCTCCTCCTCGAACACCTCGATGAAGAGGCGGCCGATGGTCTTGCGCTTGACCTCCGGATCGGTGACGCCCTCGAGTGCGCCGAGGAAGGTGTCGGCCGCGTCGACGTGGACGAGCGGAATGTTGTAGTGGCCGCGGAACAGGCTGACGACCTCGTCCGCCTCGCCGGCGCGCATCAGGCCGTGATCGACGAAGATGCAGGTGAGCTGGTCGCCGATCGCCTCGTGGATCAGCACGGCGGCGACGGCGGAATCGACGCCGCCGGAGAGGCCGCACACCACCCGGCCCTTGCCGACCTGGGCGCGGATGCGGGCGATGGCGTCCTGGCGATAGGCGCCCATGCTCCAGCCGCTCGGAATGCCGGCGACCTTGTGCACGAAGTTCTGGATGAGCTTGGCGCCGTCCGGGGTGTGCACCACTTCCGGGTGGAACATCAGGCCGTAGAAGCGGCGCGCCTCGTCCTCGATGACGGCGAACGGGGCGTTCTCGGAGGCGCCTTTCACCTCGAAGCCCGGCGGCAGCGCGGTGATGCGGTCGCCGTGGCTCATCCACACGGTGTAGGCGCTGCCCTCGCTCCAGATGCCGTCGAACAGCGCGGAGGGCTTCTTCACCGACACCTCGGCGCGGCCGAACTCGCGGTGATGGCCGCTTTCGACGGTGCCGCCGAGCTGCTCGGCCATCGTCATCTGGCCGTAGCAGATGCCGAGCACCGGCAGGCCGGATTCGAACACGATCTGCGGCGCCCGCGGGCTGTCGCCGTCGGGCACCGAGGCCGGCCCGCCGGACAGAATCACCGCTGCCGGCGGATTGGCGCGGAACGCCTCCTCGGCCTTCTGGAACGGCACCACCTCGGAATAGACGCCGGTCTCGCGGACGCGGCGTGCGATGAGCTGCGTCACCTGGCTTCCGAAATCGACGATCAGAACGCGCTCGCGGCTCATGGTGCTCAGGTCCCCTGTTGTTTCGGCGCGGCCGGCGGCGTCATCGTCTCGGACTCCGGCAGGTTCCGCGGAATGGCATATTTCCAGTGCCGCTCGCATCCGAACGGCGGCGGGATCTCGCCGTGACGCCAGTTCAGGAACTCGCACACATAGAGGCGCGGCGGGTCCGGGATGAAGCGGGTGATGCGCATGCCCACGGGATCGTAGGGCGTGCGGAAGGCGAAGACGTAGAGGCCCCAATAGAGCACCACGCCGAGGAAGACGGCGAGAACGAGAAGCCCGAAATGTCCGGCCCAGCGGCGGATCATCGGCGGCTCTCCGGGGCCCGGCGTTCGAGCACGGCGACGAAGAAGCCGTCGGTGCCCGCGGAGGCCGGGGTGAGGCGCAGCGCGCGGCCGTGGCCGGCGACCGGAGCGGCGAAAGCCTCCGGCATCGCGGTGCCGAGGCCGGCGAGCCAGGCGCCGGCCGGATCGGTCAGGGCATAATCACGGTGCGCGTCGAGGAAGGCGGCGATGCGCGCCTCGTTCTCCTCGGGCAGCACCGAGCAGGTCACGTAGACGAGCCGCCCGCCGGGCCGCACGAAGCGGGTCGCGGTCGCAAGCACCTCGTCCTGCTGGCGCACACGCATCTCGAGCGCGTTCGCCGTCACCCGCCACTTGGCGTCCGGCCGGCGGCGCCAGGTGCCGGTGCCGGTGCAGGGCGCATCGATGACGACGAGGTCCATGCGGCCTTCGAGATCGGTCAGCGGGTCGGTACGGCCGGGCGGACGGATCTGGATGTTGCGGGCGCCGGCGCGGTCGATCCGCTCGACGATGTCGCCGAACCGCCGCTTGTCGGAATCGTAGGCGTAGAGCTGGCCGCGATTGTCCATCTCGGCGGCGAAGGCGAGCGTCTTGCCGCCGGCGCCGGCGCAGAGGTCGAGCACCTGCTGGCCGGGCCTGGCGCCGGCGACGAGCGCGGCGATCTGCGAGCCCTCGTCCTGCACCTCGAAATGACCCTTGGCGAAGCCGAGCTCGCTCTGGACGTGGGGCGGCTTGGCTGGCCCCTCCCCGACCGGCACGCGGATGCCGATCGGCGACAGTGCCGTCGCCACCGCATCGAGATCGGCGAGCGCGGCGACGACCTCGTCGCGCGTCGCCTTCAGCGTGTTGACCCTGAGATCGACGGGCGCGCGGCCGGCGAGGCCCGCGCCTTCGACGACGAAGCGATCGCCGAAGGTGCGGGCGAGCGAGGGCGCGAGCCATTCGGGCACGTCGGCCTTGACCCAATCGGGGGCATCGGCGAGCCCGTCGTCGCTGCCGAGCCGGTGGCGCTCGTCGTCGCTCAGCGCGGCGGGCGCGTGGGCATCCTGCGCGAGGCGGCGCTCGATCTCGTCGAGCGGCCGACCCCAGACGAAGCGGAACGCCCCGAGGACGAGCGCGCGCGGCGTCTCGGCGCCCATCCGCCAGGCGAGCGAGGCGCGCTTGCGCAGGGCGTCGAAGACGAGATTGCCGATCGCCACGCGGTCGCCGGACCCGGCGAAGCGGTGGGCGAGCCCCCAGGCCTTCAGCGCGTCCTGCACGGGACGGCGCGTCGCCTCGATATCGGCGAGCACTTCGATGGCGGCGGCGAGGCGTGCGGCTGGGGTCATAATCTCTTCGTCTTCGGTCTCGTCGCAGGCTCCTACGCGAGAGGGGCACCGTCGTTCAAGGGCGGTGGCGCGTCGAACGGACGGTGCGGCTGATGGGACCGGGCGGCGAAGGCCCGGCGACGGCGGGCGGCGGATCCCCGCCCGCCTGTCCGTCCTCAGAGCGAGGACGGATAGTTCGGGCTCTCGCGGACGATCGCCACGTCGTGGGCGTGGCTCTCGCGGAAGCCGGCGCTGGTGATGCGCACGAAGCGGGCGCGCTCCTGGAAGGAGCGGATGTCGGCCGCGCCGACATAGCCCATCGCCGCGCGCAGGCCGCCGGCGAGCTGGTGCAGCACGCTTGCGATCGGCCCCTTGTAGGGCACCTGGCCCTCGATGCCTTCCGGCACGAGCTTCAGGGTGTCGCGCACCTCGGCCTGGAAGTAGCGGTCGGCCGAACCGCGGGCCATCGCGCCGATCGAGCCCATGCCGCGATAGGCTTTGAAGCTGCGGCCCTGGTGCAGATAGGTCTCGCCCGGGCTCTCCTCGGTGCCGGCGAGGAGCGAGCCGACCATCGCGCACGAGGCTCCGGCGGCGAGCGCCTTCGCGAGGTCGCCCGAGAACTTGATGCCGCCGTCGGCGACGATCGGGATATCGGCCTTCGAGGCGACGTCGACCGCCTCCATGATGGCGGTGAGCTGGGGCACGCCGACGCCGGCGACGACGCGGGTGGTGCAGATCGAGCCGGGGCCGATGCCGACCTTGATCGAGTCCGCGCCGGCATCGATGAGGGCGCGGGTGCCGTCGCCGGTCGCCACGTTGCCGGCGAGCACCTGGACGGCGTTGGAGATCTTCTTCACCCGCGTGACCATCTCGAGCACGCGCTGGGAATGGCCGTGGGCGGTGTCGACGACGACGAGATCGACGCCGGCGTCGATGAGGCGCTCGGCGCGCTCGATGCCGGACGGGCCGACATTGGTGGCGGCGGCGACGCGCAGCCGGCCCTGCTCGTCTTTCGACGCGTGCGGGTTGAGCTGGGCCTTCTCGATGTCCTTCACGGTGACGAGGCCGATGCAATTGTAGGCGTCGTCGACAACGAGGAGCTTCTCGATCCGGTGCGCGTGGAGGAGGCGCTTGGCCTCCTGCTGGCTGACCCCGTCCCGCACGGTGATGAGATTTTCGCGCGTCATCAGCTCGTAGACACGCTGGCCGGGATTGGAGGCGAAACGCACGTCGCGGTTGGTCAGGATGCCGACGAGACGGCCGGTGTGGTAGCCGCCGATCCCGCCGTTCTCGACCACCGGGATGCCCGAGATGCCGTGATGCTTCATCAGCGTCAGCGCATCGGCGAGCGTCGCGTCCGGCCCGATCACGACCGGATTCACGATCATGCCGGATTCGAACTTCTTCACCTGCCGCACTTCCTCCGCCTGATCCTCGGGCGTGAGGTTGCGGTGGATGACGCCGATGCCGCCGGCCTGGGCCATGGCGATCGCGAGGCGGGCTTCGGTGACGGTATCCATCGCCGCCGAAATGATCGGCAGGTTGAGGAACATCGAGCGGGTGACGCGGGACCCGACGTCGACCTCGCCCGGCAGAACCTCGGAATGGCCCGGCAGCAGCAGGACGTCGTCGAACGTCAGCGCATCTCGGCCGGTCAGGGTTTCGACGATTTGTGCCATGGGTGCCACCTCCGAACGAGCGGGCGATCAACGAAAATTGAGAGAGCCGTCGCCGGGGTCGGGGAAGGTCCCGACCCGGTGCAAAATGGCAGCCGGCCTCTCTCCGTGAAGATGGCGCCGGTCTTTACCACGGCGTTTCGTCTCGCGCAAAATTCCTTTCGGGTCGCGGGCCGCCGAATCCCGCCTTATTCCCGCGCGGGTTCGCTGCAATGGCTAGAACCCTCACCTTTGCCGCCGAGCGCGGCGCCCGCCGCGGCCCTGTTATGCGTTCTGGTCCTGTCTCGCCCCGCTTCACGGCGCTCATCGTGGCGTCGGCCCTGTTCATGGAGAACATGGATTCGTCGGTGATCGCGACGTCGCTGCCCGCGATCGCCCGCGACATCGTTGCCGACCCGATCGCCCTCAAGCTCGCCTTCACGTCCTATCTCCTCAGCCTCGCCGTCTTCATTCCCGTCAGCGGCTGGGCGGCGGACCGCTTCGGCGCCCGCACGGTGTTCGCGAGCGCCATCGCCGTCTTCACCGCGGGCTCGATCGCCTGCGGGCTGTCGAGTTCGCTCGAAGGGTTCGTGCTGGCGCGGGTTCTACAAGGGCTCGGCGGAGCGATGATGACGCCGGTCGGCCGGCTCGTGGTGTTGCGCAGCGCCCCGAAGCACGAGATCGTCGACCTAATCGCCTGGCTGACGACGCCGGCGCTGATCGGGCCGCTGATCGGACCGCCGCTCGGCGGCTTCATCTCGACCTATTTCCACTGGCGCTGGATCTTCTGGATCAACGTGCCGGTCGGCATTCTCGGCATCGCGCTGGCGCTGCTTTATGTGCCGAACATCATGGCCCCGGACCGGCCACGCTTCGACCGGGTCGGCTTCGTTCTCTCGGGACTCGGCCTCTCCGGGCTCGTGTTCGGCCTCTCGGTGCTCGGCCAGGAACTGATCCCGCTCAAGGTGGCGGTCGTTCTGGTCGCGGTCGGCTCCGTCTCGACGCTGCTTTATGTCCGCCATGCCCGGCGCACACCCCACGCGATCCTCGATCTGAAGCTTTTTCGGCTGCCGACCTTCCGGGCGAGCGTCACCGGCGGGTCGCTGTTCCGGGTCGGTATCGGGGCGATCCCGTTCCTGTTGCCGCTCATGCTCCAGCTCGGGCTCGGCATGACGGCGTTCCAGTCCGGTTCGCTCACCTTCGTCGCCGCGATCGGCGCGCTGACGATGAAGCTCACGGCCGCGCCGCTGGTGCGCCGCTTCGGCTTCAAGCGGCTTCTCGTCCTCAACGGCTTCGTCTCGGCCGGCTTCGTCTTCCTGACCGGCCTGTTCGCGCTCGGCGTCCCCTCGGCCGTCATCATCACGGTGCTGCTCGTCGGCGGCTTCCTGCGCTCGCTGCAATTCACCTGCCTCAACACAGTCGCCTATGCGGAGGTCAGCCACGCCGCGATGAGCCGTGCGACGAGCCTCTCGAGCGTCGTGCAGCAGGTCTCGCTCTCGACCGGCGTCGCGGTCGGCGCGCTGGTGCTCGAAACGCTGCGCGCGGCACGGCCGGGCGAGACCATCCTCGCGAGCGACTTTCTGGTCGGCTTCTGTGTCGTCGGCGCGATCACGCTCGTGGCGCCGTTCGTCTTCGCCCGGCTGCCGCGCGATGCCGGCGCCGAGATGGCCCGCCGCCGCGATCCGGACGAGGAGGATGCGGCAGAGGGTGCTCTACCGGCGAAATAAGCGCCGGCCGATCGCTTACGGCGCGTCGGGATCGTCGTCCTCGACGTGGGTGCCCAGCACGTCGGTGCGGCCGCGGAAGCCCCTGGCGAGCACGTAGAGCTCGGCAGAATCCTGGCGGCTCGCCGCCGGCTTGACGTGAATCACCTGGGCGAAGTCGCGCTTCAGGTCGGCGAGCAAGGTCCCCTCGGTGCCGCCCTGAAAGACCTTCGCGAGGAAGGCGCCGCCCGGCGCCAGCACGTCGCGGGCGAATTCGGCCGCGATCTCGCAGAGATGCATGATGCGCAGATGGTCGGTCTTCTTGTGGCCCGTCGTCGGCGCCGCCATGTCGGAGAGCACCAGGTCCGCCTTGCGGCCGCCGAGGGCGGCGACGAGCACGGCCGGCGCATCCTCATCGAGGAAGTTCTTCTGGAGAACGATGACGCCCGGCAGGGCATCCATCTCAAGATAATCGATGGAGACGACCTTCGGGTCCTCGTCGGTCGAGCCGACATGGGCCGCGACGACCTGAGACCAGCCGCCCGGCGCGGCGCCGAGATCAACGATCCGCTGGCCGGGCTTCAGCAGCTTGTGCTTCTCGTCGATCTCGAGAAGCTTGTAGGCCGCCCGCGAGCGGTAGCCCTCGGCCTTGGAGCGGCGCACATAGGGATCGTTGAGCTGACGTTGCAGCCAGCGCGTCGAGGAGGCGGTGCGCCGACGGGCGGTCTTGACCCTCACATGCAGCGCGCGGCTGCCGTCGCCTTTGCCCTGGCTCATCGCGCCCGCTCCCCTGCCCGTCCGTCGTGTCCATGGTGGCGACCGCGCTGCGGCCCGCCCCGCCGTCCGCCTCCGTCGCGGTCCTCGGCGATGAGCTCGGTCAGAATACCCTCGCGAAGCCCCCGGTCGGCGACCCGCAGCCGCGGACATGGCCAGCGGCGCCGGATCGCCTCCAGGATGGCGCAGCCGGCGATCACCAGATCGGCCCGGTCCGCACCAATACACGGGCTCTCCACCCGATCCCGATAGCTCATTGCCCGGACGCGGCCGATCATGTCGGCGACGTCGCCGGCCTCGAGCCATGTGCCGTCGACCTGACGGCGGTCGTAGCGCGCCAGCCCGAGATAGACCCCGGCGAGCGTCGTCACCGTGCCCGAGGTGCCTAGAAAATGCACCCGTCCCTCGCGCGCGGCGCGATCGAGCGCGTGTCCCGGATCGAACCGCTCCAGCATCTCGGAGACTTCGGCCGTCATCCGCTCGAACTTCTCATCGTCGACGTCGAGGCCGCCGTGGCGGTCGGCGAGCGTGACGACGCCAACCGGCAGCGACGTCCAGGCGCGGATCGAACGGCCGATCGACGTGAGTCCCTTGCCCGAGCGGCTGTGGGTGTCGAGCCAGACGAGCTCGGACGAGCCGCCGCCGATATCGAACAGGATCGCCCCGTCCCCGTCGCGATCGACGAGCGAGGCGCACCCCATCACGGCGAGCCTCGCCTCCGTTTCCCGCGACACGATCTCGAGTTCGAGGCCCACCTCGTCGCGCACGCGATCGAGAAAATGGCCCCCGTTCTCCGCGGTGCGGCAGGCTTCGGTGGCGACGAGCCGCGCACGCTCGACCCTGCGGTCGACGAGCTTGCGCTGACAAATCTTCAACGCTTCGACGGCGCGGTCCATCGCGGCATCGCCGAGCCGGCCGGAGAGGCTGACGCCTTCTCCGAGCCGCACGATCCGCGAAAACGCATCGACGACACGGAATCCGCGCCCGCGCGCCTCGGCGACGAGCAGACGGCAATTGTTGGTGCCGAGATCGAGCGCCGCATAGCGCCGCGCCGCCTCGCCCGTCTGACCGCTTCCGCTCCCGGAAAGCGAAGAGTGGCCCGACGCCGGGAGGGGCGGCGAGCCGGTGTCTGTGGGTGTGCCCACGGGTCCTCGTCGGGCCGCCGCCGGCTGAGCCGGGCCGCCTCTCGCGCAAATGCCAATGTTCTCGAACACTCTAGCAGCCGCCGGACGGCGCGCTCAAGCCACGTCGCACCGGGCTGCGCAGCGCGGGCCGCCACGAACCAGCCAGAATGGGCGCTTATGCGAAGTGCCTAACACGTTTTGCGATTTCCTCCGCGATCGTGGCTCAATGCGGACGTTCGCTCCTTTCAGCGCCGATTCGGCGGGTCCTCTTCATGACCGCGCATTTGAAAATCGGGCCCAATGAGGCCCAGCATGTCCGCGTTGCAGACGCGTTGCGCCTGCTCGTCCGGGCGGAACGCAGCGCGGCCGCCGACGCTTGGCTCGGGACCGCGCTGTGCTTCATCGCGGGCGCCTCGAACGCGGGCGGGTTCCTGGCGGTCGGCCAATATACCTCGCACATGTCGGGCATCGTCTCGGCGATGGCCGACAATCTCGCCATCGGCGGGGTCTGGCTCGTCGTTGCCGGGTTCTCGGCGTTCGCCGCGTTCGCCATGGGCGCGGGCTCCTCGGCGATTCTCATCCATTGGGGCCGCCGCCACCACGCGCGCCAGCAATATACCCTGCCGCTGCTCGTTGAAGCGGCCCTCCTGCTCGGCTTCGGCGTGCTCGGGGCGATGCGTGCCGACATCCCGAACTTCGCGCTGTTCGGGGTCCCCTATCTCTGCTTCGTGATGGGGTTGCAGAACGCGATCATCACCAAGATCTCCCAGTCCCGCATCCGCACGACCCACGTCACCGGCATGGTGACCGATCTCGGCATCGAGCTCGGCAAGCTCGCCTATTGGAACCGCAGCGGCCCGGGCCTCCCGCCCGTCCAAGCGGATCTGAAGAAGCTCGCTCTCCTCGCGACGCTCCTCTCGGCCTTTTTCATCGGCGGGGTGACCGGGGCGCTCGGCTTCAAATATGTCGGCTTCATCACGACCGTTCCGCTCGCCGCCGCGCTGTTCGTGCTCGCAGGCGTGCCGGTGCTGGAAGATGTTATCGCCCGCCGGGCCGTGCGCGCCTTGCGCGAGCGGCGCTGAGCGCAGTCACGCGTCTTCGAGCATGCCGGCCCGCTGGCGGGCCGGCACAGGCGCCGGCAAGCGCTGCACGACGACGCGGTTGCGCCCCGCCCGCTTCGCCTCGTAGAGCGCGGCGTCGGCCGCGTCGATCAGATCCGTCCACGAATGGTTGCCGGTGCGTGAGATCGCGACGCCCAGGCTCACAGTGACGCCGATTTCCGAATCCCCCAAGGGGACCTTCACGGCCTCGATCGCCCCGCGCAGCCGCTCGGCGACAGCCCCAACGTCCTGCCAGTCCGGCAGGATGATGGCGAACTCCTCGCCGCCATAGCGAACGCAGATGTCCTCCCGCCGCAGCTTCGCGCGAAGCGTCTCGGCGACGGCGGCGAGCACCCGATCGCCAGCGCTGTGACCGAACTTGTCGTTCACCGCCTTGAAGTGGTCGATGTCGAGCAGGATCGCCGCATCACCGCCTTGCACTTCCGGCGGGACGGAGCTGACGAGACGGGCCCGATTGCCGAGACCGGTCAGCGGGTCGATCTCCGCCGACAGCCGCAGGCGCTTCTGGGCTCGTTCATTTACCAAGCCATAAACGAGAATGACGACGCCGAAATAGCAGAAGATCTGAATGTAAAACTCGAAGGCGATCCGCGCTGCACGAACGGTGCCGGACGCGATCATGGCGATCCCCGCCAGGAAGGAGAGCGCGAACACCGCGAGCATGATCGCGAGCGGTAAGCGCGACGGCAGCGGCTCGCGGCGCCGGCCCCGGAGAACCTCCCACGCCGTGGCCCCCAGAAACACCACAGCGTTCAAATGGAAGATGCCGGCCCGTTGCCAATTCTCCGCGACAAAGCCGATGACGTGCGCAAACACCAGCCAGCCGAGGGGAACCAGCAGCAGCCAAGCCGTCGGCATACCACGCTCGCGGCTCAGCATGCGGATGCCGCACCAAAGAGCCGCGAAACCGCCGGTTCCACATCCCAGGCTGAGAGGCTGCCAAAGCCAGGGCGGCAAGGCGCCGTGCTCGCCCAGCGCCGCGGAGAGCGCCCCCACCCCGACGATCGCATAAGCGAGACCGAGCCACCGAAGCGGCACCGGCCACGGAACCTGCCGCTGCAAGTGCGCGAAGGCGACGGCGCCCGCGGCCAGGACTGTCACGTGGAGGAAAATGACTGTCGCTATGTCGAGATTGATCACCGGCACGTTCCGAGGGCGCCAACGCCGTGCATTCGATTAAGCCACCGCGTCTGATCGCGCATGACAATTGCAAGGCGCGGACGCGACCGCCCAGCGCAAGGTCAATGCGCCAACATCCGAGGATGTTAGGGCTCTTTTTGGGGCAAATGGCATCATGAGCGACTATAATATGATCGTGATCGGCAGCGGCCCCTCCGGTCGGCGGGCCGCCGTGCAGAGCGCGAAACTCGGGAAGTCGGTTCTCGTGGTGGAGCGCGGCCGGCGCGTCGGCGGCGTCTCGGTCCACACCGGCACGATCCCGTCCAAGACCCTGCGTGAGACGGTGCTCAACCTCTCGGGGTGGCGCGAGCGCGGCTTTTACGGACGCGCCTACCGCGTCAAACAGGACATCGACGCGACCGATCTCCTCGCCCGTCTCCACAAGACGCTCGATCACGAAGTGGAGGTGCTGGAGCACCAATTCAGCCGCAACGGCGTCCGCACCGCCCGCGGCAGCGCCCGCTTCCGCGACGCGCACACGGTCGAAGTGACGTCCGACAGCGGGGCGGTGCAGGCCTACACCGCGGACAATGTTCTCATCGCCTGCGGAACGCGGCCATTTCGCCCGAACAATGTGCCCTTCAACGGCACCAGCGTGTTCGACAGCGACGAGATCATCGAACTGCCGCGGCTGCCGCGCAGCCTGACCGTCATCGGTGCCGGCGTCATCGGCGTCGAATATGCGACCATCTTCAGCGCCCTCGACGTCGCGGTCACGCTGATCGAGCCGCGCAAGACCTTCCTCGACTTCATCGACAAGGAACTGATCGAGGAGTTCGTCCACGACCTCCGGGACCGCAACGTCGGGCTCCGGCTCGGCGCGGCGGTCAATTCGGTCGAACTCAACGCGGCGGGCCGCGTCGCCACCACCCTCGCCGACGGCCGCACCGTGACGAGCGACATGCTACTCTACGCCGCCGGACGGGCGGGCGCCACGGACGACCTCAATCTCGCGTCGATCGGTCTAGGCGTCGACGAGCGCGGCCGCATCAAGGTCGATCCGAAGACCCTCCAGACCGAGATCCCGCACATCTACGCCGCCGGCGACGTCATCGGCTTTCCGAGCCTCGCCTCCACCTCGATGGAGCAGGGTCGCGTCGCCGCCTGCCACGCCTTCGGGCTGTCGCCGCCGCCGCCGCCGGAATTCTTCCCTTACGGCATCTATTCCGTGCCGGAGATTTCGACCGTCGGCATGACCGAGGAGGAAGTCCGCGAGCGCGGCATTCCCTACGAATGCGGCATCGCCCGCTTCCGCGAGACGTCGCGCGGCCACATCATGGGGCTGCACAGCGGCATGATGAAGATGATCTTCTCGACACAGTCCCGCCGCCTGCTCGGCGTCCACATCGTCGGCGAAGGCGCGACCGAGCTCATCCACATCGGCCAGGCCGTGCTCAACCTCAAAGGCACGATCGATTATTTCATCGAGAACACCTTTAACTACCCGACCCTCGCCGAGGCCTACAAGATCGCCGGCCTCGACGCCTGGAACCGGATGGTGCGGGTGTAAGGGGGGCGCGCTCGCCCCCTGACCGGCGCCGAATGTTGTTCTCTGTTGATTTGTGTGGCCGGATGATCGACCTTTCCTTGGTGACGTGAGGGAGAGGATCTGGGTGCCGGACTTCAGCGACGATTTCGACCG
Organism: Segnochrobactrum spirostomi; assembly: GCF_009600605.1. Classification (GTDB taxonomy): domain Bacteria; phylum Pseudomonadota; class Alphaproteobacteria; order Rhizobiales; family Segnochrobactraceae; genus Segnochrobactrum; species Segnochrobactrum spirostomi. Next base: position 4,035,578 of record NZ_VWNA01000001.1, on the reverse strand, counting down.
CATCCGCAGCTTTCCGCTCTGGGACGGGCCGATCGAGATCCGCCCGCTCGACGGCGGTATCACGAACAAGAATTTCGTGGTCCACCGCCGCGCCGGCGGCAGCGTCGTCGTCCGCCTCGCCGACGACATTCCTGACCACGGCATCCTGCGCTTCAACGAGGTCGCCGCCGCCCGCGCCGCCTTCGCCGCCGGGCTGTCGCCGGAGGTGATCGCGGCGGGGCCGGGCTTCCTCGTCACCCGTTTCCTGAACGGCCGCCCCCTCACCTCCGAAGAGGTTCGTTCGCCGGCGAACCTGCCGCGGATCGTCGACCTGCTGCGCCGCTGCCACACCGATATCCCGAAACATTTCCGCGGGCCCGCGCTGATCTTCTGGGTTTTCCAGGTGATCCGCTCCTATGCCGGGCTCCTCGTCGACGACGGCTCGCGCCTCGCGCCGGAGCTGCCGCGCCTCCTCGCCGTCACCGAGGAGCTTGAGCGCACCGTCGGCCCGGTCGAGATCGTGTTCGGCCACAACGACCTCTTGCCCGGCAATCTGTTCGACGACGGCGAGCGGCTCTGGCTGCTCGATTGGGATTATGCCGGCTTCAACACCGGCCTGTTCGACCTCGCCAACCTCGCCTCCAACAACGGCTTCTCCGCCCGCGACGAAGCCGACCTCCTCGCCCTCTACGCCGGCGCCCCGCCCGCTCCCGCGCGGCTCAGGGCGTTCGAGGCGATGAAGTGCGCCTCGCTGCTGCGCGAGGCGCTGTGGAGCGCGGTGTCGGAGAGCCGGTCCACCATCGACTTCGATTATGTCGCCTACACCGACGGTCTCGTGGCGCAGTTCGAGACCGCTCTGACCGCCTTCCGCGGTTGAATGCCTCGTAAAGCCACAGAAAGCCACACAATCACGCATCGCAGCCATTGAACGGAACCCCGCGGAATGGTCTGATGCGCCCGATCGGCGGCAGGCAGGCCCGCGCCTCCCCGGCGGCGAGAGCAGGAGAACGAGACCATGGCCGAATTCCCCACCCAGGCCCGCGCGGTCGTCATCGGCGGCGGCATCGTCGGCTGCTCGACCGCCTATCATCTCGCCAAGCTCGGCTGGAAGGACACCATCGTCCTTGAGCGCCACAAGCTGACCTCCGGCTCGACCTTCCATGCCGCCGGCCTCGTCGGCCAGCTCCGCTCGAGCGCCAACATCACCCAGCTCCTCGGCCAGTCCGTCGCGCTCTACCGCACCCTCGAGGCGGAGACCGGGCTCGCCACCGGCTGGAAGATGAACGGCGGGCTGCGCCTCGCCTGCAACGCCGAGCGCTGGACCGAGGTCCGCCGGCAGGCCACGACGGCCCGCTCCTTCGGCCTCGAAATGCACCTGCTGACGCCGAAGGAGGCGCAGGATCTGTGGCCCCTGATGGACGTCTCCGACGTCGTCGGCGCCGCCTTCCTGCCGACCGACGGCCAGGCCAACCCCTCCGACATCACCCAGTCCCTCGCCAAGGGCGCCCGCATGCACGGCGCCCGCATCTTCGAGGATACCGAGGTGACCGGCTTCGAGCTCGCCGGCGGCCGCGTCGTCGCGGTCCTGACGAGCCGCGGCCGCATCGCCTGCGAGTTCGTCGTCAATTGCGGTGGCCAATGGGCCCGCGAGATCGGCCGCATGGCGGGGGTCAACGTGCCGCTCGTCTCGGTCGAGCACCAGTACATGGTGACCGAGCCGATCGCCGGCGTGACCTCGACCCTGCCGACCCTGCGCGATCCCGACCGGCTGACCTATTACAAGGAGGAGGTCGGCGGCCTGGTGATGGGCGGCTACGAGCCGAACCCGATCCCGTGGGCGATCGACGGCATTCCGGCCGGCTTCAATTTCCAGCTCCTCCAGCCGAACTGGGATCATTTCCAGCCGATCGTCGAGCTCGCCCTCGGCCGCGTCCCGGCGCTCGAAACCGCCGGCGTGAAGGAGCTCGTCGCCGGCCCCGAGAGCTTCACCCCGGACGGCAACTTCATCTTGGGCGAGGCGCCGGAGCTCTCCGGCTTCTTCGTCGGCGCCGGCTTCAACGCCTTCGGCATCGCCTCCGGCGGCGGCGCCGGCAAGGTGCTCGCCGAGTGGGTGGTGGGCGGCGAGGCGCCGTTCGATCTGTGGCCCGTCGATATCCGCCGCTTCGGGCGCAACCACCGCGACGTCGCCTGGGTGCGCACCCGCACCCTCGAAGCCTACGCCAAGCACTACACGATGGCCTGGCCCCACGAGGAGCACCATTCGGGGCGGCCGCTGCGCCGCTCGCCGCTCTACGACCGCCTCGCCGCCCGCGGCGCGGTGTTCGGCGAGAAGCTCGGCTGGGAGCGGCCGAACTGGTTCGCCGCGCCGGCCGAGGACGCCCACGACCGCTACACCTACGGCCGGCCGAACTGGTTCGGCGCCGTCGCCCGCGAGCACCAGGCGGTGCGCGAGCGGGTCGGCGTGTTCGACCAGACCTCGTTCGCCAAGTTCCTGTTGGTCGGCCGCGACGCCGAGGCGGCCCTGTCGTGGATCGCCGCCGCCGACGTGTCGAAGGCGCCGGGCCACCTCGCCTACAGCCAGATGCTGAACGCCCGCGGCGGCATCGAATGCGATCTCACCATCGCCCGCCTCGCCGACGACCGCTATTACATCGTCACCGGCACCGGCTTCGCGACCCACGATTTCGACTGGATCCGCCGCAATATTCCGGCCGGGCTCGACGCCAAGCTGATCGACGTCACCTCGGCCTATGCGGTCCTGAGCGTGATGGGACCGCGCGCCCGCGACGTCCTCGCCGGCCTTTCCGGCGACGACCTCTCGAACGCCGCCTTCCCGTTCGCCCGGGTGCGCGAGATCGGCATCGCCGGCGCGCCCGTCATCGCGCTGCGCATCACCTATGTCGGCGAGCTCGGCTACGAGCTCCACATCCCGGTCGAGTTCGCGGCGACCGTCTACGACGCCCTGATGGCCGCCGGCGCCGCCCACGGCATCGCCGATGCGGGCTACCGGGCGATCGAGAGCCTGCGCCTCGAAAAGGGCTACCGCGCCTGGGGCGCCGACATCGGCCCCGACCACACCCCTCTCGAAGCCGGCCTCGGCTTCGCGGTGAAGCTCAAGGGCAACCAGCCCTTCCTCGGCCGCGCCGCGCTCGAGGCCCAGGCCCGCGACGGCCTCAAGAAGCTCCTGTGCGGCTTCACGGTCGCGGACCCGGAGATCGTGCTGCTCGGCCGCGAGACGATCTACCGCGACGGCGAGCGGGTCGGCTGGCTGTCGAGCGGCGGCTTCGGCCACACCCTCGGCCTGCCGATCGGCTACGGCTACGTGCGCCGCGCCGAGGGCGTCGACCGCGCCTTCGTCGAGGCGGGCAGCTACGAGCTCGAAGTCGCGACCGAGCGGGTGGCGGCCAAGGTCCACCTCGCCCCGCTCTACGACCCGACCATGGCGCGGGTGAAGGCCTGAGGCGGGGGCAGAGGTCGGAGCACGGGGCGGAGGTCGGAGACCGCCGGCCTCGCTCGCCCCCGCACACCGACACCGCGCGGGACAGACGACTGCGCGCCCACGGCCCCGGACCGGAGAACAAAGGCCCGGGTGGTGCGAGACCGTGGCGCCGCACCGGCAACGGCGGAGGCCCGCAAGGGGCCGCCTCCCGTGCCGAGCCGTGGAAACGGGAGCGCGGTTGATCGCGCCGGCTTGACGGCGGCGCGAGAACCCACTACCCGGAGCCCACGCTTCCGACCAACCGGCCCGGAAGGCGCTGCGCTCGTTTCGGCCCAGCACGTGAGCCCGTAGCTCAGCCGGTAGAGCACGTGACTTTTAATCATGGGGTCGAGGGTTCGAGTCCCTCCGGGCTCACCATAAAATCAAGGACTTCGCTTTTCAGGGGTGGGTCCGAGAGGGGCTGCCAATGGCCGGATTGGGGCCGTGAGCAGACTATCCGGGTTCAACCTAAGACCGACAAAAGCCGCCGTTCCGAATCGCTCCGGAGACCAGCCGAGAAGCTGGCTCTGGAACCACTTTATTTTATCTAAATGGCATCAATGGCCATGATAGTAGCTTACTAGTGGAGGATGGTTTGGATCATTTTGAGTTAGCCGGCGCTCCAGATGATCGTCAAGTGTTTCAGGCGGTTCAAAAAGTGTTTGGTCGATCATTATACATTGCCACGACTTGAGATCGCCCTCTAGCAGCCGATAAAGCTCGGTGTAGAAACTCTCGAATATCTCAGGATTGATGTCAGGGGTAATGTTCTTCATTGGCGAATCGATGACGATAAATCTTGGTAACGGTAGATGCCGCTGCGCCGCTGTCTGATGTAGCGCAAGGGCAAAGCATATCTTGAAGAGCACCATCTTCCCGCCCGAACCGGCGTCGCTGAACGTCCAGGCAAGGGACTCGTTGCCTTTCGGGTGTACGTAAGGAAACCAAGTACGTTGGTTCAAGAAAACCTCGTCATCCGCCTTGATTTCAGGAAAGTGGATGGCGCGCAGCAACGAATGGAAGTTCTTTTCAAGCACATTAACATTTTTCCGACCGGCCTCGAAGCGTCCCTGTTCGATCTGGATGTTGCGTTCAAGCTCGCTGATCCGTGTTGACAGTGCATCCGCCTCCTTCAACTTGGCTTCGACTTCACCGGGCATCCCCATGATGCGTATCAAAATGCGTCGTCGTTCCCTAATCTCGCCGCGTCGGCTCTCAAGCCGCCGAGCACGTTTCATATATTCGGACTCGACCTGCCTGCGGGTAAAATCCATGCGTCGCTGCGCATCGACACGCTTAGTCATGAGAACGCCCAGTTCCTCGTTTTGTCGGTCGTGCGATCTTTTGAGACGCTGGACAGATCGTTTCAGGTCATCAATGCGGTCGGAGAGGTCGCGCTCTACCACCGCACTGTCGCTTTCAAGTCCGCCGGGTGCTTCCGCAAGGTCCGACTTGCACAACACGCAATGCGCACCGTCGCTCTTTCGGCTGACCTCCGTGCCGCAAGCGGGACAAGCATGGAACGCCGCGCCCTTGAGCAACTCGGATGCCGTTGAGGATCGGGCGATCTTGAATTTCATTGCCAGGAATTCCGCGATAAGCGACTCCTGCTCCTTCAGTCGCTGCTCGATATCGCCGATCGCTGCCGCTTTCGATGCGATGGCATCGGAAAGCGAACCGATCAGCGTCTGGTCTTCTTCGGCAACGGTCGAAGCGGGGAGATCGTCACTGCCTTGATTCTCAATCTCCTGATCGAGTTTTTCCTCCTCGTCATTGAGCTTGTCGATCTCCGCCTCGATCGTTGCTTTCGATGCAAAGCCGTACCGATGGAGAAACTCGTCGATCTGCGTGGCAGCTTCGCGCATCGTTCGCTGTTCTTGCCGGATTTCGGAAAGCTCGGCCTGCAATTCATTCAGTCTGTCGCTATGAAAACCCAGGACGTATCGCAGCACATCCTTGGATTTTTCCTGCCGAATAGGCTGGTCGAGCAGGAAGAAGCTAGAATCTAGGTCGGGCTGGTCGAGATAGCAGAATTTGTAGAAATCCCTGAAGCTCAGGCGCTGAAGCGCTGACTCCGGGTCGCCCTTGCGCTTGCGGACTTTCAGCACCGGCGTGCCGAGAGTGCGCAGAAGGAAGTCGCTGTAATTGTAAATCTCATCGCCGACGATAGGGACTTCGCCGGCCGCAAGGGGCAGGTTCTCCCGCCCGATTTCGCCGTCACGTTCCCAGCTAACCTCAACCGAGGTGGTGGTATTGGGGTTACGCTCTATCAGCAGTGAAGTGTCGCCGGCTACCGCCTGAAGCTGAACCCCGACAAGTTCGCTCTGAATAGCGGGCGTCTTTTGCAGCGAGCCGCCAAGGCAGTAGTCGATCAGCTCTGCGATCGTGGATTTGCCCGTAGACATCTCGCCGTGGAAAAACGAAAGCCGGCTGCCGAAAAGGACGCGTTCCTCACTCTGCTTGCATAGCAGAACGAGGGATTCCATTAGCAACTTCATCGGGCTTCCCCTGTAAACGCAATCCCCTCGTTAAACTCCAGCGAAGTTAATTCGGGGAACTGCTCGTATATAAACTCCATCAACGCGCGCGCCTTTAGGTTGAGATGCTTTCTCAACAGGACGGCCCGCTCGTAAATCCGCGAAAATCCGGGCGATTCGATCAGCTTCTCCGCGAGATTACCCCCTTGCGACGTAAGGTCGATGTGAATTGTTCGACCGTCGGTGTGGACTACGGCAAGGCGTCGGGCCACCAGAATATTGAGGAAGCGGCGGTACCGATGATCCCAAGGACCATAGCGGTACCGTATCATCCGGGCCTCGATGGTCAGCCGTTCGAAATCGTCCACCGGAATGTTCTTGGCAGAAACGCCACGCGCGATCAGGGCCTTTTCTAGGCATGACGGATAGCGGAGCAAGAAATCGAGTTTCGCCAGCTTTGTGATGCCTTCGATTGCCGGCGCGTCGGGTTGCGAGAAGGCTTTGAGGAGGACGATAATGCGGGCAAGGTGCACATCCTCGTCCTTGTCCAGCGCTGTGACGATATCGACGAGGTCCACGCTCATGGAGCGTCCTCGGATACATTGAAGTGCGGCGACCACCACGTCTTACAGTGCTGTGTGAGAACGCCCGCAGCGCCGATCAGATGCTCGGGACGGCAACCATGGAGTTGATCGCGATCGTCCCTGGCGCGCGCCATTAGACGTTCCGCCAGAGCACCGAACATCGCCGAACCGTATGGCTCGCCGCCTTTTTCGGCTCCGGCATGCGCCTCGGCGGCTTCGAATTGCACCACGGCGAGCACATTGCTGTAGCGCTTCTTTGCCTCGTCTACACCATACTTCCGGCTCCATTCGAGGAATAACGCTTCAAAGGAACGAACACGATCCTCAATGTTGATGACACGGCCGGCCTCAACTCCGCCTTTTGCCAATTTGCGGAACGCGATCATCAAATCTGACGGGGCGTCAGAGGGCGTCACCAACGTCGAGACATTGATATCCTCGTAGGGCTTACCGCTTTTGAACCGGTCGATGATGGCGAGAACATCGGCTCTGCAAATGCGCTTCCCGGCGAGAAGCTGGTCATCGATCGCTTGCTTTAGATCTGTTCCCGGAGTGAACAACTCAGTTATAGGCCCCCGCAGCGTTTTCGCTGACGCCTCACGCGCAAGCTGGACAAGCGCCTTAGCGATCGTGGCGACAGTGGCATAGGGCAGTTCTTTTACGCCGGGACACTCGCAAAGAGCTTCTTGCACGTTGCTGCCTATGTGGCTGACTTCCGCTGCGTGACCTCGAACCGTTGTCCTGATCAGGGTAGCGGACACATTTTGAGGGCTTAGGCCCGTATTGGATGCGATGCCTTCGACATATTGGCGCAGTGGGCTGTTCTCGCGCAGGCCTTTAATGCCGCCGCGCTGCCGGAGCGAGGACAGGAGCCAGGGAAGGTTGTTCAGCGACTGCTCATTTTCCCAGAACGAATGGTTGGTAGTGAAATCGAAACTCTCGAAGCAGTCGGGAAATTTTTGATCCAGCAGGCAGAATTTCCCCAACGCATTGGTGACTTGCATCTCTCCTGCCTTAAACGGGGGAAGCGTGATCTTCCGTGTCTTGATCTGGGTTCCAATGAACTTCTCAGTACTGTTTTTTAGTAAGTAATCTTCATGGTTTTCGCAGATAACTTCAATGCAGTTGCCTTCTCCGGTAATTAGCCGAATGGCGTTTATTGCTGCATATGCGTGTTGGTAATCAAAGCGTGCGGCGACGTCGTCGCCTGGATCAGCTTTGTCGAGAACCAGATCAGGAGAGCTCACGATGTTCGCCGCATATTCTTGTTGCTCACGCACGTGAGAATGCTACCCATCAGACCTAAAGGCAAGTTTGATCGCAAACTTAGGGTTGCATCGTCCCTCATCCAATCGGGCAACCTTGCCAGATGGATCATGTCCGCTTCCGGAGTGTGGCGCTAGTCAGCTCGATGGCTGTAATGGGGCGCAAACCAGCCATTCGCACTTCAGGCCGAGGCCGCGGCTCCTGGGCGTCCTCCCCCACCCCTACCTAGGCACCGGCCTCCCCCACACCGCCTATTCCGCAAACCCGAGCAGCAATGTCTGCGCAACGGCGCGCGCCTGCGCGGCGAGATCGGCGTCGGAGAGTTCGCCGGCCGTCCAGAACGACAGAACGCCGCGAAAGGCGAAGGCGAGGTGTTCCGGTAGAGCGCGCAGCGCCCGCTGCCGGTCCGCCGCGATCAAGCCTTCGCCGGCCCCCAGCGCCAGGGACCAAAGGGTCGTGGAGTGCGCCAGGACCTTTCCGGGGGAAGGACCGGCCGTGCCGAGCCAGCCCATCACGGCGCGGTTGATCTCCGGCTCCTCCAGCATCACCGCAACCGCCGTGTCGATGGCCAACAGCACCCGGCCGGCCACATCGGCGGGCGGCGACATCGCGGCGAAACGCTCGGCCATCGTATCGATCCGACGCCCCGACAAAGCGTGCATGATCGCCGCCTTGCTCCCGAACTGATTGAACGGCGTCGCAAAGCTGACCCCGGCTTCGGTCGCGAGGTCGCGCATCGAGAAATCGGCCTTGCCCCGGCGGAGCAGTCGCTCCGCCGCGTCCATCACGCGCTGGCGAAGGGGCTCTCCGCGCACGGCGGTCGGCGCTGCCTGGGGCTTGTTTCCTGTCATGTCCTATCTATATCATGATATAAATTCGATCGTAGCTCGGAGTTTTATCATGGTGTCCCCCTCCAAGACATTTCTCATCACCGGCGTCAGTTCCGGCCTCGGGCGCGCCTTCGCCCTCGGCGCGCTCGACGCGGGCCATCGTGTGATCGGCACCGTGCGGCGGCCGGGTGACGCCGAGGCCTTCGCCGCGCTCGCGCCCGATCGGGCTCACCCGGTCCGGCTCGATGTGACCGATTTCGACGCCATCCCGGATGCTGTTGCCGAAGCCGAGCGACAAGCCGGTTCGATCGACGTGCTGGTGAACAATGCGGGTTATGGCCAGGAGGGCGTGCTGGAAGAATCGTCCATGGACGATCTTCAGCGCCAGTTCGCCGCCAACGTCTTCGGGCCTGTCGCGATGATCAAGGCGGTGCTGCCGGGCATGCGCCGACGGCGTCGCGGCCATATCATCAACGTCACGTCGATGGGCGGCTTCATCACGATGCCCGGCATCAGCATCTATTGCGGCAGCAAGTTCGCGCTCGAGGGCATTTCAGAGGCGCTCGGCAAGGAAGTCGCGAGCTTCGGAATTCGGGTCACCGCGCTCGCGCCCGGCCAATTCCGCACCGATTGGGCCGGACGCTCGATGGACCGCGCACCGCGCAGCATTGCCGACTACGACGCGGTGATGGACCCGATCCGCGCCGCACGACAGGCCAAGAGCGGCCATCAACCCGGCGATCCGGGCAAGGCTGCCCAGGCGTTGCTGGCTCTGGTCGAGGCCGAGACCCCACCGGTGCGGCTGTTCCTCGGCGACGACGCTCTGGGGCTGGTCGAACAGAAACTCGACCGGATGCGAGGCGAAATCAGCGCCTGGGAGGCGCTTTCACGGTCGACCAGCTTCGCATCATGAGCGCGTGAATCGATCGCTGCTTAGGGAGGCGCCCAGGGCGTCCTCATAGGTCCGCTATGGTGATGCTTGCGGATCGTCCGCTTTGGCAAGGAGGCACGAATGCTGCCGCCTTCCATTACGGGCTAGAGGTGAACGCCCCCGCCCCGCCGCCGCACCGCCCGTGCGCGATCCGCAAATTGCTTCCTCGGCATGCAGCCCAGGATCCGTCTGAGGCGCGATAGGTCGTCGGCTCGACGCGGAACGTGCCATCGGACCGGCGGACGACGCGAACGCCGTGTCGCTCGACGGGAACGCCGTCGAGCATCATGCTGACGACCGTCAGGGCCTCCAGCCGGCCCGCTTTGGCGGGCTCGACCGAGAGGACTTGGAGATCGATCTGGGCAGCGCCGTCGAACTTACGGCCCTCAGATGAAGAGGGTGCCATCGGGCCTCGCCTCCTCGTCGTCGTAGATCGTGCCGGTCTCACGACCTTCAGCGGCCCGGGAGACGACCATGGCGGCGGCCGAGCAGTCGATGCGGTCACGCCTGCGGCCCGCAAGCACGGCATCTCCTCGGATATCGAGAGCGATATGGAGAGCGGCCTTCCGAGACGTTGGTCAGAGCACGGCAAGCACGGCTCCGCACATAGCGGGCTGTGCTACGGCCGGGCGCCAGCCCCCCTTTTCCCCCAAAGATCCCCGTGGGCGACGGCCGTGAGACAGCGCTGTTGCATTGCACAAGTGCCTTCGCTATCCCTGTATACCGGGATGCAGAGAGGGATCAGGAATGACATCCGCCGAGTTCATGTCGGAGCAGGCCGTCCGCGAGGACCTCGCCGCCGTCTATAGGCTCATCGCCCGCTTCGGCATGGACGATCTCATTCACACCCACGTCTCGGCGCGCCTGCCGCAGGAACCCGACAAGCTGCTGATCAATCGCTATGGCGATCTCTTCCGCGAGGTGACGCCCGAGTCGTTGCTGGTGATCGATCATGACGGCGACCAGGTCCGCGGCACGCAGGCGCCGATCAACACCGCCGGCATTGTGATCCACACGGCGATCCACGCCGCGCGGCCCGACGCCATGTGCGTGGTGCACACCCATACGGTCGCGGGCGTCGCGGTCAGTTGTCTCGACGAGGGGCTGCTGCCGCTCAACCAGACAGCGCTGCTGTTCCATGGCCGCGTCAGCTACCATGCCTTCGAGGGGATCGCCCTGGACCGAGACGAGCAGGTCCGTCTCGTCGCCGATCTCGGCACCAACAACACCATGATCCTTCGCAACCACGGTCTGCTGACGGTCGGCCGCAGCGTCGGGGAGGCGTTCGGGCTCATGTATAATCTCGAGCAGGCCTGCAAGATGCAGCTCGCCGCCATGGCCGCAGGGGCGAAGCTGGTGATCCCGCCCGAGAGCGTGCAAGCCCGCACGGTCGGCCAGTACGACGCCGATCCCGACGGCGCCGCCGGGCTCGAATGGCAGGCGCTCCGCCGACTTGCCGCAATGGCCTTCTAGGGGGCGCGGAGGTGGTCCGCGTCCTCCTCGCCGATCCGCTGGCCCATGGCGAAGACTTCTGCGCGGCGCTGGCGGCCGGGGTACCGGATCTCGCGACGTGGTGCTGGCCCGACGAACCGGTGAACGGCTCTTATGACGTTCTCGCCGCCTGGCAGCTTCCGGACGCTTTTCCGCCGCTTCCAGATAGCCTCGCTCTGGTCTTCTGCTTCGGCGCCGGCGCGGATCATCTGCTCGCCGATCCTCGCATCCCGTCGCATGTCCCGATCGTCCGCCTGATCGATGGCGGACAGGCCGCGGAGCTTGCCGACTATGTCTGCCACGCCGCCTTCGCCTTTCTGCTCGACGATCAGAAATACCGGATCGATCAGGCACGAGGGGTGTGGGCCCCCGTCTTTGCGCGGAGACGGACGCGGGCTGAGGCCCGTGTGGCGGTGCTCGGCCTCGGTCCGATCGGCATGACCGCCGCGACAGCGCTGGCCGCGGCCGGGTTCCGGGTTCACGCTTGGTCGCGTACGCCACGACAGGTGAAGGGCATCGAGACGTTCAGCGGCCTTGAACGCCTGGGGGATTGCGTCGACGGCGCCGATGTCCTGGTGAACCTGCTGCCGCTTGCCCCGGAAACCGCCGGCATCCTTGCAGCCCCGCTGTTCGCCCGTCTCGCACCGGGCGCCTATCTCGTCAGTCTTGGCCGCGGCAAGCATCTCGACGAGGCGGCGCTCCGGGAAGCGCTCGATATGGGCCAGATCGGCTGCGCCTTTATCGATGCCTTCGCCGAGGAGCCGCTGCCCTCGACGCACTGGATGTGGTCGCATCCGCGCATCCGCCTCACGCCGCATATCGGCGGCCTGCCGACGCCGGAGGGCGCCGCCCGCTCACTCGCCGCCGCGATCGACGCCCTCCAACAGGGCGCGCCGCTGCCCGGGCTCGTCCGTACCGCAGCGCCCACGCCATCGTGAGCGCGCTCGGTCTGTGCCGGCTCATCCGCCCCACACCAGTTGCCGCTTGACACCATTCCAATCTGGATACCAGTATACAGCCATGCTGACATTCAATTCGCCCATCGATCCCGCCCACGCCGGTAAGCGCGGCACGATCTCGGCGCGTGCCTGCATCGAGTTGCGTGAGGCGATCGTCACGGCGCGGCTGAAGCCGGGCACGAGCATCTCGGAGACCGAGGTCGCGAAATCGATGGGCATCAGCCGGACGCCCGTGCGCGAGGCCTTCGCGCGGCTGTTCGACGAGGGACTGATCGAGATCTCGCCACAGAGCGGCACGCTGGTCTCGCGTATCGACATGCAGCGCGTCCGCGAGGCCGTGTTCATCCGCTCGGCACTCGAAAGCGCGGTCGTCGCCCGTACCGATGTGGCGCCGGATCCGGCGGCGCTCGACGAGCTCGAAATGCTGCTGCGCGAGCAGGAGCGTTTGATCGACAAGAACGACCGTGCCGCGCTGCACCGCGCCGACATGCGCTTCCATTCCGGACTGATGCGCGCGTTCGCCGTCGAGCGGGCCTGGACGGCCTGCCTGCACGTCAGCGCCGACATGATGCGGGTGCAGTTCCTGATCGGCATGCGCCGCGACCATATCGAGGCGATCGTCGAGGAACATAAGGGCGTGCTGGCGGCCGTTCGGGCCGGCGATCCGGCATTGGCCTCCGCGCGGCTCGCCGCCCACATCCGAAATGTCGATATCGACCAGGCCGATCTGCAGGCGCTCAACGCCGACTATTTCCGCCAGTCCGAAGAGGTCTGATGCCCGCGCCGCCATTGCGGCAACCAGGACAGGCACCAAGACAAAAACGTGCCGTCGGGGCGACCCGGCGAGCAACGAGAACCGGAAGCGACGGGCGGCCTCGGCAACGATCCCGCCCCAGCAATCCGGTCGATCCGTCCTGCGTCCTCTCGAGGATGCCGGTGCGGAGACGGGCGCGAGACGGGAAACCCGCCACGCCCGCGCTTTGGGGAGACGCTGAAAGGCGCGCGCACCACCAGAGAAAAATAGGGGAACGAGATGTCGCTAAACCGCTTTGGCAAGGACAGCGCCGAGATCGCGCTGGAGAAGTTCCGTGCCGGAAAGCTCGATCGCCGCGCCTTCCTGACTGTCATGGCGGGGCTCGGGCTCGCCGTCGCGATCCGGCCGACGGGGGCCTCCGCTGCGGCCAATGAGATCGTGATCTGCAATTGGGGCGGCGCCGCGCTCGAGGCGTTCCAGAAGGCCTATGGCGCGCCCTATACGGCTGCGACGGGCATACCCGTTGCCATCGACGGTGCCGGTCCGTCCACGGGCGCCATCCGCGCCATGGTCGAGTCGAAGAACGTCATTTGGGACGTGACCGATGGCGGCATGGTCGATGCCGTCGTGCTCGGCAAGGGCGGTTTCATCGAGCCGATCGACTATTCGATCGTCGACAAGACCCTGGTCGGTCCGGACATGGCGGCCGAGTTCGGCATCTGCAACTACACCTTCTCCAACGTCCTCGCCTATGACGCCAAGAAGACCGGCGGCAAGGTCCCGACCGGCTGGGTCGATTTCTTCGATCTGGAGAAGTATCCCGGCAAGCGGACCATGTGTAAATGGATCCAGGGCCAGCTCGAGGCCGTGCTGCTCGCCGACGGCGTCAAGCCCGAGGACATGTATCCCCTCGACGTCGATCGCGCCTTCAAGAAGCTTGAGCCGCTCCTGCCGCATATCATCTTCTGGGAGAGCGGCGCCCAGAGCCAGCAGCTCTTCCGCGACGGCGAGGTCGTGCTCGGTAATATCTGGCACACCCGCGCCAATCTCCTACACAAGGAGAATCCGGATTTTGCCTGGACCTGGTCACAGCAATTGCTGTTCTCCAGCGCTTGGTCGGTGCCGAAGGGCAACCCGGCCGGCAAGAAGGTGTTCGACTTCATCAATTCTTCGCTGCAGCCCGAAGGTCAGATCACGCTGCTGCGCCTGATGGGCAATGGCCCGTCCAATCCGAAAGCGCTGGCGCTGATGACGCCGGAGGACAAGGCGGTCTACCCGCTCGCTCCGGAGAACGACAAGACGGCGCTGAGGATTCAGGCTGCCTATTACGCCGCCAACGAGGCCGAGCTGCAGAACCGCTTCCTCGACTTCATCTCCCGCTAGTCGACCCGGACCGGCCGCCGGTGCTCACCGGTGGCCGGACCGCGTGTCCGACGAGGGCAGCAAGACGAGGGCACCATGACTCGCTTCCAGCGCTGGGCGCTCGCGCTCACCGTGCCGGCCGCCGTGCTGTCGATCGGCCTCTATGTGTTTCCCATCCTTCAGGTTCTGGCTCTGAGCTTTCTGGAGCCGAAGCCCGGATTCGGGAACTATTTGAGCCTCTTCGGCAATTCTGCGATCGGCCGCGTGGTTCGCACCACGATCACCGTGTCGCTGCTGACGACGGCGATCACCGTCGTGCTCTCCTACGTCGTCGCGTTCGCCATCGTCCAGATGTCGCGTGGGCGCCGCCGCTTCGCGCTGTTCCTCGTCATGGTGCCGTTCTGGATCTCCGTGCTGGTGCGCGCTTTTTCCTGGATCACGATCCTGCGCCGCAACGGGGTCCTCAACACGGTGCTGACCGAGTCCGGCGCGATCTCCGAGCCGCTCGACCTCGTCTATAACCAGTTCGGCGTCGTGATCGGCATGGTCCATTACATGATGCCGTTCGCCATCCTGCTCCTCGTCGCCAATCTCGGCGATATCGACCGGCGGATCATCCAGGCGGCCCGTTCGCTCGGCGCGCAGCCTGCGACGGTGTTCTGGCGGGTCTGGCTGCCGCTGAGCCTCCCTGGCATCGCGATCGCGACGCTCTTTACCGTGATCTTCTCGCTCGGCTTCCTGGTGACGCCGGCCATTCTCGGCGCCGGCCGCGTGCTGATGATCGCCGAATACATTTCGGTTCAGATCTCCTCGACGCTGCGCTGGGGCGTTGCCACGGCGCTGTCGACGCTGATGTTGGTCGCGGTGGGCGCTCTCGTCGCGATCGCCATGCGGCACCCCGCCATGCGCGCGGCCTTCGGCGGAGGACGCGCATGACCCCCGCCCGCCGTCTGGTCCAGATCGGCCTGCCGAAGCTCGCCGCTTGGCTGCTGCTCGCCTTCCTCTTCGTGCCGATCCTCGTGGTGATCCCCGTATCGCTGACGGATCGCGATTATCTCTCGCTCCCCCACGACGGCATCTCGCTCTCTCACTACGCGGCGCTGGTCGATTGGCGGACCGGCTGGCTCTCCAGCATGGCGACGAGCCTCGGGATCGCGCTTGCCACCAGCGTCGTCGCGACCGCCGTCGCTGCGGCCTATGCCATCGGCGCCTGGGCCTATGTCGGCCGCTGGCCATCGCTGTTGCGCGTCGTTCTTCTGTCGCCGCTCATCGTGCCGCCGATCATCTATGCGGTCGGCATGGTGAAACTCTGGTCGCGCTTCGGGCTGCTCGACAGTTGGATCGGTGTCACCATCGTGCATGTCATGCTGGCGATGCCGCTCGCCGTGCTGGCGATCGGGGCGAGCCTTTCCAATTTCGATCCGCGCATGGTCCAGGCGGCGCGTTCGCTCGGCGCGCGGCCGCCCACCATCATCTTTGGCGTCATCCTGCCGAACCTGGGCCCCGGCGTAGCCGCCGGCGCGATCCTCGCCTTCATCACGTCCTGGGACGAGATCACGGTGACCTTGTTCATCACGGGGCGGCGGATCGTGACATTGCCGCGCCGGATCTGGACCTCGATCGCGGATTCCGTCGACCCCGCGCTCGCCGCCATCGCGTCCGCACTGCTGCTCGCGACGCTCCTGGCCCTTCTCATCCGACTGCTCGTCTCCGAGCGCTGGGCCTCCCCAACCCGTCGAAATCCGAAAGACACCGCGAAAGGAACGCCGTCATGAACGCCCCCCTCAAGTCCAACGAAAGCGCCCATACGCCCGCGATGAGCGAGCACGAATACAAGGAGGCGAAGTTCTTCCAGACGTTCGGCTCGATCCCGTCTCCCGCCTTCCACGATCCGGAAGAGCAGACCCGCGTCTGGGGCCGCCCTTGGGGATGCACCACCGACGTCGGCAAGCTGCGTGCCGTGCTGATGCACCGGCCGGGCGACGAGCTGAACATCGTCGAGAACAAGCCGATGCCGGAGATCGGTGGCTTCGGCGACCCGGAAAAGGGCTGGTACTGGATCGGCAAGACCCTGCCGGATCTCGCCGCCATGCAGGCGGCGCACGACAAGTTCACGGCGCTGCTGCGCGCCGAAGGCGTCGACGTCATCCTGATCGACAAAGCCGCGCCGGGAGCGATGAAGCAGATCTATTGCCGCGACAGCGTGATCGCGGTGAAGGGCGGCGCCATCGTGACGCGTCTCGCCCGCAAGGTCCGTCGCGGCGAAGAACTGGCCGTCACCCGGGCGCTCGCCAAGGCCGGATGCCCGATCATCGGCACGCTGCATGGCGAGGCGGTGTTCGAGGGCGGCGGCTTCGCGATCCTCGACGAGAAGACCGCGGTCTGCTCCGTCTCCGTCGCATGCAACCCGGAAGGCGTGCGCCAGGTCGAGGTGCTCTTGAACAGCGTCGGCATCGACCTGATCAAGGTGCCGATGCCGGGCTACCGCATCCATATCGACGGCTCTTTCATCATGGTCGACCACGACAAGGCGATCGTGAACATCAACGAGCTGCCCTATGTCTTCATCCAGGAGCTGGAGAAGCGCGGCATCCAGATGATCGAGCTGCCGCCTGAGGACAACGCCTTCTCGCTCAACTGCTTGGCGCTCGCCCCCGGCCGTGTCCTGATGCACGAAACACGCACGCCGCGCCTTGCCGACCGGCTCGCCAGGGCCGGCGTGGAGGTGCTGACGATCGACTATGAATGCGTCGAGCTCGGCGGCGGCGGTATCCATTGCTCGACTGGGCCGCTTGCCCGCGATCCGGCCTGACCCATGGCGTTTCTCGACATCCGCCGCCTGCGGAAAAGCTACGGCGCGGCGGTCGCGCTCGATGGCGTCGATCTCTCGGTCGAGGAGGGTGAGTTCATCACCCTGCTCGGCCCGTCCGGCTCCGGCAAGACCACGTTGCTGATGTCGATCGCCGGGTTCGTCAAGCCGGACGAGGGCGGCATCGTTCTGTCCGGCATCGACGTCACCGACCTGGAGCCGGAGGATCGCAATCTCGGGCTGGTGTTCCAGGGCTACGCGCTGTTCCCTCACCTCTCGGTCCGCGACAATGTCGCCTTCCCGCTGAGAGTGCGCCAGTTGGAGAAGCGCGCCATCGCCGAGCGCGTTGAAGAGATGCTGGCCCTCGTCGGTCTCGACAAGCTCGCGGCGCGCAAACCCCGCGAGCTTTCAGGCGGACAGCAGCAACGCGTGGCGCTCGCCCGTGCCCTCGCTTACAGCCCTCGCCTGCTGTTGCTTGACGAGCCGCTTTCAGCCCTCGACCGATCCCTGCGTGAAAACATGCAGCGCGAACTGAAGCGGCTGCATCGCGAGACGGGCGTCACCTTCATCTTCGTCACGCACGACCAGGAGGAGGCCTATGCGATGTCGGATCGCATCGCCGTCTTCCAGAACGGCTCCATCGTCCAGATCGGCGCGCCGCGGGAAATCTATCGCAATCCCGTCTCGCGCTTCGTCGCCGGCTTCATCGGTGGCAACAATCTCATCCGCGCCCGCTTCTCCTCGGAGAGGAACAGGCTGGCGATGCTCGGCCGCGACCTGCCGGTCCCCCCACATTTCGATCCCGCGCGGCATCATCGCGACGGCGACGTTTCTGCCTGGATCCGCTCGGAAGACATCGAAGTCGGAGGTGCGGAAGCCGGTTTCGAAGTCTTCGACGTCACCGTGATCGATCGCGCTTTCATCGGGACCGGCGAGCGTATCGTCGTGCGGACGCGGGATGGCGAAGAACTGGCGCTGATCATCCCGGACGGGGCCGCCGGCACGGTCACGATCGGCGCGCCTCTGCAATGTCGGATCAGGCCCGACCTGATCGGCTTCCTGTTGCCCGATTGAGGCGTGCGTGACGTTTCCCCCTCCCCGCCCACCACCGGAACCACTTAGCGAGCCCCCATGTCGATAGCGCTCCGCCCCGTCCTTCTGCCCGATTTCGGCACCCCGCTCGGCCGGCCCGTCATTCCGGCCGCGACTTATGCGGCGCGGGCCGCCGCCGCTCTCGCCGCCGCCGGCACCGATTGGCTCGTCGTCTATGCGGATCGCGAGCACTTCGCCAACATCGTCTTCCTGACCGGCTTCGAACCGCGCTTCGAGGAGGCCCTGCTCCTGCTCGGCCCTCGTGGCGAGCGCATGATCGTCACCGGCAACGAGAACATGGACTACGCCCCGATCGCGGGTCTGCCGGATGTCTCGGTCCATCTCTGTCAGGCGCTGAGCCTGATGGCGCAGGATCGCAGTCTCAAGCCGAACCTCACCGCAGTGCTGCGCGAGCTGGGCATCGGCAAGGGCGACAGCATCGGATTGGCGGGTTGGAAATATGTCGTGCCGGAGGAGTGGGACGGCCCGGAGCCGACCTTCTTCGTGCCAGCCTATGTTGTCGACAGCCTGGCACGGGTCGGCGGCGCGATCAGCGATGCGACATCTGTGCTGATGCATCCGGTCCATGGGCTCCGCGCCGTCGTCGACGCCGACCAGATCGCGGAAGCCGAATGGGCTGCAACCCGCGCCTCGCTCGCCGTCTGGCGGATCGTCTCGGGCTTCACCCTCGGCGACAACGAACTCTCGGCCGCCTCGCGCATGGGCTACGCGGGCGAGCCGATGAACTGCCATCCGATGCTGACGACGGGCGATGCCTCCCGCCCGGTGATCGGCCTCAAGAGCCCGTCGGCGAGGCAGGCCGCGCGGGGCGACGGCATCACCGCCGCGGTCAGCTTCTGGGGCGGCCTGACGGCCCGTGCCGGCCTCGTCAGCGATGACGACGAGGATTTCGTCTCGGTTGCCAGCGCCTATTTCAAGGGGCTGCTCGCCTGGTACGAAACCGCCGATATCGGCGTCGAGGGCGGCGCCATCCACGAGGCCGTTGTGTCGACGCTGGCCGCAGGCGGCCTGCGGTCCGCCCTCAATCCGGGCCACCTCACCGGCCATGACGAGTGGATGAACTCCCCGATCCGCCCCGGCTCAACCGAGACGATCGCCTCGGGGATGCCCTTCCAGATCGACATCATCCCCGTACCGATGCCGGCCGGGTGGGCGCTTAATTGCGAGGATCCGGTTACCTTCGCCGATGCGGCGCTCAAGGCCGAGATCACCGCGCGCCATCCGGAGGTCGCCGCCCGCTTCGAGGCGCGGCGCACCTTCGTGCGCGACGAGATCGGCGTTGCGGTGAAGGACAACATCCTGCTGCTGTCCGCGATCCCGCTGGTGCTGCCACCGCTCTGGCTGAAGAAGGGCTATGCGCTGACGCGGAGTTGAGGCCCACGCAGGTCCAGTCGGCGGCGATCTCCGTTGTCTCGAAGCGGAAATGGGCCGCCGGCGCTAACTTGGCCTTCGCTTCCCACGAGCGTCACAACGTATGCCGCTTATGTCACCGTAGCCCTCGCCGCTTGTTCTGTGACTCGCCGGCGCCGCTCGGGGCAGGATGCGAGCGCCGTACTGAGCGCGTCGCTTCACCGCTCAATGAGATCAGCCACTTTCTGGCGGATTACGCTCGCAAACGATGCCGCGTTCGAAGCACGTCCCAAATGGCTTCGTCGAGCAACATCCCGAACGCACGCCGAAAGTGCAACGCGCCTTCGAAGCTCGAGGATGACACGCACCTCCACACGGCAGGGCAAATGTCCGCCGCTGTGCACCTGCGTTGCGACGCATCTCTCTCGCGCGGGCGGCGACGGTGAAATTCGCCTCATTCGCTGCCATCGGTCACGGCACGCGGTTGCTGTGGCTGCTATTCGCCCGGCCCGACGCCTGGCCTGTGCTCAACGCCTGCGTCGGGGCAGCCATGCTGGCGCTGGCCGCTCATCGCGCAGCGCGAGCGGACCACGCTCAGTTGAGGCCACCATGCGCATATCGCAACTTTAACTTGCGCCACTCGGCTTTCGACCCTCTAATGCTCCGCGAGCAGTGAGAAGTTATCGCTGCGGGGAATTCTTCGGAGGGGCGGATGTCAACAATATTCCTGCGAAAATTCGTCGTGCCATTGTGCACGATAACAGTCGCAGTCGGGCTCGCGGCAGGTGGTCTCTTGCATGGCTTGGCGCAGGCGCCCGGCGGCACGGCGGCCGCGGCGAGCGAGGCGGTGGCCGGCGCCTTCTCCAACTTCACGCCTTACCAGCCCCTGCCGAGATGGTCTGGCTGGTGTGATGGGGATACGGCCTGCGCCAAGCCGCTCGAACGGGCCTTCCTGGAGCAGACGCCCGCAAGCCGCCCCGCCGTGCGCGCCCATGGCTGGCGCCTCTGGGCCGCGATCTGGACGCCGGCTGCGATCGGCACCTTCATCAACGACGCAGCGAAGCAATGGACCAATGTCGGTGGCACGAAGGGCTGCTGGCTGAACAGCGGCACCGTCTGTAGCGGCTACTATCCGATCTGGATGACCTGGCCGAACACCGGCAACCGGCTCACCAACGCGACGCTCACCAGCAAGGCCAAAAGCGCGGCAAACCCGGGCGCGACGAAGGTGAGGCCGCTCGGCGCCCTGACGCCCACGCCGGTGAGCGCGACCGCGGCGAACGGCGATCCGGATCCGAGCCAGGTTGAGACTGTCAACACCATCGGCGACACGCCGGTTTACAATCTACCGCCGCTGGTCCTGGTCAATCGCTGCGGTATCTCGAGAGAAAATGCTGCCGATTGGCTGAAGGATAAGCAGTGGGAGAAGATCACCGAAGCATGCGATCAGGCGGGTCAAAAGGGTTTATTCTGTTCCGGCCAGATCTGCGACGGCACCGCCTTCGTGAATGAAGGCAACGTCATGATCGCCACGGAATCACTCGAACAGAGCAATTATGAGACAATCATCCGCACTATGAGCCAGCAGGCTCTCACCAGGAAATATCGCGCATGGAAGGAACCCGATCCGCGGCCTCCGACGATCGCCGACGGCATCGACAGCCGCTACATCGCGACGAAGCACATGTTCTGGCCGGTGAAGGGTTGCCGGCCGGGCTCCACGGTCGGCAGCGCCGGATGCCGGGTGCGCTATGGTGCCTTGCCGCCGTGGGTTCCGAGCTTCTTCAAGGACAAGAGCTACGCGACCAACGCCGAATATCTCGGCTATGAGAAGTGGAAGCAGGTCGTCGCCATCGATACATGCCTGCCGATCGGCAGCAGTTCCTGCGCGTCCGCCAACTCCGCGACGTTACAGCTTGCTTATGTCACGTCGACCGGCAAAGGGAATTTTTCGGCGATCACGACCCAAAATCCAAGTGTCTATCCCGCCACTGTCTTCCAGCACATCCAGGTTTCGCAGGAGGTGCTCGAGAAATATTTCACGCCGGCAGACCGTGCCCTTCTTGATCAGGCGATGATCTGGGCCTACGGCGATCAATCGAATGGCTTCGAACCGGGCGACTTCCTCATTTCGATCGCCATGCACGTCACCACCAAGGAGATCAATTCTTGGGCCTTCCAGAGCGTGTGGTGGAGCCCGCGCGCCGACACCCTGGGCGATTGCGGTCTTCCGCTCTACAACAATTGCTTCGGCCAATCGCCCACCTACGGCGCGACGCTCGCCCCCGATAGCGACAGTCCCGCCCAATCGTCCGGCCTGCAAGCCAACGAAATCACGGCGATCGACAACGCCACGCGGAGCAGCAATTGGCGCAAATATTATCTTCTGACGGATGAGTACGGTATCCGTTATCAGATCGATGGCCAGCCGAGCAGAATTTCGGACTATTTCAACGGCACGCCCCCGAAATGGGCGCAGACCAATCCGAAGGGCGATGCTCTGCCTTATCTGCCGGTCTCGCAGAACGTCTATATCGAACCGGTGATCCACCCGATCGGCACCAATTGCCGCAACTGCCACGGCCGCGCCGGCTTCACCCCGGGCAGCCGCGCCAATGATCCCGCCTATAATGTCGGGGCGGGTCGCACCGGCGGCCAGACGTCGCAATGCCCGAGCCTACTCGGGGATTACGGCGATCCGAACACCAACCTGTGCATGTGGAATCCGCGCATTCTCTTCTCGAACGGCCTCAACCATTGCAAGCCGGGTGCGGCCGACGGGATCGAGTGCCGCAATTTTGTCGTCAACAACGCCAAGCCGGTCGTTGGAGGCGACTATATCTGGTTCATCCCTGACGGGCACTTCGAGACGCTGAGCATGAAGTAGAGCACGAGCCGGAAAAGGTCGCCGTAGGCTCGCGACCCACGGTCTCTCCAGGCCCTGAATGGCGGCGCTTCGACGCGATCGGAGCGCCGCTTTTTTGCCTACCGCCAGCGCGCTTTCGCGGGTTCTCGGCTGAAGGAGCTTCAGGCTCGATCTGGGCAACGCCGTCGAACAGACGGTCCTCAGAAGAAACGCCTCGACGCCGGCCTCCAGGCGTTGCTCTGCCCGATCCGGGAACGGCGCGCGGCGTTCGCGAAGCAACCGGACTTCGTCATGGACGTCGTCCGGGCCGGCACGGCAAGAGCGGCCGTCCTTACCCAGCAGACGCTCGACGAGGTCAGGGCTGCGCTGGTGCTCTTCAGCCTTGGTGAGAGATAAGGCTTGGTGAGAGATAAGGATTGAGCCGCAGATCGCTTCAGCGACGCGCTGCGCTGCACGGAGCGGTGTCCCGACCGATCACAACAAATCGAAGCGAGGCGCACGCCTATTGCGGCTCGCTGTTCTTGCGCACACTCTAGCCGACGAGCGCCTTGGTGCGCGCAGCGGCCTGGGTAAAGCCCCGCAGCGAAAGCGTGAAGGGCAGCGCCTGACCGGTGTCGGCGGCGGTCGCGGTGATCTTAAGCTGCTTGGCGCGACCTAGATCGGCGATCTTGTCGGCGCCGAACTTCAACTGAACAAGGCAACCGGCCGGCAGACAGGTCTGGAACGGCAGGGCGGGACCGGGTTCGCCGTCGTCGATCGCAAGCGTGACGCCGTTTGCAAGCGCGAGCCCAAACGGCAGTACGAGCACACCGACGATGGCGCCGTCAGGGCCCAGGGTCAGCTCGGCGGTGAGAACGCGCTGGTTGGTGTCCTGCTTGGTCTGGGTCTGCGAGAAGGTGCAGACCTTCTGCCCGTTCGGCAACGCGCAGTTCACCGTCCAATCGCCGTAGCTCTCCTGAAGGGACGACGCACCGCCGGGCAGCTCGCCCGCCGCGGCATGAGATTGGTCACCTTTGGCTGGAGCGGCCGTCTTGGTTCCTGATGCAGCCTTGACGGTCTGCGCGGAGGCACCTGAGCCGGCGAACAGCCCGATGGCCAGGACCGTCGACAGGATCGTGAGCGAACGAGACATGAGAACTCCGGACCTTTAGCGAACGGGACAACAAGCGCGGGCGAGACGCCGAGCCGCGCTCAGGCGGGCGCAGCCTCGGTGGTTTTCGATAGCTCGGCCAGAACGGCGAGATCTTGCCAAGCGTACTGCGACGCGAGGCGAAGGACGATAAGATCGAGCCATCCACGCGCGTAGAAGTCGGCTACGACAGAGCGGTCGAGGGCGCGGAAGGCTGCCTCGTCTACCAGACGAAAGCCCCCGACCTTGATCTCGGCGGGCGCTTCGCGATCGTCGGCTCCGTTTCGGGCCTGGGTCGGGCGGATCGTCACCGAGCGCTCGACCAGAAGGCTGTGTTCCGACAGCGCCGCGACGAACACTCTGCTGCGCTCGTGCTCGACCGCGTAGGCCTCGCAGAAGGCGATCGCTGCGCGGCTCGTGTCCGTCGGCTTGCCATCCAATTCGAACAGCGGCTCGCCACCCTCACGTCGGACGTCCGCCGTGAGCCGGCCGCATCCGCTGTCGACGCCGAGCATGACGGTTCCCGCCGCGTCCGTCGTCATCCCGATGAACGGATAGCGGCGGACGTAGCTCGGCACATAGGTCATGGCGCGCCAGTGCCCGTCGGCCGTCACGAACACATTCCGCCCTGCCTCCACACCCGTCACCGCCAAAGGCATGCCATCGGCGTCGTTGGCGAAGACGATCGGGTAGTGCCGGCCGGTGAGAGCGAACTCGTTGCCGACGATCGGGATCGCGGTCGCCTCGGCGGCGAAGCTGAACGGGGTCTCGGTCGGCTTCAGGCCAAATCCGAGATGTTCCGGAGCCCGAATGAGCATCGGGCTACGATAGAAGAGCGGCAGGGCCGGCGCGGGCTGGGTCAACGAGAGGGCCTTTCTGGCGCGGAAGTCTCGGAACTGGACACGGTCACTCAGGTTACGTGCGTGGAGCCGGGCCAGCGTCGCTGGTCTTTGAAGGAACGCGACCGCCGGCCCGACCCTCGCACCCGGCACGGGGGAAAGTTCACCGGGGCGAGGGCTTGGACGCACCGGGAGCTCGGTGGAGCCCCCGGCGCGAGCGTCAGAACTTGATGTTGATGGTGCCCTTGAAGGCGTTGTCCTCGGTGCCCGAGCCGAACTGGCCGCTGTAGGTCACCGACGCCGACACCGACTTCGAGAAGGCGTAGTCGACCCCCGCCCCGACGAGCGCCGCGTCGCGGGCGATCGGAACGCCCGCGACCGAGAACGCCGAGCCGCCGCTCGCGAAGGCGAGCGAGGCCGACGAGTTCACGTCGCCGAAGGCATGCTGCCAGCCGAGGCTCGCATGCGGCGTCAACGCCGCCCCGTTCGCCATCTGGAACACCGTCGCCGCCCGCACGCCCAGCGTCGAGTAGAGCGTGTTCTCGGTCTCCGCCGACCCCGTCAACGCCGCCGGCGTCCCCGTCTCCGTGAAGTTCTGCGACGACAGGTTCACGTAGGCGAGGTTCGCGAACGGCTCGAGTGAGGCCGCCCCGAACGTCTTCGCATCGACGCTCTTGCTCAGGTCGACCCGCCACGCCGCCTCGCCGAACACCTGCGTGGTGCCCGCCTGGTAGTTCGACGAGGCGAGCCCCGAGAAGCCCGAGAAGGCGATGGTGCGGTCGACCGACAGGTCGTGCCACGTATAGGACGCCGCCGCCGTGAGCGACAGCGAACCGAACTTGGCGCCGCCGTAGAGACCGAGATCGTAATTGTCGATGTCGCCCGAGGACGAGCGGGCATCGACGTTGAAGGTCGAGCGGCTATAGCCGCCGACGACGCCGACCCGCGCCGCCTCCGACACCGCCGCGTCGATGCCGGTGAAGAAGCCGCCGATGGTGCGGTCGACGCTCGCCGCGTTGCCGTTGCCGGCGGTCTGGCCCCAGGCACCATAGGCCTGCGTCCACACCGTCGCGTCGTAACCCGGTGCGAGCTTCGCCGTCTCCTGGCCAAAGCCCGACTGCCCGATGAGCCCCTGGCGCACGCGGGTGCCGACCGCCTCGCGCAGATAACTCGATTGCTGCTGCATGACCGAAGAGGCCGAGGCGTAGGCCTCGCCCGACAGGGCGTCGAACGCCGCGGATGCCTGCGCCCCGGAGAGCTGCAGCACCGCGCTATAGACGGCGTTGCCCGCGCCAAGAGGCTCGACCGCCGCTGCCGTCGCCTTCTGGTTCGTCGTGTAGGCGGCGTCGGCAAACGCCGCCGCGTTGCGGGCAAGCGTCAGGTAGACGTTGTTGGGATCGTAGCTCAGCGTCGGATCGAGGTAGGCGTAGTTCACGGTGAGCCCGGAGAACTGACCGCTGATCCCGCCCTGGGCGGTGAGGATCGTGTACTTCGTGCCCGGGGCGTAGGTGCCCTGGGTCGCAACGACCTGCACCGTGCCGCCCGAGATCGTGGCGGTGCCGGAGGCGATGATCAGGTCGTGGGCGCCCTGCGGGGTGATGTCGACCTGATAGACCGAACCCGCCCCGAAGCTGACATTGCCGTTGACCGTCAGGGTGCCCGGCGAATAGCCCGGAGACGCCGTGCCGCCGCTAAGCACGGTCAGCCCGCCGATGGTGCCGGTGCCGCCGATCACGCCACCCGCCCCGATCGTGTAGCTCGAGGCGGAGACCGCCCCGGGCGCCAGCTCGAACGTCGCATCGGCGACCGAGATGGGACCCGCGTAGCCGCCTGCACTGGTGAAGTTCACCGTGCCGCCGACGATCGTCACCGATCCCGGGCCGGTGATGGTGCCCGGGAAATTGTAGGTGTCGGAGCGGTTGAAGACGAGCGCCGCGTTGTTGACGATGGCGCCGACGAGCGCGCCCGTGGTGCCTCCGTTGCCGATCTGAAGCGTGCCTTCAGAGATCGTGGTGCCACCGGTGAAGGTGTTCTCCCCGATCAGGATGAGCGTGCCCGTTCCGGTCTTGGTCATCGACCCTGTGCCGGAGATGGCCCCGGCGTAGGTGCCGGTGGTCGTCTGATTGAAGACGACCGCGGCATTGTCGACGATGTTGCCCTGCAGGCTGGTGGTGTTGCCGGTCAGGGTGCCGGCGGACACGGTGGTGCCACCGGAATAGGTGTTCGCGCCGGTCAGCGTCAGCGTCCCCGGGCCCGCCTGAACGAGAGCGCCCGAGCCGGAGATCATACCCGCGAAGGTGATATCGTCCGAGCGGTTGAAGGCGAGCGTGCCGTTGTCGGTGACGTCACCGAGGATCGAGCCGGACGTGCCGCCGCTGCCGATCTGCAGCGTACCGGTCGAGACCGTCGTTCCGCCCGAGTAGGTGTTGTCGGCCGCCAGGACGAGCGTACCTCCGCCCGTCTTGACGATGTCACCCGGCTGGGCGCCATCCGACAGGACTCCCGCGAGGGTGCCGGTCTGGCCGGAGGCGACCGAGATCGTCGGGTCACCCGTCAGGGTGACGGCGTTCGCAAGCGTCAGCCCATCCGCGGCGAAGGCGAGTGTCGTGCCCTCGGCCATCGCCAACGTGCCCGTGCCGAGCGCGCTGTTGTCGCCGACCGCGAGCGTGCCCGCCGACACTGTGGTGCCACCACTAAAAGTGCTCGCCCCGGTCAGCGTCAGGGTCCCGGATCCGATCTGGGAGAGCGTGCCGGAGCCCGAGATCGAGCCGGCGAAGGTCACATCGCCGGACTGGTTGAACGCCAGCGCACCGTTGTCGGTCACATCACCGAGGATGGAGCCCGTGGTCCCGCCGTTGCCGATCTGGAGCGTGCCGGCGGAGATGGTGGTTCCACCGGTATAGGTGTTCGCGCCGGTCAGAACGAGCGTGCCGTAGTCGCTCTTCTCGAGACCAGCCGTGCCGGTGAGAACCGAAGCGATGGTGCCGAGAGTTGTGGCTCCCTCGGGCGTGCCGTCGCCGACGCGGATCAAGGCCGCACCCGTCAGATTGATGGAGTCGCCGGTGACGACGTAGCCGCTCGTCACGAACTGCATGCCGACCGCGGAGACCTGGGCGTCCGTGTCGTCCACGGTCACCGTGCCGGCGCTGCCTTGGAACACGGCAAAGCCGCTGTTCCACGTCTTGGAAACCGTACCACTCTCGTTCACCCAGTTGGTCTGAGCTCCAGCGGTCCAGGTCCCGGTGCCGCCGAGCACGACCTGGGTCGGCGAGGTGTTCGACCCGTTCCAGAACTCGGTCGGGTTGTTCGCGTCATCGACGTAGAGGTTGATCTGACCGGGGATCACCGTCTGCACGCCGCCTTCGAGATTGGCAGGGAGCCCCGACACCGTCATGCCGGCATAATTGAGCGTGCCGCCATAGTTCGCGATGCGGTAGATGCCGTAGCCGAAGCCGGGGTTCGGATTGACCGCGAGGGTGCCGGCCAGGTTGACGTTGCCGTTGATGTTGAAGACGCCCGAGCCGCTCGGCGCGCCGAGGCTGACGCTCATGGTCGCCCCCGCCTGCATGTCGAGGGCGCCCATCGTGAGGCCGCTCCCGACGCTGCCGGCGATCGTGCCGCCCGACAGCACGTGTACCGTCTTGGTGATCGTGCCGCCGCCCGACAGCGTCGCCTGGTCGTAGACGTAGACGTCGCTGTCCGTGAGGCCGCCTGAAACGTTGAGCGCGCCGCCCCTGATCTCGGTGTTGCCCGAATAGGAGTTCGCCCCCGCGAGGGTCAGCGTGCCCGTGCCGGTCTTCGTCAGCCCACCCGTGCCGGACAGAGTGCCGGAATAGGTCGTGGTCGTGTTGTCGCCGCCGAGGCTGAGGCTGGCGTCGGACAACTGCACGGCACCAGCCCCCGACAGGGAGCCGATCGTGGCGTCGGCCCCGCCGACGATGAGCTGCGCCCCGCTCGCGACCGTGACGGCGCTCTCACCGCTGAGTGCCTGGCCGCCGCGCGCGATCAGCGTCCCGGCGTTCACGTTCGTCGCGCCGCTCGCCGTGTTGATGCCCTCGATAACGAGCGTACCGGTGCCGGTCTTGGCGAGATTGCCGAGACCCGTGATGGCACCAATCAGGGTCAAGGTCTGAGCGTCATCCACGTTGAACGTGCCGCCGCCGGTTCCCGACACCGGGGTGAGCGACACCGCGTTCGCATAGGTGAAGGTGCCGCTCGCCTGGAGCGTGCCGCCGCCCGAGAGGGCGAGCGGTCCGCCGCCGAGAGCACTGGCGGCCGAGACCTGCACCGCGCCACCCGACACCGTCACCGGGCCGGTCAGCGTGTTGATCCCCGACAGCGTCAGGGTGCCGTCGCCGGTCTTCGTCAGGCAGCCCGGCCCGTTCAGAGAGCCCGAGAAGCTCGAGCTGGTCCCGTCGCCACCGGTCGACAGGCAGTGGCCGTCGAGGGTCACGGTGCCCGCTCCCGCGAGAGAGCCCACCGTCTCGTCGGCGTCGACGAGTTCGACCGTGGCGAACCCGGCGATCGTCAGGCGCGCCGTGTCCGACAGCGACGAGCCGCCCATGAGCGAGAGCTGGCCACCGTCCACGGTGGTCGCGCCCGAGAAGGTGTTGGTGCCCGACAGGACCAGCGTGCCGCCTCCCGTCTTCGTCAGCGCACCGTTCCCCGAAACAACCCCGGACACCGTCAGCGTCTGTGTGTAATCAACGGTCACGGTGCCGCCACCGCTGCCGTCGACCGGCGTCAGCGAGATGCCCCGCGCGAAGGTGAAGTCGTCGACCGCCTCGAGCGTGCCGGCTCCCACCAGCGCGAGCGGTCCGGTCCCGATGGCGTCCGCCGACCCGATCGCGATCGTGCCTCCGGACACCGTCGTGGTGCCGGAATAGGTGCTGGTGCCGGTCAGCGTCATCGTCCCGTCGCCGGTCTTGGTGACGCAGCCCGATCCCGAGATCCCGCCGGAGAAGGTCGAGCTCGTCCCGTCGCCGCCGGTGATCAGGCAGTGCGTGTTGAGGGCGACGTTGCCGCCCCCCGCCAGCGAGCCCACCGTCTCGTCGGCATCGACGAGGTTGAGCAGCCCATTCGCGTTCACCGTCAGGCGCGCGCCGTCGGCGAGCGAGGCGCCGCCCATGATCGACAACGTGCCGCCGTTGATGGTCGTCGCGCCGGTGAACGCGTTGGTCCCCGCCAGCGTCAGCGTGCCGGAGCCGTTCTTGATCAGGCTGCCGGAGCCCGAGATTGCCTCGGCGAAGCTCGTGTTGTCGGAACGGTCGAAGGCGAGCGTCCC
Organism: Segnochrobactrum spirostomi; assembly: GCF_009600605.1. Lineage (GTDB taxonomy): Bacteria > Pseudomonadota > Alphaproteobacteria > Rhizobiales > Segnochrobactraceae > Segnochrobactrum > Segnochrobactrum spirostomi. The sequence continues at coordinate 4,006,077 of NZ_VWNA01000001.1, read as the reverse complement.
GTTGTTCACGACCGGACCGGTGATCGAACCCGTCGTGCCGCCATTGCCGATTTGAAGCGTTCCGGCCGCAATGGTCGTGCCGCCGGTATAGGTGTTGGTGCCCGTCAGCGTCAGCGTGCCCGGACCCGCCTGCGTCAGCCCGCCCGCGCCGGAGACCACGCCCCCGAACGAAACCGTGCCGCTGCGGTCGAAGGCGAGCGTCGCCCCCGATGCCACGGCAACGTCGCCGCCGATCGAACCGGTGGCGCCGCCATTGCCGATCTGGAGCGTGCCCTGCGTCACCGTCGTGTTGCCGGTGTAGGTGTTGGCGCCGGTCAGGATCAGAGTGCCGAGGTCGGTCTTCTCGAGCCCCGTCGTGCCGTCCAGAACGGAGCCGACGGTCGCCACATAGCCGGCTCCCGCGCTCGTCCCGTCACCGACGCGCACCTGGGTCTGGCCGCTCGACGCCGCGAGCGTGACGACGCCGCCCGACACCGAATAGCCGTCCACCATGAACTGCATGCCGGTCGTCGAAACCGGCCCGGCGGTGTTGTCCACCGTCACCGCGCCCGCCGTGCCGGCAAACACCGCGAACTGGCTGTTCCAGGCCCGCGACTGGTTGAGGGGGCTCGTCAGCCAGTTGGTCTGGCCGGCGTTCGCGGTCCAGGTCCCATTGCCGCCGTGGATGGTCCCATCCGGCGTCGTCGTCGAGCCGTTCCAGTAGAGCATGTCGCCGCTCAGCACGGCGAGATTCACCTGCCCCGGCGCCTGCTGGACCTCATAGGCGAACGCGGTCGGCGTGCTGCCCAGAACGAGTCCGTTGTTCGCCACCATCGTCGTGTAGTCGATAAGCCGGTAGACGCCGAGCGACATGGCGCCCGCATTCGTCACGTTGAGGACGCCGTCGAGCGTCAGCGCTCCGGTCGAGAACACCCCGATCCCGGTGTTCGAGCCGAGGATCACGTCGACGTTGGCGCCGTTCGACAGCGTCAGCGACGTCATCGACAACCCATGCACCCCCGCGGTGCTCGTCGGCGCCGCACGCAGCGTACCGCCGTCCTGCACGCTCACCGCGCCGTTGACCGCCGCGCCCGCCGTCCCGCTCGTCTCACCCTGCAGCGTGCCGCCGGACTGCACCACGATGTCGCTCGCGAGCGTCACCCCGCTCAGGATCTCGAGCGTGCCGCCGGAGACCGTGGTCCCCGCGCCCGCGCTGTTCGAGCCGACCAGCGTCAGCGTCCCCGTGCCCGCCTGAACCAGCGCGCCCGTGCCGGTGATCGCCCCCGAGGCCGTCACATCGTCGGACCGGTCGAACACAACCGTCCCGCTGTTGGCGATCGCACCGGACACCGAACCCGTGGTCCCGCCATCGCCGAGCTGCAGGGTGCCCGCCGAGACGACGGTGCCGCCGGCATAATCACTGTTGCCCGTCAGCGTCAGGGTTCCACTCCCCGACTTTCTGACCCCGCCATCTCCGGTCATGTAGATGTCGGTCGTCATGCTGTCGGAAATGTTGAACGCCAACGTGCCGTCGGCCAGCAGGACCTGGAGAGCACCCAGGGTGCCGTGGGTCGTCCCATCGCCGATCTGGGCCGTCGACCCTCCCATGAGCACGATGTTTCCCGGCGTCTGGACGTTGCCGGTGAGAATGGTCGTTCCCCCGCTCTTGAAATAGAGAGCGCCGAGACTGCCGCTGAGGATATTCCCCGCATAGGTCGCACTATCGGAGCGGTTGAACACGAGGTTACCGCCGTCGAGGAGCACATTCCCCGCGAGCATGCCCGATGCGCCGCCGTTGCCGAGGATCAATTGCCCGCCGGTCAGCGTCGTGAGCCCCGTGAACGTCTGGTTCGCGGTAAAAATGAGATCGCCGCCCAGCTCTTTCTTGAGCGTACCCGAGCCTGAAATCACGCCCGTGTAGAATTGGCTGTCGCTCAAGTTCGTATCGAAGACCAGGGCGGCATTATTCAAAATGTTGCCGGTGATCTGGCCCGTGGTTCCGTTCGCGCCGATCTGCAGCGTACCCGCCGAAATCGTCGTTCCGCCGGTATAGGTATTGGCGCCGGTCAGCGTCAGCGTATTCGCGCCCAGCTTGGTCACGCTGCCAGAGCCGGAAATGACGCCGCCGAATGTCGTATTCAGAACCTGATTGAAGGCGAGCGCGGCGTTGTTGACGACATTCCCGGTGAATGCCGTCAACGGAAGGATGCCATCGCCGATCTGCAGCGTACCCTCACTGACGGTCGTACCGCCACTATAGCTGTTCAAGCCCGCGAGTATGAGCGTGCCCGCGCCCTTCTTCTCCAGCGTTCCAGTTCCGGAGATAATCCCGTAATAGCTGATGTCATTCGAACGATCGAACACGACCGCGGCATTGTTGGCTATACTGCCGCCGATCGATCCCGTGGTGCCGCCGTTCCCGATCTGCAGCGTGCCAGCAGAGACCGTCGTCTGGCCCGAGTAATTATTGGCGGCCGTCAAGACGAGCGTACCGGCCCCGGTCTTCTCCAGCCCGGCCGTCGTGGAGAGCACAGACGCGATCGTCGCCGTCACACCCGTGTCGACCATGATCGCCGGCGTCAGACTGGGGGTGAACTGGGCGAGCGTGATGCTCTGGCCCGTCACCGTGTAGCCGTCGGTTACGAAGTCCATCCCGACGACAACCGGATCGGTTCCGCCCGCGATCGTCACCGTGCCCGCCGTGCCTCCGAACACGGCGATGCCACCCTGGCCCCATGCAGAGGCCGTGCTGCCGGCCTCGTTCGTCCAGTTCGTGGTGCCCGCCTGAACGCTCCACGTCCCGTCGCCACCGACGACTTGCGAGCCGCCCGTCGTCGTCGAGCCGTTCCACCACTGGCCGACCGCCGCGATGAGATTCACCTGACCGGCCGTGGAGGTGTCGATCGCATAGAGCGAGTGAGCCGAAGGCGTCGCCGTGATGCCGTTGTCGGTCAACGACCCGGTGTAATCGATCAGACGGTATGTGCCTGTGGTGAAGCCCGCGCCGCCGGCAACCTGAAGCGTGCCGTCGAGAACGAGATTGCCGTCGGCCGAAACCGCGGCCACCGTCGTCGGAGCCCCCGCCGCAAAGGCGAAGGCCGAGGTCGCCCCGAAGCTGAGGCCGCCCATCTGGAAGTACGTGCCGCTCGCCGACGAAAGCGTGCCGCCGCTCTCGATGGTCACCCCGCCGGCGATGCCCGTTGACGATCCGAGCAGGGTCGCGCCCGACTTCACATCGATCGCCCCGGGCAGCGTGCCCGTCAGGCTCAGCGTGCCGGCGGACACCGTGGTCGTGCCGGTCAGCGTGCTCGTCCCCGACAGAATCAGGGTCCCTGCGCCCTGCTTCTCGACCGAGCCGCCGCCCGACAGCACGCCCGAATAGGTGATGTCGTTCGAGCGGTTGAACACCAGGGCGGCGTTGTTCGCGATGTCACCGACGACCGAACCCGTCGCCCCCCCGTCACCGATCGCAAGCGTGCCGAAATTGATCGTCGTCCCGCCGGTATAGGTGTTGGTTCCCGTCAGGGTCTGCGTGCCGCTGCCGCCCTTCGAGACCGAGCCGGTGCCGGAGATCACGCCGGCATAGGAGTGGTCGGCCTGGGCATAGAAGTTGACCGAACCGTCGTTCTGGATGTTGCCGGCGACCGATCCTTCCGTCGTCGAGGCGTCGCCGAGTTGCAGGGCACCGCCGGTCGCGACAATGGTATCGCCCGTGTAGGTGTTCGCCCCGGCCAGCACCCAGTTGGCGCCCGCAGCGACCGTCACCGTCCCGGTGCCCGTACCGATGGCGCCCGTGATCATGCCGCCCGACCCTGTGAGCTCCAGATTCTTGCCGGCCCCGCCGATGCCACCCGAAAGCGTCAGCGTGCCGCTGCCGACCGTGATCCGACTGTCCGCCGCGAGCGTGATGTCGCCGGCGTAGCTGTTGTTGCCGGCATTTCTCAGCGCACCGAAATTTGCATATCCAGTCCCGGACAGCGTCAGCGCTTCAGCGCCGATGGACAACGGTCCACCACTACCATCCAGCAGCAGCGTCGCCCCAGAGGCGATGGTCGTACCCCCCGCAGTGGATCCGAGCGCCGCGGAATTCTGGACGATGAGCAGGCCCGCATTGACCGTGGTGGAACCCGTGTAGGTGTTCGTGCCGGCAATCGTGACGACCGGAGGCCCACCGGCGGGAACGCTATCGGTCGCCAGGCTAATCGATCCCGATATCACCGACGTGCTGGAGAAGACTGGCCCCCGATCACGGTCAGCGTCTTGCCGTCGCCGGTCACGGCCCCCGACACGCTCGCGACATAGATGGTGGCGTCGTCGGCGAGTGTGATCGCACCGCTCAGGTCCGCCGATCCGCTGAAGACGGCGCCGTAGACGCCGCTGCCTGCATTCGCCGTGTCGCCGGTGCCCGAGATGGTCATCGGCTCTGCGACCGTGCCGGAGGCCGACACCATCAGCGTCGCGCCGGATGCGACCGTCGTCCCAGCCGCGATCGAGCCGAGCCCGCCCGCATAGATGATCTCGAGCGTGCCCTCGGAGACCGTCGTCGCGCCGGTATAGCTGTTCGCGTTGCTGTTGAACGTAGCCCGCCCCGAGCCCAGCTTCTCGATCGTGCCGCTGCCCGAAATCGCGCCGTTCAAGGCGAGCACGTTGTTGCCGGTCCCGGAGGTGTTCAAGACGAGCGCGGCGTTGTCGACGATGTTGCCGGCCACCGAGCCCGTATTGCCGCCGTTGCCGAGTTGCAGCGTGCCCGCGGAAATCGTGGTCGTACCGGTGTAGGTGTTGTTCGCCGTCAGCGTCAGTGTGCCGGCACCCTGCTTCGTCAAAGTGCCGGAGCCGGACACCACGCCGCCATAGGTCTGCGCCGTCGGATTGGCGAACACCAGCGCCGCGTTGTCGACGATATCGCCGACGACCGACCCCACGCCCGTCCCGTCGCCGAGCTGCAGCGTGCCGGCCGAAACCGTCGTGCCTCCGGTGTAGGTGTTCCCACCCGAGAGCACGAGCGTACCCAAGCCGACCTTCTCAAGACCATCCGTGCCGGCGATCGACGACGCGATCGTTCCGGTCGTCCCGCTCTCGGCCGAGAACTGAGGCACCGCGCCAGCCGCGAACGCACTCGCGGTGAGCGCCCCTCCCGTGACGACGTAACCGTCGGTGACGAAGAACGCGCCCACGAGATCCGGCGCCGTCGCTCCGCTGATCGTCACGGTTCCCGCCGCGCCGCCGAAAACGGCGATGCCGCCCTGCGTCCAGGCATGCGCGGTAGCGCCCGCCTGATTGGTCCAGTTGGTCGCTCCCCCCGCGACGTCCCACGTGCCGTCGCCGCCCTGGACGCTGGATCCGCCGCTGGTCGTGGTTGTACCGTTCCACCACTGGCCGGCGATAACGATCAGATCGACCTGATGACTGATCGCGGTATTGATCGTGTACAGCGAGTACGCAGGCGCACCGGAGATTGTCAGACCGTTGTCTGTGAGGGTGCCGGTATAATCGAAGAGGCGATAGGCTCCGTCCGCAGGGCTCGCGGAAGGACCGCCGCTCGCCACGACGGCCAGTGCGCCGTCGAGGACCAGGTTGCCGTTCACCGAAACCGCAGCCGTCGTGCTCGGCGAATCCAAAGTGGTTACCAAAAGCGCGTTGGACGCGAACGAGAGCGTGCCCGTCGTCAGCGTCGTCGTCCCGGAAATGCTCTGCAGGGCACCGCCGTTATGGATGGAAACGGCGCCGCTGATGCTGCCGGACGTCAGGCCCACCACGTCGCCATTGAGGCTGCCGCCAGATTGAACATCGACGGTCCCGGCGAGCGCGCCCCCGCTCCTCAGCGTCAACTGGCCGGATACGCTGGTATTTCCCGATAGAGTATTGGCTCCCGTCAGGGTCACGTTTCCAGCGGTCACTATCAGATTACCGCTCCCGGAAAGCACACCACTATAAATGATGGAGCCGGACTTGTTGATGACCACCGTCCCGGAGGTCGAACCGTTGTCGGTCGCAATATTCCCGGAGACCGAACCGGACGTGACGAGAAGCGTGCCGCCGCCGGAAAGGGTCGTTGCACCGGTATAGGTATTGGAGCCGGCGAGTTCGAGCGTGCCACCCGTTACGAAGGTCGCTCCCGTAAAGGTATTCGTTCCGCTGAGGCGAAGCGTGCCGGCGCCGGCCTTCGTAAACGATCCCGCAGAGCCGGAAACGATACCGTCCGCAGTAACGCTTGCGGAGGCATCGACGATCGTGATCGTACCGCCGGAGCTGCCGATAGTGATCGGACGTCCGGTACCGAGCATAGCTATCGACGTTCCGGTCACCTCCAGAGCGCCGCCGTCCAGCGTCAACGTAGAACTGTTGGCGCCGAGCGAGCTAGTCTTGGAGATGCTGAGTATGCCTCCCTTTACCGTCCAAGGCGTGACCACCGACGTCGTACCGCTCAGCGTGAGCGTGTCCGCACCGATCTTCTCGAACGTATCAAACCCCTGATACTTCAAGGTTGAGACGGTGCTGTAGGCGCCAATGCTTGTGACGTCGAGCGTCTGCGCAGCCGTGTTGACCTCAATAACCAGCTTCGCGGTTCCACCCGACTTCCCGGCAGTGCCGGTCAACGTGGAGCCTTCCTTCAAGGTCAGGCTGTTGGCGCCGGCTGTGAAGAGCACCGCCCTGCCCGTGGAACTGCCGCCATAGGACGAAATGGTGCCCGAGTTGATGATCGTGGCACCCTGGCCGAGAATGCCGGGGCCTCCGGTCCCGTTGGCGCCGCCACTCGTGCCCGAGCCACCCGCACCGCCGACAATCATGCCTGAATTTTCGAGGGTGCCGCTGGCTACGAATGCGCCCGCGCCGCCGCCACCGCCACCGCCACCATTGGCGCCACTACCGCCGTTTCCACCTGCACCGCCCGTGAGGGTTGCGCCGAGTTGATTGATGAGGATCGCGCCCGAACCTACCGAGACGGCATAACCACCGGCACCGCCACCGCCGCCGTTCGATATACCATCGCCACTGTTACCCCCTGTGCCACCGTTGCCGCCAACGGCGGACCCGCTGATCGTGTATGTCTCGCCGGAGCCCGTCAGAACGAGGCCGATGCCACCACCGCCACCACCGCCGCCGCCGCCGGAGATGCCCTGCGACGCAATGCCATTGCTGCCGTTGCCGCCATTGCCGCCGATGAAGGTGTCAACGATGGTTGTCCCCGCGGACAGCGAACTGGCGTAGCCGCCGCCGCCGCCACCACCGCCGCCGCGACCGGCCGATCCGGGGTTGCCGTTGCCGCCGGCGGCGGTGCCGTTGCTGCCCGATGCATCCGGATTGCCGCCACCGCCTCCACCGCCGCTAGCAACGCCACCGCCACCGCCGCCGCCCATGGAGAAGTTCGCGCCGCCGCCGCCACCGCCGCCGTTACCGCTACCGGCCTGCGTACCGGCGCCCCTTCCGCCGCCCACTCCGGCGCCGCCAGAACCGCCCCGATAACCGCTCTGGCCCGCCTGACCGCCGGCCGTTCCGCCGGCTCCGGTTCCAGCAGTGCCGCCAGTGAAGCCTGATGCGTTGCCGCCGTTGACCCCGTTGACCGTGGCACTCCAGGCCCGGTCCGGAGCGTTGACGGCAACAGCGATGGCCGTCGATGCGAGCAGGGAAAGCGCGGAGCGCAGGACATTTGAACGTTCCGGCTGCCGCGACGTATGCCGCGCCCGCCCTGTGGTGGCACTTTGATGGCTAAAGTTGGGGGGTGGCGGAGCGTCAGCAGCCGACCGGATCGTCTGAGCGTCGCAAAGCTCAATGCGGCCGTTCTCGGCGCGATTTCGTTCCATCTTCGCTTCCCCCTACCAGACGTCGCGGAAGCGGAGGCGTACTCACGATAACGAGCGAGATCGCGAAAAACCGATTCCAGCCACAATGCGTCTCATCTCGTTAGACACGCGCGGGTAGGTCCGTCGCTACTCGAATTACGAAATCGACATATCGGAATTACGCAATTTAGCCTGTGACGGAGGCGATTTCCCCAACTACACGGCAGCACAGGCGCGATCACGCCTCATAAAATAAGCGTGAAAAGGATCGAGAACCGTCGCCACACCTTGGACAACCCACCTCGATGCGAACTATAGAAATTTCGGTGGCTTCTGGTCAGCGCACTTATACTTCCAGTATCATAAGCCGAAGTAATAAAAAAAACCTCGTGCATAAGATGGCTGTGCATGCGCTCAAGAAAGCAGTCGCCAGTCCCCGATTTGCCTTTCCGCTCCCCGCGATCACTTCGCTTTACAGATGCCGCTGTGATCTCTGAGAAGTTCTCGGAACAGGGCGTCGGGCGACTTGAGTACGTCGCATCGAGAACTGAATCATCCTTCCAAATTGCATTCGCAGAGCTGCGCACTGAGGAATGTCGCGTCGTCGCTTCTGCGAGCACCGCCATGCAGTTCTCAGCCCAAGGCTTTCCTGATGGGATCATTTGTATTCCATTTTCAGGCAGCACGCTCACGCGATCGAACGGCACCTGGATCGAGTGGGGCAGCGGAAGGGATGCAATCTACCTTCCTCGAGGGGATGCGAAGGGCGAAAGTTCAGCGCGTTCGGCTATTGGAATCGATGTCGATCCAAGCCGCCTTGAAGCCATCGCGCGAGCCATGGCGGGAAGCGATCGAGAGAATGACGATCCCATCATCGATTTCGACGCACCGCGGCCACTCAGCCTGATCTGGGCCGACGTGAATTTCTCCGTCTTATTTCAGCAGTTTAGCGCCATGATAGACGCGATGGACGGGGACCCAGAGCGAGTCGAGCGGTCGGGATTGCCAGAAATGATCCTCCGCGCGTCAGCTATGCTTTTAGCCCCCTCGCTGCTCCTGCACACGCCGCCGGCAGCAGCTCGAACAGGCGCCAAAGCTGCCGTAAGTCACCTTTGTGACTATATTGACGCGAACTTGACGCGCAAGATTACCCTGACCGATCTTGAGAAGATTAGCGGCTTCTCGGCCCGCGCTCTGCAATATTCCTTTCAATCAGTGACGGGCCAAACTCCCGGAAAGTGGATCTCCAATAGACGCCTTGAGGTCGCTCATACGTTAATAATAAAGGCGGAGCCAGGCGCGACCGTTACCGAGATCGCAGGGCCCTATTTCAACAACATGGGCGAGTTCGCGAGGCTATATCGAGCGCGGTACGGCGAGCTGCCTTCGGAAACGCTGCGCCGAAGGTAGAATGTTTGCGGCGACAACGAGAGGGACGCGAAGACGGAGGGGCTTGGCACGTGCCAAAACGCGGCCGAGATGAGCACACCGCTAACCGCATCAGCGGCCTCACGCCGTCGACAGCGAACCACTACGCCCGCACATCGTCTGGCGGGTGGTTGTAGGGGCGGCGCCGCTATTTCCCTACGGAACTCGACGAAGATAGCCTCGCGAATGACGACGACTGGATCACCACCAGAGGCGCCTCGATCGCCCCTATCAGACCCCTGGAACTCGTCCGGCTCCTCCCCCCGAGATAAAGCACCCGGCCGTCCATGGGCATGCCGCACGCCGTGCCGAGGGCGGATGCCACGCTCCATTGAAGCGCGAGGCGCGACTTCCCGACCCCGTCTTCGCCAGCCGGGATGGTCACGAGCCGGAACGGGATGAGATCGCGCAGCCGTCGGGCAACTGATCGACAGGACGATGAGCCGTCTTGCCTCCGACGCGTCCGCCGGCGCCACCGGCGCGAGCTTGAGCATCTGGCGGGTGAGCCCGCTGATTAGAGCCCACCGCCCGCATTGGCCGGGCCGAGCTTGACGTCGCCGTTCGCCGTGTCGGCCGCTCCCTCACAGAGCGCCGCGACCTGCGTCCAGTCCTTCGCGGCGACGAGATCCGCGAAGCTGCGCGCCGGCCGCGGGGTGTCCGCCGCCGGCTCGGATAGCTCGAGTGGTGCCATGCGCCTCCGAAGACGATGCAGTCCCGCGCCGTCGGTGTTGGAGGTGGAGATGCTCCCGTTGGTCGGGAGCGGCTTCGCGCCCCCGGCTATTCCTCGGCGCGATGCAGGTTCTCGCTGATCTCGATGAGCTCGGCGCGGACGTCGTCCACTTTGAACACGAGACATTCGACACGCTCTGCGCCATTGAGCTTGGGTGCCTCGATGCGGTGGCGACCGGCAATGAGGACGGGAACCGAGTCCGAAGACCTCACCTGCGGCCCCGCTTCGATCAGGGCCAGCATCGGGGCCGCTCCGCGGCTAAAGCCGGAGGGACGGCCGCCGCCGACTTCACTCTCGGGGTCGAACGCGGATCGGGCGCGCCGAACTCGTTCTCACCGTGGCGCGCCTCGCACCGACCCAGCTGTTGCGGTCCATCGGCGCGACTGACGCCGGCCGCACCACCTCAGCAGGAGACGCCCGGACGCAGCATCGGCAAGGCGGAGAACATCCGCCGTGCCGAAGCCCGCAAATGGGCTCGTCCTCATTTCACACGCGCGCCATCCAGCGCACGGCGGGCGATGCTGGCGGCGAACAGCGGCGTTTCGCGACGGTTGTGGTCGCCCCCCGCCTCCTGCCGGGCCGCCGCAGCCTGCTCGAAGGTCTGGCCGTGCGCGGCAAGGAAATCCATGAACACATCCGTCGGGTGCGAGGTCACGCGATTGGTATAGCGCGTGCGGCCGTTCTCGCCCCGTTCGGCCATCAGTTCCCAGATCACGTTGACCTGCGTGCGGCCCGCCGGCGTGAACACGTCCGAGATGGAATTCATCCGGCAATAAGTCGGGGTCGCCTCCTCGGCGACGTAATGCTGGATGACCAGTCCAGTCCCGATCATCTCGACATTGATGACCATGCGGCGACCATCATCCGTGGTGGTCACGCCGGAGCCGATATGGTCGGGTGGGCAGCACCGCAAATATTCCGCCTCGGGCAGAGTGAACAGCCAGTCGGCGATGTCGACCTTTTCCAGATCGACATCGATCTCAGCCGAATAGGCAGACTGCGAGAGAATTTGATCGGTGAGGACTTTCATGATGATACCTGTCAACTGAACGAGTTGGAACCGAGACGATTGCTCATGCGGCGCGATTCCTTGCGATCTTTATTCAGCGATCACACCGCGCCTTGAAGGCTGCCCCAATTCCATGATTCACGATAAAGACTCACAAGAAGAATAAATGTCATGCGTTCTATTTTTTACTAGAAACACTTTTCATATTTATACATACTAACGTATGATTTCTATATATGAATTTATACTTCCGGCGCACAGGGAGCGGAACGGCCCGGCAGGCGAGTAAGCGGACAACACAAGCGCCTGATCCCCTTCCAATTGCATGCATCAAATGTCAGATCTCGGTCTGCTCGGATAGGCTCAAGATCTCATTGCCCTCGATGCCCAGATAGCGCGTAGGCCGCCGAGGGCGAGCGCTCAGTCAAACCGAGGCGATACCTAGCGCCCTGCCCCGCCGGATGCTATGCGAGCCCCATGAACGGCCACGCCCTCACCCTCTGCTGGTGGCGCTCCTTCTCGTAAGGAGCGGCCCGTCGTTCATGTCTTCCCACATCACGCGGCGCCGCCGGACTCCCGGCTTGAGCGCTGATGCGATGCGTGATGATCCGGCCGGTCTGGTGGTGTCCCCTTTCAGGAAACCGCCATGCCAAAGGCCGCCACCCGTCCCGTCGTCCTCACCGGGGACCGCACCACCGGCTCGCTTCACCTCGGCCACTATGTCGGTTCGTTGAAGAGCCGGCTCGTGCTTCAGGAGGATCACCGCCAGTTCCTGCTGCTCGCCGACGCCCAGGCGCTGACCGACAACGGAGACGATCCCGCTCGCATCAGGCGCAACGTGATCGAAGTCGCGCTCGACTATCTCGCCGTCGGGATCGACCCGGAGAAGTCGGTCATCTGCGTCCAGTCATGCCTGCCGGCGCTCGCCGAGCTGACGATGCTCTATATGAACTTCGTCACGGTGAGCCGGCTCGAGCGGAACCCGACCGTCAAGCAGGAGATCGTTCAACGCGGGTTCCAGCGGGACATCCCGGCCGGCTTTCTCTGCTATCCGGTCTCGCAGGCCGCCGACATCACCGCCTTCAAAGCGGGGCTTGTCCCCGTCGGGGAGGACCAGCTTCCGATGATCGAGCAATCGAACGAGATCGCGCGTCGGATCAACCGGCATGTGGGCCGGGAGCTATTGCCGGAGGCAGGGGCGCTCGTGTCTTGCGTCGGTCGTCTGCCCGGGATCGATGGGCGGTCCAAGATGAGCAAGAGCGCCGGCAACGCGATCCCGCTCTCGGCGACGCCCGCGGAGATCAGCGCCGCGGTCCAGGCGATGTTCACCGACCCCGGCCACCTGCGGGTGAGCGATCCCGGACGCGTCGAGGGCAATGTCGTCTTCACCTACCTCGATGCCTTCGATGGCAGCCCCGACCTCGCGGACTTGAAGGCGCACTATCGCCGCGGTGGGCTCGGAGACACGGTCTTGAAGAAACGCCTCGACGCCTGCCTCCAGGCGTTGCTCGCCCCGATCCGCGAACGGCGCGCGGCGTTCGCGAAGCAACCGGACTTCGTCATGGACGTCGTCCGGGCCGGCACCGCAAGAGCGGCCGTTCTTACCCAACAGACGCTCGACGAGGTCAGGGCCGCTCTGGGGCTCTTCAGCTTTGGCGGAGGATAAAGGAAGAGCGGAAAGTCTCCAGCAGACCTCCCCATTTGCTTCAGCCCACCGGCTCCTGCGCCGGGCCCGACCCGTCCCCATCGGTGCCGGGCGGCATCGGCAACAGGCCACTGCACAGGCCGCGCCAGACAGCCCACGCAGCGCCTCGGTGAACGACCCAAAGCGGCGCACCGCCGACAGCAGGTCGACCCTGTGCCCCGACCCGGCACGGCGAAACGCGAACCTCGCGCGCACCGGGAGCTTCGCGCGAGCTCCCGGTGGCGCGGGTCAGACCTGACCGTGATCGCTCAGAACTTGATGTTGATGGTGCCCTTGAAGGCGTTGTCCTCGGTGCCCGAGCCGAACTGGCCGCTGTAGGTCACCGACGCCGACACCGACTTCGAGAAGGCGTAGTCGACCCCCGCCCCGACGAGCGCCGCGTCGCGGGCGATCGGAACGCCCGCGACCGAGAACGCCGAGCCGCCGCTCGCGAAGGCGAGCGAGGCCGACGAGTTCACGTCGCCGAAGGCATGCTGCCAGCCGAGGCTCGCATGCGGCGTCAACGCCGCCCCGTTCGCCATCTGGAACACCGTCGCCGCCCGCACGCCCAGCGTCGAATAGAGCGTGTTCTCCGTCTCCGCCGACCCCGTCAACGCCGCCGGCGTCCCAGCCTCCGTGAGGTTCTGGGTGGACAGGTTGACGTAGGCGAGGTTGGCGAACGGCTCGACGGACGCCGCTCCGAACGTCTTCGCGTCGACGCTCTTGCTCAGGTCGACCCGCCACGCCGCCTCGCCGAACACCTGCGTGGTGCCCGCCTGATAGTTCGCCGAGGCTATCCCCGAGAAGCCCGGGAAGGCGATGGTGCGATCGACCGACAGGTCGTGCCACGTGTAGGACGCCGCCGCCGTGAGCGACAGCGAACCGAACTTGGCGCCGCCATAGAGACCGAGATCGTAGTTGTCGATGTCACCCGAGGACGAGCGGGCATCGACGTTGAAGGTCGAGCGGCTGTAGCCGCCGACAATGCCGACCCGCGCCGCCTCCGACACCGCCGCGTCGATGCCGGTGAAGAAGCCGCCGATGGTGCGGTCGACGCTCGCCGCGTTGCCGTCGCCGGCGGTCTGGCCCCAGGCACCATAGGCCTGCGTCCACACCGTCGCGTCGTAGCCCGGCGCCAGCTTCGCCGTCTCCTGGCCCGAACCGGACTGACCGATGAGACCCTGGCGGACACGGGTGCCGACCGCCTCGCGCAGATAACTCGATTGCTGCTGCATGACCGACGAGGCCGAGGCATAGGCCTCGCCCGACAGGGCGTCGAACGCCGCCGGAGCGCCGGAGGTCGAGACCGCGAGCACCGCGTCGTAGACCGCGTTGCCGAGCCCCAGGCTCTGCGCCGCATTTGCCGCCGCCCACTGGTTCGTCGTGGTGGCGAGGCTCGGGAAGCTCACGTCGTTGCGGGCAAGCGTCAGATAGACGTCGTTGGCGTCGTAGGTGAGCGATGGCGTCAGGAAGGCGAAGTTCGAGACCACCGAGGCGAACTGGCCGCTGACCCCGCCCTGGGCGGTGAGGATCGTGTAGGTCGCGAGCGGCGTCGAATAGCCGTTCTGCGCGATCACCTCCACCGTGCCGCCGGAGATCGTCGCGGTTCCCGTCGCCGTGATGAGATCGTGGGCCCCGTTCGCATAGACGTCGACGCGGTAGATCGAGCCCGACCCGAACGTCACGTTGCCGTTCACGGTGAGCGTGCCGGGCGAATAGCCGGGCGAGGCCGTACCGCCGTCGAGCACGCTCAGGCCCCCGATGGTGCCGGTGCCGCCGATCACGCCGCCGAAGCCGATCGTGTAGCTCGAGGCCGAGACCGCCCCCGGCGCCAGTTCGAACGTCGCGTCGGCGACCGAGATCGGGCCCGCATAGGAGTTGGCGCCGGTGAAGTTCACCGTGCCGCCGATGATCGTCACCGAACCCGGGCCGGAGATGGTGCCGGGGAAGTTGTAGGTGTCGGAGCGGTTGAAGACGAGCGCCGCGTTGTTGACGATGGCGCCGACGAGCGCGCCCGTGGTGCCGCCGTTGCCGATCTGCAGCGTGCCCTCGGAGATCGTGGTGCCGCCGGTATACGTGTTCTCCCCGATCAGGATGAGGGTGCCAGCGCCGGTCTTGGTCATCGACCCGGTACCGGAGATGGCCGCCGCGTAGGTACCGTTTCCAGTCTGGTTGAACACGACCGCGGCGTTGTTGGCGATGTTGCCCTGCAGGCTCGTCGCGTTGCCGACGAGGGTGCCAGCCGACACCGTCGTGCCACCCGAATAGGTGTTCGCTCCGGTGAGGGTCAGGGTGCCCGACCCAGCCTGGACGAGCGCGCCCGTGCCGGAGATCACGCCGGCGAAGGTGACGTCATCGGCGCGGTTGAAGGCGAGCGTGCCGTTGTCCGTCACGTCGCCGGCGATCGAACCCGTCGTGCCGCCGTTGCCGATCTGCAGCGTCCCGGCCGTGATCGTCGTGCCCCCGGTGTAGGTATTGGTTCCGGTCAGGGCGGTCGTGCCGCTCAGGACGAGCAGCGTTCCAGAGCCGGTGATATTCGCGGCGATGCCGTAATCGGTGTCGGTGTGATTGAGGACGAGCCGGCTGTCGCCATCCCCGAGGACGATCTCAGCGGCGTCCAGAGTCCCGGCGGCCGCGGCGGATCGGCCTGCCGCGGCACCGATGTTGAGCGTGCCGACGGAGCCGGCGAGATAGCCGATCTTGATGGCTGCGGCATGGATCTCGGCTCCATCGGACAGCGTCAGCGTACCGGTGCCCTCGCTCCCGACATAGAGATTGCTGGTCATTTCGATCCGAGAGCCGCTGCCGCTCAGGACGACGCTGCCGACAGACCCAGCCTCGTTGCCGATATAGAGCCGGTAGCCCGTAACCGCCCCACCGTCGGTGATCGACAGGCTGCCCGTGCCGAGCCGCCCCACGTTCATGTAGCCGGAATAGCTCACGTTGGTGTCGACGAAGGCGGACCACTGCGAGCCGCGACCGCTGACACTCATGGTTCCCGACGACCCCGCCAGGTCTCCGAGCGTCCCCTGCACCCCGCGGATCTGGCCGCCATTGCTCAATGTGACGGTGGCGACGGTTCCCGTGCTGTAGCCCGCGATGAACACGCCGGAGAAGTTCGCGGCGGCGTTCGCACCGGTCACGCTGAGGCTGGAGGTGGAGCCGGTCAGCGTGGCCACATAGCCGTCAACGGCGGACACGACGCCCCCGTTCTCGACGGAGAGCGAGCCGTTGCCGCCGTTGCCCACATAGATGTTGCCCGAGCTCGTCCAGTGGCTGCCGGTTCCGGCGACGGTCGCCGAGCCCTGACTCGCGGCGTTGCTGCCGATGGTGGCATTGCTCGAACTGACGGAGGCACCGTTGCGGATCGTCAAATCTCCGGTGCCGTTGAAGCCGACGGACAGGCTGCCGCCGTTGACCTGCCAAAGGGATCCGGCCCCGTCCACGATGACGGTGCCCTGCGCGCCGGCGACCGCTCCCAATTGGGCAGCCGTGCTGACCACCTCGCCTCCGTTTGAGACGGTCAAGGTCCCATGGCCCAGCGTTCCCGTGGGATCCGAGACGTCGCCGCCAACCTGAAGGTTGCCGGTCGTCCAGGTCGAGCCACTCCCGGTGACCACGGCGCTGCTGTCCGAATGCCGGCCGATGATCGCTCCGTCGGCGGAGACGCGGCCGCCCGCCTGAACAGCCAGCGAGCCCGTGCCGAAGTTGCCGACGATGAGGCTGCCGGTGCTCGTGAGATGCGAACCTGAGCCATCAACCGTCACACGGCTCGACCCGACCGCAGCCAGAGAGCCGATGGTCAGGGAATCGGTCGAGAGGGAAGCCCCGCCGTCCAACGACAACGTGCCTATACCACCACCGCCGACGACGAGCGCCCCGGTGTTGGTCCACTGCGATGTGCCGCCGGACAGGGTGGCCTGCCCCGTCGAACCGAGCCCATCGGCGAGGGTGGCGCCGGCGCTCGTCACGGAGCCACCGGTGACGGTGAGCGTGCCGGAGCCCGCAGCCGCGGATGGCATGCCGCCATTGCCGGCATAGCCGATGAAGAGGGTGCCGGTGCTCGCGAACGAGGAACCACCGGAGACGGTGATCGTACCCGATCCGCCGCCGCCTGCTCCCAGGTAAGTCGCGCCGGACGTGGCGGTGGCGCCGTTGGTGAGCGCGACCGTTCCTATGCCTGCATAGCCGACGTACAGTGAGCCGGAGTTGGTCCAGGTTCCGCCGGAGACCGTCAGCGTCCCTTCAGACGATGTATTGTATCCGAGCGTGGCGGTGCCGGAGTTCAGGCCGCCTTGGACCGTGAGCGTTCCGGTGCCGTTGGTGCCGATCTGCAGGGTGCCGACGGACCCGGTCGTGCTGGTCGCGATGAGGGGGCCTGCCGAATCGATGCGCGCGGTGTCGGCTGCAGTCGGGACGTGACCGTCCCAGATCCAATTGCTGTCGACGAACCAGTTCCCGTTGGCCGGACCGTCCCAATAGACGGTATCCGCGTGAGCGGCCTGCTGAAGCGCACCACAGAGCGTCAGCGCAATGGCACAGGTCGACGCCCGCAGCGCCCATTTGGAGCCACGGCGGCTCTCTTCACGCTTCAACCAGAACATCACTCTCCCCTGCGCAGGCCGGCATGCATCGGGTCGGCATCGGATCGTCAGGAACGTACCGGCACGTCGTCCCGACTCCCCCTCGGCAGACCTTCCGACCATCGTTAGGGTGAGACCGTGGACTCCGTCTTTTGGTCAATGCACAAAGACGTTTGATATCCGCATCGTTTCAAAGCGCACGGCGCATGGCCTCGTGGCGTGGGCGGGCGGATTGAAGCGAGCGAGGATGATGAAGACGTTTCGTTGGGGGCGCTCCTCGGAGCTGATCGAAGCCGGCATCGTCACCCCGGACCATCTGCGCGCCGTGAACTTGCCTGACGTCGAGTTCGCCTCCAAGACCCTGACCGAGGCGGAGGGCGAAGGCCGGCTCGAATACCTCCGTACGCCGGACGTGCGCGCGATCGTCGCCAACTGCGCTTTCCATCACGATAAGCGCTATGAAATGACCGATGAAGGATTGGTTCGGTTCCACTTCGGCTACGATGTTTCGATTCTTGCCCGCGTGGAGGGGAGATTCCTTCAGGATGTGCTGGATCATCCCGCAGGACTTCTCATCGCGGACCCTGACACGGTCGTGGCTGAGACCGTGCCTGCAGGAAGACGGCAAACCTTCGTAACGATTGCTTGCCACCCCGAGTGGATCGAGAGAACATTCGGCGTAAAATTAACCGATCACTTGGACTACGAGGCGGATTTGTCGATCGCGCCAGCTTGCCATTATCCGCTGCGATACGATGGCGACGCGCGCCGGCTCACCGCTGAGATGCTCGAGACCCGTATCGTCAGCAGCCTAAAGCCGGCATTTCTGGCAGCCAAGGCGCAGGAAATACTCGCTTTTGCGCTCTCTTCCATGATCAAGAGCGGCACCGATCGCGCCTATAAGCACACCGATCGCGATCTCGCAGCGGTGCGTGCCGCGCATGACCTTCTCCTTGATGCGCCGATGGCGGCGCATGATCTCAGAGCCGTCAGCCGAGCGGTTGGAATCAACAGAACCAAGTTGTCCTACGGCTTCCAGCGCCTCTACGGCCTGTCCATGAGCCAGTTCGTGACCATCCATCGGCTCGAGGAGGCGAGACGTCTTTTGCTCGAGACGGACATGACGATCTCGCAGATCGCACTCGCGGTCGGATATGAGCACGCATGCAACTTTTCAACGCGGTTCAAGGCGCAGTTCGAATGTTCGCCCCGCGCGTTTCGCGCGAGCAACAGACAATAATCCCTTTCGAACAAGCTCGAATGTAGCTCTCGCGCCGATGTCTCTTCCGCCGGCCATCGCGGCCGGCTGCGGCGACGCGCGACGTCAATCGGCGGCGACGAAGCGGAACAAGGCGAGGCCGCGAACCGTGCGTAAGATGGGGATCCCTCCCCTCACAGGCTCATCAGGAAGGCCGGGAGGAGCTCCCGCTCGCTGGTGATGTCGAGCTTGTCATAGATGCGCAGCTTGTGATTCTTGACGCCGCCGATCGAGAGGTCGAGCTGGCGCGCGATCGATGCGTTGTGGTGGCCTTCGAGCGACAGTTGGACGATCTGCTTCTGCCGTTCGGTCAGGCCGTAGAGCCGCGCCAGCCGGTCGAGGCGGCTGCGGAAATCGTGCTGCTCCTTGCGCAAAACGAAGATGTGGGCGTCGCGCAGAATGGCTTCGCCCCCTCGCAGTCGAGGCGGAACAGGCACCATCCGCCGTTCGCCGGCACCACGTGCCGGCCCGCCTCCTTGGCCGGCAGGGCATCGCGGTCGAAGGCCTGGCGGGCGGCCTCCGACCAGCCGTCCGATTGAAAGAGGCGCCCGCCGTCGCCGGTCAGGATCAGAATCTCGGCGCTGCGATCGCCGGAGAAGCCTGCGGTGCGGGCGACCTGCTTTTCGATCGAACGCAGCACGTGCTGGCGGTGCATTTCGAGCAGGATGTCGAGGATCTCCGACGCCAGCCGGAGCTCCTGTTCGCAGAAGGTCTCGCGGTGCCGGTCGAGGCAGAGTGCGAGGAAGCTGCGCTCGCTCAGCGGCAGGAGCAGCGCGAGCTCGTCGACGATGCCGAGATCGACGTCGAGATAGCGGGCGTAGGTGCGGTCGATCGGACCGTCCTCGCAGAGATTTCGCAGGCTGATGGCCCGGTGGCGATCGCCCGCCATTGGCGTGCGCGACAGGGGGTCGAGGTGCCAGAGCTTGTTCGTGTAGGCGGACTTGGCCCGCGGCGCCATGCCGGATTCGGCGATGATGGTCGGCTTCGCGGCGAACTCGTAGCGGGCCATGATCCAGAAGTCGCACGGGATCAGCGGCGCGACCGCATCGATGACGGTTTCGTAGAAATCCTCACGGCCGATGCGGGACAGCACCCGCGCCATGTCCCTGCCGAAGCCGACCGGTAGATCGTGACAAAGCCCCTGCCGTTGCATCGACCGCCTGTTCCTGTGCTGTGCGCCGGCAGCGAAGCAGAAAATGTGCCAGCGAAGCCCTTCGGGCGCGCCGCACCGGTGACTGCGGTCACTATGGAAGCGGCGCCCGATCGAGACTTATAGAACGGACATAAATTGCGGTGGTAGTCGCCCCGCTCCAAGAGGGAATGGTCGCATGTCCGGGTCTCGCGTCTTCCACACTCCGTCCCCAAGCCGACGCGACGTCCTGCGTTTCGGCGCTCAGGCGGCCATGTTCGCGACGATCGCTTCGCAGGTCGATTTCTCGAAGCCCGCTTATGCCGGCGAGACAAAGCTGACCGGCCCGCTCAACGTGCTGGCCTGGGCGGGATACGACGATCCCGAGCTGATGCGCGGCTTCACCGAGCTCACCGGCGTCCAGCTCAACATCAAGGAAGCCGAGAGCAACGGGGCCCAGTTGAGCCTCGTGCAGGCCGGCACGACCAAGTTCGACGTCATCAACCCGGATGCGGTCTGGACCTCGAAGTTCGCCGCCGCCGGGCTGACGCTGCCGATCGATACCGCGAAGCTTCCCTCGCTGGAGGAAACCCTCCCCGCCTTCCGCAACCGGCCCGAGACCATGGTGGACGGCAAGGTCTACGGCATCCCGACGCGCTTCGGGGTGAACGGGTTCGTCTACTGGCCGGATAAGATTTCCGCGGCCGCCGCCTCCGACGCCGAACTCGCCTGGGATCCCTCCCTCAAGGGACGCGTCGAGATCATCGACTGGCCCGAGCTCTATCTGTGGATGACGGGCAAGTGGATCGGCCAGCCGAAGCCCGAGGAGGCGACCGGCGAGGCGCTCCAGAAGATCCTCGACAAGATGATCGCCTTCCGCCCCAACATGCGGGCGCTCCAATCCGACATGGGCACCGTCAAGTCCGACCTCACGAACCGCGAGGCGTGGATGGTGTGGGGCTCGTCGAGCGACAACGTGCGCACGACGGCGCGGCTCAACGGTGCCGACGTCGAGCTGTCCATCCCCAAGCAAGGCGGCGCCATGTGGATGGAGACGCTCCAGATCGTGCGGGGCACCGAACACCTCGCCTCCGCGCTCGCCTACATCAACTACATGACGAGCGCCAAGGCGATGAAGCAGATGGCCTGGGGCGCGGACAAGTTCGCCGTCACCAACGCCAAGGTGAAGGACCTCCTCACCCCCGAGCAGGTCAAGGCCCTCGGCCTCGACAAGATGGAAGAGTGGGTCGCCAATTGCCAGATGAGCCTCGCGCCCGTCGACGAGAATGCCTGGGCCGACGCCTGGCAAACCTTCAAGATGGGCTGAGGCGCTCCGCCATGCATATCCGTGTGATCGTTCCCGTTCTCGATTCCAAGGAACTCGTCGGCAAGGCGGAGGCGGAGTACCGCTCCTTCGCCGGCGAGGGCGTGGAGATTTCCGCCGTTCCGCTGAAGCGCGGCACGGCCTCCATCGAGGCGGAGTTCGATTCCGCCCTCGCGGCCCCCGAGGTCATGCGCCTCGCCCGCGAGGCGGAGGCGGATGGCGTCGACGCCTGCACCATCGCCTGCTTCACCGATCCGGGCCTGTCGGGCGCGCGCGAGCTGGTATCGATCCCGATCGTCGGCGAGGGCGAAGCCTCGCTCCATATGGCGGCGATGCTGTCGGGCCGGTTCACCGTCTTCATCACGGAGACGCCGCTGTTTCCGCTGATCCGTCGGGTGGTGGCGCGCTACGGGCTGGAGCGCAATCTCGCCTCCGTCCGCGCCGCCGGGGCGAGCGTGCTCGCCCTCGACGAAAGCTGTCTCGACCACATCATCGCCGAGAGCATCGACGCGGTGGAGCGCGACGGGGCGGAAGCCTTCGTCATGGGCTGCACCGGCACCGGCTTCGACATGGCGCTCGCGGTCGAGGAGGCATTGGCCCGCCATTTCGGCGTGTTCATCCCCGTCATCGACCCCGGAAAGGTCGCGCTGCATTTCGCCCGTGCCATGGTCGCGACCGGGCTGAAGCCCTCGAAGCGTGCCTATCCGACGCCGGCCTTCGCGCGCGGCGAATACGCGTTCGCCTGATGACGGCGCCGCTCGGGCCGCCGCGGCGGCGATCGTTCCTGACGTCGATCCTGCCGACTGCGGGCCTCATGCCGCTCGTGCTCTGGCAGGTCGTCTTCTTCGTCGTGCCGGTGGTGCTGATCTTCGGATTGAGCGTCTGGCGCAGCAAGAACTATCGCCTGATCCCGGATTTCACCTTCGACAATTATGTCGCGATCTTGGCCCGGCCGGCGATCTGGCGGGCACTCCTCCTCTCGGTGGAGACGGCGGCGTTCGTCACGGTCGCCTGCGCCATCCTCGCTTATCCCGTCGCCTACCTGATCGCGAAGAAGGCGGGGCCCTGGCGCGGCCTGCTGCTCGTCGCCGTCATCGCGCCGTTCTGGGTCAGCATCGTGATGCGCGTCGCGGCCTGGCGGCTGCTGCTCGGCGAGCACGGCGTCATCAATCAGGCGATCATGGCGCTCGGTCTCACCGGCGAGCCCCTGGGCTTCCTGCTCTATTCGCCGATTTCGACGGCGATCGGGCTGATCTACGCCTACCTGCCGCTCTACGTGCTGCCGCTCTATGCCGCGATCACCAACATCCACGATTCCTGGATCGACGCGGCGATGGACCTCAACGCCAGCCCGACCCGGACCTTTTTCGAGGTGATCCTGCCGCTCTCCGCCCCGGGTCTGGTGGTCGGCGCCGTGTTCTGCTTCGTGTTCGGTCTCGGCGAGTTTGTCACCCCGGCCCTGCTCGGCGGCGGCAAGCAACTGATGTTCTCGCAGGTGATCCAGGACGAGTTCCAGCGCCGGCTCGATTGGCCGAGCGGCGCCGCCATGGCCGTGATCCTGCTCGTGCTCGTCTTCGCCGCCCTGGCGCTGTCGATGAAGTGGATCCGCCGCGCGAGTGGAGAGGTCGGCTCATGACGCGTCCCTCTCTGGGCTGGGCGCTGCCGGCCTATGCCGTGCTGCTCTACGCCTTCCTCTATCTGCCGATCGGCGTGATCCTTCTGTTCGCGTTCGATGCCAAGGCGATCCCGGGCCTGCCCCTCAGCGAATTCACGACGGCGTGGTTCGCCGCGAGCCTCGGCGACGATCGCTTGGTCGGCTCGCTGTTGACGAGCCTGCGCCTCGCCTCCATCGCGGCGCTGCTCTCGACGGCACTCGCCATGCCGGCGGCGATGGTGCTCGCCTGGCGGCCGATGCGGATGAAGTCGCTCGTGCTCTGCCTGGTGCTCGGCCCGGTGGTGCTGCCGCAGCTCGTCCTCGGGCTCGGCCTCACGGTGCTGTTCCGCGTCGCCCCGGATCTCGTCGGGCAGCCGGCGATCGTGCTCGCCCACACCACCATGACCTCGAGCTACGCGACGCTGATGCTCTATTCCCGGTTTCTGGGCTTCCGGCGGAGCTACATCGAGGCGGCGATGAATCTCGGGGCCAACGAGTTCGTCACCTTCCGCGAGGTCATCCTGCCCCTGGTCGCGCCGGCGCTCGTCGCGGTGCTCATGCTCGCCTTCACGGACGCGTTCGGCGAATTCGTCGTCGCCTGGTTCCTGGCGGGCTTCACGGAGACGCTGCCCATCGCGATCTGGACGTCGATGCGGCAGGTCATTTCCCCGAAGATTTATGCGCTTTCAGCCTTGGTGATCCTGGTGACGCTGACGATCAGCGTGTCCGCCCAGATCTGGATCCTCGGCCAGAGCCGCCGCGAAAGCGAGCAGTGACCGATGACGGACCCCACGCCCAACGCCGTCGAGCTCCGCGCCGTGAGCAAGATCTACGGCGCGTCGACCGCGGTTCGCGACATCAGCATGGAGATCCCGCGCGGCGCCTTCGTCACGATCCTCGGCCCCTCGGGCTGCGGGTTGAAGATCGCCAAGCACTCCGACGTTCCCGGGATGCACTCGATCCTCGGCAGCAACGATTATGACTTGTCGATCGACGGCACCTTCAAGCAGGGCAGCCCCCTCGTCATCAAGGGAACGACGCCGCAGGCACCGGGCGTCGAGATGACGATTTCTCTCAATCCGATTTAGGCGAGAGCGCAGACCCGCGTCCCCCGACCCGACCGGGCCGCCTTTCGACGGCCGGCCCGGTCCCGGAAGCGTCCCCCGAACGGCGACGACATCGCGCCGCCGCGCATGAGCGGATGCGCGTGGCGTGGCGCTTGACGGAATCCTGAACGTCGTTTACTGAACGCGTATATCAATTGCGTTCCGTAAACGTCGCTCCATGCCGCGCCCTGCCCTCACGCCTGACGAACTGACCGAAATGCGCGAGCGGATTCTGCGCGAGACCGCGAGGATCGTTGCATCGGACGGGTATGCGGCCTTGTCGATGCGCCGCCTCGCGGAGGGACTCGGCCTGACCGCCGGGGCGCTCTATCGGTATTTCCCGACGAAGCAACACGTGCTCAACGCCTCTTGGTCCGCCGCACTCGACGAGTTGAACCTGCGGTTCACCGAGGCGGACCGGCCAGGCCGGGAGCCGATCCCGGTCCTCCGCGACATTTGCCTCGCCTACGCCCGCTTCGCTCTCGCCGATCGCGATCGCTTCCGGCTGATGTTCCTCGAGAACGATTTGGGGAACATGGACGAGTTCGGCCAGCGGAGCGAGACCTTCGCGAACTACCGGCAGGTGGTCGCCTTGGTTCAGGCCGCGCTGGACGCCGGCGCGATCACGGCGCCATCCGCGGTCGCGGCCACCCATGTGCTGTGGGGATCCGTGCACGGCGTGCTGACCCTCATGATCGCCGTCAAGGAACTCGATTTCGGCGACGCCGAACAGCTTTGCGCCTTCGCCTTCGAGACCGCGCTGCGCGGGCTCGGCGGCACGTCTCTCTCTGACGCAGTACCCGAAGCCGGCTGACGTTTCCGCGCTCCCGGCCCGGCGTCCTTCCGCCGAGCCCCATCGCATAACCCCCCTCCCAACGCAGGACGCAAATACGATGCGGTTCTCTCGGCGCGCCTTGTCGGGCGCCTGGATGCTCATTCGTTCCGCAGGCCCGACCCGCGGCCGGGACCTCACGCCGGGCGCGGAGAAATCTCGGGGCGGGAAGACCCTCGCCGTGGCGCTGATCGTCGTCTGCGCGGGGCTCAGCGGATGCGCCAGCACGCCGCTCGCGCCGAGCGACGATCTCGCGGGCGAACAGGGGCTGGTCCAGAAGAACGGATTGCGCGCCAAGATGCTGGTGCGCGTCGACAAGAAGGCGGTCGAGGGGGCGAAGACGGTGCGCATCGAGCCCGTCACCATCGCCACGAACGCCAGCAAGAAGCCGTTGAACGACAAGGACAGGCGCCTCCTCGAGAACGCCATCGGCCGGCGCATCTGCGACGGCCTCGCCCAAGGCTATCAGGTGGTGACGGCGACGAGCCCGGCCGATCTCACCGTCGACGCCGAGATCACCTATGTCGGCACGACCGAAGGCGCCGCGGCGGCGGCCTCCAAGGCGGTGTCGATCGCGACCTCGGCGTTGACGCCGGTGCCGCTGGTGCCGCGGCTCCCGATCGGCCTCGGCGGCCTCGAGGTGCAGGCGGCAGCGCGCGATCCCGCGGGCAAGCGCGTCGCCGTCCTCGTCTGGTCGCGGGGTGCCGACATGTTCACGACCGGCGGACGCATGTCGGACGTCGGTGACGCCTATGCGCTGTCCGACGATTTCGGCAGCGACTTCACGAAGATGGTGACGACCGGCACCGATCCGGTGTCGGCCGGCGTGAAGCTGCCGACCCTCATCGGCCACAAGTCGTCGCCGGTCTGCGACCAATATGGCCAGCGCAACGACATCGCGAACTTCGTCGGCGATCAGTTGGGCCTGCCCCCGGACTGGACCGACCAAGGCGGCAATGCCGGGGCCGGCACCACGTCTTCGCCGGCCCCGGCCGCAACGACCGCAGCGGCCCCGAGTGCGGCGGCGAAGTCCCACGGGTGACCATCACCGCCGGCCTGATTTGCCCGGCGGCCTCCTCTCGTGGCGGGGCAGGGCGATCGCATATGGCTCCGGGCCATCCAAACGGCCCCTCTTATGCGGCGCCCCTCCCGCTCTCCATCGTCATTGCCGGCCTTGTGCCGGCAACCCAGGGGCGGCAAACGCAGGGCGCGCGGCCCCTGGGTCCCCGGCACAAGGCCGGGGATGACTACGGAAAGGACGTGCGTGCTCTCCTCAGGACAGCCGCCCTCACATGCGATTGCCCTGCGTGGCGAGGGGAGCGCTCGAGGCCTCACCGGGTCACACTTTTTCGATTTCGTTCCGCCGTTTTTTAGCACAAGGGTGCGCGTCCCCGCCTTCGGAACGACTTCAATGCTCTATTTTCACGCGGCCTTCATGATCATCGCGGCCTTCTTCGTGCCGGCCGCCATCAGCTATGCGATCTCGCCACGCAGCGAGCACGCGGGCCGCAAGCGCTTTCATGAAATCGGGATCGCCGTCTTCCTTCAGATCGGCGTCATCTATGCGGTGATGGTGGCGTTCGTCTTCACCAATGTCTGGGACGAGTTCAACAAGGCCGGCAACTCGGTGCACCGGGAGGCGCTCGACCTCCAGAACATGGCCGACCGCGCGGCTTATCTGCCGCCCGAGGCGGCGAATGCGGTGCGCGCCGCGATCGCCCGCTACGCCGAAAGCGAGCTCAACTTCGAATGGCCCTCGATGGCGCGGCGCGAGGCGAGCCCCGAGACGGTCGCCGCCTTCACCCAATTGTTCGCCGCCGTCGCCGCGATTCCGAGCGGCGACAGCCTCACGTACGTGACAAAGAACAACCTCCTCTCGCTGGTGTCCGACGTGCGGGACATGCGCGCGCTCAGGCTTTACCAATTGAGCACCGACGTGCCGCCGTGGCTATGGATGCTCCTGATCGGGTCGGCCGTTCTGCTCGTCCTGTTCGTCATGGTGAGCGCGGTCGGCCACCGTCTGGTCCAGTCGGTCCTCGTCGGGGTCTTTTCCGCCTTTCTCGCCACCATCCTGGTGACGATCCATCTCCTCGACTTCCCGTTCGAGGGCAGTATCCGCATCAATCCGCAGGCGATCGTCTATTCGATCGAGCACCTCAACGACATCCCGATCACGTTGCACAAGCCCTGATCGGCCATTCGGCACGCCCTCCCTTCCGCCCGACGCCGGGCGCGCTATCGTTGCAGCCCGGACGGCGTCGCCGTCCCGTTCGAGGAGCCTCTCCCATGAAGATCACCCGCAGCGGCGCGCAGCCGTCAGGACGCGGACCGGCCGACTGGTTCACCGGCACGGTGCGGATCGATCCCCTGTTCAGCCCGCCCGAGCCGGCTCGCGTCGCCGGCGCCCTCGTCACCTTCGAGCCCGGCGCGCGTACGGCCTGGCACACCCATCCGCTCGGCCAGACGCTGATCGTCACCGCCGGGCTCGGCTGGGCGCAGCGCGAGGGCGGGCCGGTCGAGGAGATCCGGCCCGGCGACGTCGTTTGGTTCCAGCCGGGCGAGAAACATTGGCACGGCGCGACCCGGACGACCGCGATGAGCCACATCGCCATCCAGGAAAAGCTGAACGGCTCGCCCGTCGATTGGCTGGAGCCCGTCAGCGACGCCGAATACGGCGCGTGAGGCCGGGACACCGCCAGGCATTGCCGCCAATCGCGACCGCATCGGCCGCGAGCGCGGCCGATCGCGCCACGCGGCGCTCCGCCCTCCCGTTCACGATGCGGGCTTGCAGACGTTGATGTGGGTGCTCGACATCCACGTCCTCCGCAAGGATCACAAGAGCTTCATTTCCCTAAAAAGGTCATTTCTGGAATAATACTCGAGGCATCACTGATTTCTCAGTGAACCATGAGAACGCCCGTCTGATCGGCCAGGGCGATCTATACTTCGGTATGACTAGCCGCGCGTGCCATTACGACGGAATGCTTCGCTCCGGACGTGATGAGAAGCGGGAGAGAGACCATGGCCGAAACACCTCCCAAGGGCGTCGCCCCCTATGGCGGACCGGCCGGCGGCTGGGGCGCGCTCCATGCCGTCGCCAACGCGGTGCGCAAGGAGATGGGCACGAGCGCCAACACGCGCGCCCTGCTGGAGATGAACCAGCCGAGCGGCTTCGATTGTCCCGGCTGCGCCTGGCCGGACCCGAAGCACACGTCCTCCTTCGAATTCTGCGAGAACGGCGCCAAGGCGGTGACGTGGGAGGCAACCTGGAAGCGGGTGACGCCGGACTTCTTCGCCGCGCACACCGTCTCCGAACTGTGGACATGGTCCGATTATCGGCTGGAGGATGCCGGCCGCTTGACCGAGCCGCTGCGCTACGACGCGGCGACCGACCGGTTCGTTCCGGTCGGCTGGGACGAGGCGCTGAGCGCGATCGCCACGCGGCTCAAGGCCCTCGACCATCCCGATCAGGCCGAGTTCTACACCTCCGGCCGCGCCTCGAACGAGGCGGCCTTCCTGTACCAGCTCGTGGCGCGGGCCTTCGGCACCAACAACTTCCCCGATTGCTCCAACATGTGCCACGAGCCGACCAGCGTCGGCCTGCCGCAATCGATCGGCGTCGGCAAAGGCACGGTGACGCTCGAGGATTTCGACCACGCCGACGCCGTCTTCTGCATCGGCCACAATCCGGGCACCAACCACCCGCGCATGCTGACGACGCTGCGCGAGGTGTCGCTGCGCGGCCGGCCGATCGTCGTGCTCAATCCTCTGCGCGAGCGGGGACTGGAGCGCTTCGCGGCACCGCAGAGCCCGGAGACGATGCTCACGCTGTCGTCGACCCCCCTCGCCTCGGCCTATCATCAGGTGAAGGTCGGCGGCGACGTGGCGGTCCTCAAGGGCATCATGAAGGCGCTGATCCAGGCCGATGCGGATGCCGTGGCGGCCGGCGGCGCCGCGTTGCTCGACCACGCTTTCATCGCCGAGCACACCATCGGCTTCGAGGGGCTCGTCGCCGATCTCGCGACGATTTCATGGGATGATATCGAGGCGCGCTCGGGCCTGCCGCAGCACGCCATCGAGGAGATGGCGCGGACCTATTGGACGGCGGAGCGCGTCATCATCTGCTACGGCATGGGCATCACCCAACACCGGCACGGCACCGAGAACGTTCGCCAGATCGCCAACCTCTTGATGCTGCGCGGCAATATCGGCAAGCCGGGCGCCGGCATCTGCCCGCTGCGCGGCCACAGCAACGTCCAGGGCGACCGGACCGTCGGGATCACCGAGATCCCGGCCGAGGCCTTCCTCGCCCGGCTCGACAAGGCCTTCGGCATCTCGGCACCGCGCAAGCACGGACACAACGCCGTTCACGCGCTGACGGCGATGGCCGAGGGAACCGCGCGGACCTTCATCGGCCTCGGCGGCAATTTCGCGCTCGCCATGCCGGACCCGGAGGTGGCGTTCAAGGCGTTCCGCGGGCTCGATCTCAATGTCCAGATCATCACCAAGCTCAATCGCACGGCGCTGCTCACCGCGCAGCACAGCTATATCCTGCCCTGCCTCGGCCGCACCGAGCGCGATTTCCAGAACGGCGTCCTGCAAGCGGTGACGGTGGAAGACTCGATGTCGATGGTCCACGCCTCGCGCGGCGGGCTCAAGCCGGCGTCGGAGGATCTGCGCTCGGAGGTCGCCATCATCGCCGGGCTCGGCCGCGCTCTGCTTCCCGACAGCGCCATCGATTGGGAGGGCATGACGGCCGACTACGACAGGATCCGCGACAAGATCGAGGAAGTCTTCCCGGACTTCTACGATTTCAACGCCCGCATCCGCACACCGGGGGGCTTCCGGCTCCGGGTCGACGCGTCCGACCGCAAATGGGATACGCCCGACGGAAAGGCGCATTTCCTCGTCTCCTCCGGGATCGGGGAGGACGACGGCCGCGACGACGACACCTTCATCTGCACCACCCTGCGCAGCCACGACCAATACAACACCACGATCTACGGCCTGAACGACCGCTATCGTGGGATCACCGGCCGGCGCGACGTCGTGTTCGTCAATGCGGAGGATCTGGCGGCGCTCGGGCTCAAGGAGGGCAGCAAGGTGGATCTGGTGACACCGACGAACCGGGTCCTCGCCGGCGTCACCGCGGTCGCCTATCCGATCGCCCGGGGCGCGGTCGGCGCCTATTATCCGGAAGCGAACGTGCTGGTCGGCGTCGACGAATACGACCACCTCTCGGGCACGCCCGCCTACAAGTCGATCCCGGTGAAGGTGCGCCGTCACGCGGATGCCGCCGCGTGAGAGCAGACCCAGCGGTCTCCTCGCGCGTCAGACGATGAGGCCGCGCATCGGGGCGACGCCCGCCGATCCCGGCAGGACGAGGGTGCCGAGCCGCTTCGGATCGGCGTCGAGCAGATCGACGGCAATGCCCTTGATGACGGCCCGCAGATCGGTGGTCGCGGCCAGGTCGCGGCCGTCGACGAGTTGGTTCGGCTTGAGGCCCGGCCAATCGGCGATCACCCGGGCGCCCTTCACCGCGCCGCCGGCGAGGAAAGCGACCGTGCCGGTGCCGTGATCGGTGCCGAGCGTCCCGTTGATGCGGGCGGTGCGGCCGAACTCGGTGACGACCAGGATCGCGGTGTCCTTCCAAGCTGGCCCCATCTCCTCCTTGAAGGCGGCGAGCGAGGTATCGAGGCCGCCGAGCAGCTTCGCCAGCCGATCGACCTCCTGGGCGTGGGTATCCCAGCCTTCGAAGGCGAGCGCGGCGATGCGGGGGCCCTCCGGTTCCTTGAGGAGGCGCGCCGCACCGCGGGCCATCTGCTCCATGCCGGCGGGATCGCCCGGACCACCGCGCCCCTTGAGATCGATGCCCTCGGCGATCTTGCCGGTGCGGATCCCCTCGTCGAGGAGCTTGGCGAGGACGGGATCGCTCTCGCCGTAGAGATCGGCGAGGCGCGGCGCCAGATCACCGTCCGCGGGACGCAGCGTCGCCGGCGCCCATCCGAGCACCGGTACGGCACCGCGGATGACCAAGGGCGGCATCGCCCCGACGGCGAGCCCCCGCCCCCGCCCGCCTGCCGTCGGATCGACGCTGTCGCCGGCGGGGAGCCCCGCGATCAGCCGGTTGAGCCAGCCGCTCTCCACGTGGCCAGGCCCGGGATAGCCGGATTCGAGCACGTCCTGCCCGTCGAAATGGGAGCGCTGCCGATAGGGCGTGCAGCAGGCGTGGATCACAGCGACCTCACCCGCCGCGTAGAGCCGCCGCACGTTCGGCATGGCGGGATGGAGGGCGAACAAGCCGTCGAGCGGCAAGGCCGCGCCCGGGCCGTCCCGCCGCAGCGCGATGGTCTCGCGCAGCCCCTCATAATCGGGATCGCCGAGCGGCGGGACCGCCGTCAGTCCGTCGAGCGCCCCGCGCAGAACGATGGTGACGAAGCGCGGGTCGCGGCCGCCCGCCGCCCTCGCGAGACGCGGTATGAACGACCAGGCGAAGAGAGCCCCGGACGCGCCGAGAATGGCGCGACGGCTCGGAGAAAGCGGTTCGCACGACACGGGTCAGCACCTCAGGAATTCGGGGGACAGGAAGGCGATGGAGAGGCCTTGCGGCCGGCTCGACGCCCGCGCGACGGCGTTCGTGGTCGGGGTCGAGGCGAGCGGGCCGAGCCGGTCGGCGAGGAAGGCGCGCGGATCGAGGTCGCCCGGCGCCATGTGAGCAAGGAGGTTCGCCGCATCGATCCGGGTGGCGAGCCCCTCGGCGGACGCCCATGCGTCGCTGACGTCGGGAAAGCCGTTCGGGCCGGACGGATTCCACCACGGCTGGCCGAGCGCCTTGAGCACCGCGAGGATCTGCTCGGGCTTCGGCCGCACCCCGCTCGCTCGCAGCACGCCGGCGAGATAGACGGCGGGAGAGCGCAGCTTGATGAGCCGCGGGTCCCAGGCTTCGTCGGCATTCACGAGCGCGGTGTAGACGGCGGACAGGTCGCCGCGGTTCGCGGTGTAGGCCGCGGCAAGCCGATCGACGAGCGCCGACGGCGGGTTGTCCGCCACGAAATGGCGGGCGAGCTTGAAGGCGAGGTGACGGGCGGTCGCCGGGTGGCGGGCGAGATCGGCAAGCGCCGTCCGCCCCTGCCCCACCCCGTCGTCGGCATAAGTGAGCCCCATCACCGCGTGCTCGCCCGGCTCGTGGGCACCCGCGTTGAAGACGAAGTGGCCTTGCAGCTCGGGCTTCTTGTCGTCGCGGCGCACCGTCCAGCCGGTGATGATGCGGGCGAGCGACGTTACGTCGGCCTGGGAATAGCCGCCGTCGACGCCGAGGGTGTGGAGCTCCAGGATTTCGCGGGCGAGGTTTTCGTTGAGCCCGCGGGTGCCGTCCTTGTTGGCCGGTGACGACGGCCCGATCGATTGCTGGTTGTCGAGGAAGATCAGCATCGCCGGGTGGGTTTCGACGGCGAGCAGTATGTCTTCGAAGCGGCCGAACAGATGCGGCCGGATCGCCTCCCGCTCGAAGGCGCCGGCGAGGATGTGCACGTCGCCGCCCTTGTCGGTCGCGACGGCGAAATGGTTCGCCCAGAACATCGCGAGCCGCTCCCCGAAGCCGATCAGCGGCTCGCGGACCGTGCCGTTGAAGCGGGCGTCCGTCTCGGCGATGAGCACGGTCTGGGGGAAATAAGGCTGCTTCGACAAAGGCGGCGCATCGCTCCGCGCCTGGGGCGGCAGCGCGGCCGCCAGCATGGGAGTCGTGGTGGTCCCGATCATGGAAGCCGTCGGAGCGGCCTTCGGCGGCGCGCCGCCCGCCGCCATCGCCATGTCCCCGCCTTGACGGCCGGCGGCGGCACCGGCGGTCGCGGGCGCCGTCTTGGCCGTCGCGGTCCGCTCGGCGTTCACCGCCATTTCATAGGCCTTGAGCCGGATGAGGAGATCGGCGCTCGAATGGAGCAGCGCGCCCGAGGGGATCGGCACCGCGTGCTCGGCGATCTCTTCGAGGAGAAGGTCGCGGGGATCGTCGCCGAGCGCCGCGAGGGTACCCTCCTTGGCGCCGAGGCCGAACCGCCACAGCGCGATCGCGGCCTCGAGGGTCTTCGCGTCAGGCGCGGGCGGATGCGGCGCGCCGGAATTGGGCGCCGTGGCCGTCGCGGTCGTGGTCTTCGTCGTGGTGGGGTTCGCCATGCCGGCCCGAGCTCCGCTGCGTGGTCCGGCGCTTCAACGGGCGGATCGGCGCGATCCGTCGGCTCGAGGTTGTGTTCATTCCAAGGTCATTTCTTGTCGGGCGCCGGCACCTCGCGGGCGATCAGGCCTTCCGCGAGCCGCCGCCGGTCATCGAGTGGAAGGCCGGCGACGAAGTCGATCGCCCGCTGCTCGAGAGCCGCCCTGAGCGCCGTCTCGGCGTCCCGCGCCCGCTTCAGCGCATCGGCAAGTGCCGTCTTGTCGACTTGCGGCTCGCCGAGGAGCGCGGCCGCCTCGATGCGGGCCTGTCGCGCCTCGAGGCCCGTCGAGCGCAGGCCGCGCCGGGTCTCGTTGAGCGCGGCCTGGAACGCCTCGCGGTCGGCCGTCGGCAATTGCTCGCCGGCGAGCGGCAAGCGCGGCACCGGCCCGGGCGGCGTCGCAGTCAGAAAGGTGATGCCGCCACCGACCAGCGCGCAGGCGAGGAACAGGTTGAGGATCAGAAGCGCGATCGTCAGCCTGCGAAATCCGGTCTCCGTCATGGTCCCTCCTGCCCGGCGCGGGTGTCGGTTTCGAGCGAGCCGAACGCCGTGCTGATCTCGCTCCCGGAGACGACCGGCGCCGGGGTGATCGCGAACACGGCGGCGGCGCCGGTGAGAAGGCCCGCCATGCCGATGCCGACGAGGCCGCTGCCGATGAGAAGGCGGCGCAGCTTGACCCGGAGCGCGACCCGCCGTGGGCCCGCCGCGAGCACCCGCGCCTCCAGCGCGCGCGAGGGCGGCGGCACCGCGAGGCGCAGCAGCGCGTCGTCGAGGGCACGGGCCCGGTCGAGCAGCGCCCGCCCGGCTTCGGTCGCGGCGAAGGTCAGCGCCGCGGCGCGACGCTCTTGCGGCCAGCGCGCGGGATCGGCGCCGTACGCCGCGACCAGTGCCTCGAACCGTGCCGCCTCGGACGGCGACGCCGCGTTCGACGGCTCCTTTTCCGGCGGAAATGTCATGCCCCGGCCTCCCTCGCCCCGCGCTCCGGCATATCGTTCAACAAAGTCTCGAGCGCCCTTCGCCCGCGCGCGAGCAGGCTTTCCAGTGCGTCCACGCTGAGGCCCATGGCGGCGGCCGCCTCGCGGTTCGACAGGCCCTGATAATAGACGAGCACGATCGCCTCCCGCTGGCGCGCCGCGATCGCCTGCAAGGCCCGCTCGACCCGGTCCGCCTGCGGCTCGGGCGCCAGGAGGCCGGCGTCCGGCAGCGGCCCGTCGTCGGCGCGATCGGGCACCTCGGCCGGGTATTCGCGCCGGCGCCTGAGGCGATCGTGGCAGAGATTGAGCGCCACCCGGTGCGCCCAGGTGTCGAACCGGGCCCGGCCCTGCCGCCAGCCGCCGGCATGCCGCCAGATCCGCACGAAGGTCTCCTGCGCCACGTCCTCGGCCTCGCCGCGATCGCCGAGCATGCGGGTCGCGAGCGCGAGAAGCCGCGGCAGCATGCGCGCGACGAGCGTCCGCATGGCGGCCTCGTCCCCTTCGGCGACCGCCCGCACGAGCGCGGCATCCGGATCGCCATCGATGGACGGATCGCCGATCATGGACGGTGCCGGGGCGCGCGCCGGCGTTCGCGGCGGCACGCGCCACGCCGCCCCCGGCACGAGCGAACGATAGGATGACAAAGCCCGCCGCTCCGAATGAAAGACCCTCCCGCCCGACCCGCGATCCCCGACTTTAACGCACGGCGGCGCGAAATCCGTCGCCCGGCGGATGCGGTCGGATAATCGGCCCACAGCCGGCGGAGCCCGTCACCACCTTTTCGCTTGTTCCTATTTTGTTCTCATGGAATCCATGGGGCCGCAGGAGGACGCGCGATGACGGACCGGTGGAAGCAACTCGATGCCGTGGCGGGCATGCGGATCGTGACCGACGAGGACGTGGACGAGGTGGTCGCGCTCTGCGAGGGCGATCAGAGGGCGGCGATCCGCGCCCTCCTGATCGGCCAGGAATTTCTCGAATGCGAGATCCGGCTCTTGCAGTCGCAGGTCTCGCGCGGCTTCGCCTCGCGCAGCGCCGCCCGCACTGCGCCGCGAGGATCGGGCTGAGAGCGGCGGCGTGCCCGCCGCCGCGGCGCATCACCGCCGCAAAGCGACGCCGTCGAGCACCGCGCGGACCTTGCGGGCGAGCTGTTCCAGGCTGAACGGTTTTGGCAGGAGCTGGGTGCCCGGATCGAGCACGCCGTTGTGGACGACGGCGTTGCGGGTATAGCCCGTGGTGTAGAGCACCTTGAGGCCGGGCTGGATACGCACCGCGGTATCGGCGAGCTGTCGGCCGGTCATCCCGGGCATGACCACGTCGGTGAAGAGCAGCGTGATGGCCCGCTCCTCGATGATGGAGAGGCCCTGCTCGCCGTTCCTCGCTTCGAGCACGCTGTAGCCGAGGTCCTGGAGCGCCTCGACCGAATAGGCGCGCACGCGGTCGTCGTCCTCGACGACGAGGATGATCTCGTGCGGCGCCCCGGCCGGCACCCCGGTCGGCACCCGCGGCGGCGGCACGGCATCCTGCTCGCCGTAATAGCGCGGCAGGTAGAGCTTGATCGTCGTGCCGTGGCCGAGCTCGGAATAGATCTTCGCGTTGCCGCCCGATTGCCGCACGAAGCCGAACACCTGGCTCAGACCGAGGCCGGTGCCCTTGCCAACCTCTTTCGTGGTGAAGAACGGATCGAAGGCACGCGCCGCGATCTCGTCGCTCATCCCCGTGCCGGTGTCGGAGACGGCGATCATCACATATTGGCCGGCCGGCAGATCGAACTCCCGGGAGAGCTCGTCGTCGATATAGGCGTTGGCGGTCTCGATGGTGAGCCGGCCGCCGTCGGGCATCGCGTCGCGCGCGTTGACGGCGAGGTTGAGGATCGCGTTCTCGGTCTGGCTCGGATCGACGAAGATCTTCCAGAGGCCCGCCGAGGCGACGATCTCCACCTCGATGGGCTCGCCGAGCGCACGGGTGAGCAAGTCCGACATGCCGGCGACGAGCCGGTCGGGCTGCACCACCGCCGGATCGAGCGGCTGCTGGCGGGAGAAGGCGAGCAGGCGCTGGGTCAGCGAGGCGGCCCGGCGGGCGCCGTCGAGGGCGCCGTCGACATAACGCTGCACGTCCCGGTCGCCGCGCGCGAGGCGTTTCTCGAGCATCTGTACGCTGCCGATGACGACCGACAGCATGTTGTTGAAATCATGGGCGATGCCGCCGCTGAGCTGGCCCACCGCCTCCATCTTCTGCATCTGGCGGATGGCGCCTTCGGCTTCCATCAGCCGTGCCGTGCGCCGCTCGATCTCGGCTTCGAGTTCCTCGCGGGAGCGCGCCAGCACTTCGCGGGCGTCGACGATGTCCTGGATGTCGGTGCAGGTGCCGAACCAGCGGGTGATGCGGCCCTCCCCGTCGCGCACCGCCTGGGCGCGGCCGAGCACCCAGCGATAGGCGCCGGAGCGATGCCGCAGCCGATATTCGATGTGATAGGGCTCGCCGGTCTCCAGGCTGTGGCGCCAGATCCGCCACGAGCGCTCCTGGTCCTCCGGATGGAAGACGCCCGCCCAGCCCTCGCCGTCGGTGGTGCCGCGCGGCACGCCGGTGAACTCGTACCAGCGCTCGTTGAAATAATCGTGGAAGCCGTCGGGCCGCGTCGACCACACCATCGGGTCGATCGAGTTCGCGATCGCCTGGAAGCGCGCCTCGCTCTCCCTCAGAAGCCGTTCCGCCTCGTAGCGCTCCTGGATGTCGATGACGGAGCCGACGAAGCCCATGAAGGCACCGTCGTCGTCGAGCCGCGGCGCCGCCGAGGAGATGACGCGGGAATAGCCGCCGTCCGCCCGACGCAGGCGATATTCGGTCTGGAACGGCCCATGGGTGCGGTTCGCGGTCATGAACACGTCCATGATGCCGTCGCGATCGTCCGGATGAACCGCGGCAATCCACCCGAAATCGGCCGCCTCCGCCTCGGTCTGGCCGGTGAAGGCGTACCAGAGCGAGCTCAGATATTCGCAGCCGCCCTCGGCGTTCGAGACCCACATCATCACCGGGGCCTGATCGGCCATGGTGCGGAAGCGCCGCTCGCTCTCGCGTACCTTCATCTCGCCGAGAACGCGCTCGGTCGTCTCGCTGACGATGCAGAGCACGCCGGCGACGGCGTCGTCCTCGCCGAACACGGCGGAATAGGAGATGTCGAAATAGACGGTCTCGGGATAGCCGTGGCGCTCGATGTAGAACGGGCGATCCTTGGCGAACACCGTCTCGCCGGTGAGCCGCACCGTGTCGAGCAGCGGCTCGAGGTCGTCCCACAGCTCGGACCAATTCTCGCGGGCCGGGCGGCCGAGCGCACGCGGATGCTTCAGGCCGATCGTCGGGGCATAGGCGTCGTTGTAGAGGGCGACATAATCCGGCCCCCAGAACATGACGATCTGCGCCTTCGAGCCGAGCATCAGCCCGACGGTCGTGCGCAGCGCCGTCGACCAGTGCCGGAACGGACCGAGCGGGGTGGCGCTCCAGTCGAGTTCGGAGATGAGACGCCCGAGCTCTCCGCCCCGCGCAATCGGTTTCGACACGCCTTCTGGCATTCACCACCCGATCCTGACCCGAGACGCGGAGAATCCGTGCGGAGACACCGGCAATTCTCACGGGATATCACAGGGCGGGATGGTTTGACGAGGCGCGAATAGGAGTTGCGGCGCGATCGAAGGTCGAGCGCCGACCTGTGCGCCATAAGACCTGAAGGTTTACTGTTGCGGGCCGAGACGGTCACCGTCCGGCGAGCGGGTCGGCCCGCGTGTGGCGACGCTCAGTGCGCCGAGGGGTGCGTGCCGTTGCCGTTCTTGTGGCCCATCCACTCCCGCAGCAACGCGGCGATCCGGGGGATGCCGAGCGAGCCGATGGCGATGAGAAGGACGGCGACCAGCACGACCCCAATCTGGATCACGTTGAAATTGATCGAGTCCCGCGGCACGAACCACGCGGCCACGATTCCGGCGACGATCAGAACGAGACGAACCAGCCAGCCGATCATGACGAGCCCCTTTGTGCTGCTCCAATAGATCGGACGATAAGCCGGCCGCCGCCGACGCCCCTTGCGTGAGATCAATCGAGCCACGGAAAACCTACCGTCGTAGGCGGCATCGCTGTCAGCTGCCCACTTTTAGGCCAGCCGAACGAAGCGAACGAAAATTGTGCACAGCCGTTCAACGATGCGCTATCCTGAGTCCTCGAGGATCGGAGCCCGACGCGTCGCATGTCCGCCGCGGGCCGCGCTTCCAAGCACATTGGACGTCGTGTCATGTCTGGAACGCTCTCGCTGGTCGATCTCGCCGGCGCCGTCGCTCTGTTGCTGTGGGGCACCCACATGGTCCAGAGCGGGGTGCAGCGAACGTTCGGGCCGCGGCTGCGGCACGTTCTCGGCACGGCGCTGAAAAGCCGGGCGCGCGCCTTCCTCGCCGGCATGGGCGTCACCGCCGTGTTGCAGAGCTCGACCGCGACCGGGCTGATGGTCGCTGGGTTCGCGGCGGGCGGCCTCGTCGATCTCGTGCCGGCCCTCGCCGTCATGCTCGGCGCGAATGTCGGCTCGACCCTCATCGTCCAGGCGCTGTCGTTCGACGTCTCGGCGCTGTCGCCGGCGCTGATCCTCGTGGGCGTTGTGATGTTCCGCCGCAAGGGCGCGGAACGGGTGCACGATCTCGGCCGGGTCGCGATCGGCCTCGGGCTGATGCTGCTCGCGCTCCACCAATTGCTCGGCCTGATGGCGCCTTACGAAGACGCGCCGAGCCTGCGGCTGCTGCTCGGCGCGATCTCCACCTCGCCCATCCTCGACGTTTTGCTCGCCGCCGCCGTCACCTGGGCGTTCCATTCGAGCGTCGCCGTCGTGCTCGTCGTCATGTCGTTCGCGGCGAACGGCGTGGTCCCGCCCGAGGCGGCGTTCGCCTTGGTGCTCGGCGCCAATCTCGGCACCGCCATCAACCCGGTTCTCGAGGCGCCGGCGGGCGACGGTCCGGCATCGCGCCGGCTGCCGGTCGGCAACCTCGTCACCCGCATCATCGGCACCGTCATCGCTCTCGCCGCGATCGAGCCGATCTCGCGGCTGATGGTCGGCCTCCAGCCGGACGACGCCCGCGCGGTCGCCGACTTCCACACCCTCTTCAACGTCGCGCTGGCGCTCGTCTTCCTACCGCTGCTCAAGCCCTATGCGGCCTTCCTGCGGGTCCTGATGCCGAACCGGATCGACCCGGCCGATCCCTCGCGTCCGCTTTATCTCGACGCGGCGGCGCGGGAGACGCCGGTGGTCGCCCTCGGCGGCGCGGCGCGGGAGGCGTTGCGCCTCGCCGACGTGCTCGAAAGCATGCTCGAAGGCTCGCGGGATGTGTTCCAGCGCTGGGACCGGCGCGTGCTCGCCGAGACCGGGCGGCTCGACGACGTGCTCGACAGCCTCAACACCGCGATCAAGAGTTACGTGACCTCGCTCGACGGCGACGTGCTCGCGGACAAGGACGTGCGCCGCCTCGACGAGATTCTCACCTTCGCCATGAACCTGGAACAGGCCGGCGACGTGGTCGACCGCAACCTTCTGAGCCATGCCGCGAAGTGCATCGCCCGTGGCCTCGCCTTCTCGCCGGAGGAAGGCGCCCGCATCGTCGGGATGATGGAGCGGCTGATCCGCAACCTGCGCACCGCCGCCTCGCTGTTCATGACGCACGATCCGCGCGCGGCGCGGCTGCTCGCGGAGGAGAAGATCGCGTTTCGGCAGATCGAGGAGGAAGCGACGCGCGCCCATCTCGCACGCCTGCGCGCCGGCCGCACCGACGCGGCGGAGACGAGCGGCCTGCACCTCGATCTCCTACGCGATCTCAAGCAGATCAACAGCCACATCGTGGCCGCGGCGGCCTATCCGGTGCTGGTGCGCGAGGGCGAGCTCTTGCCCTCCCGCATCCTGTCGGCGCACGCCACGACCGACGACGCCCGCTGACCCGCCCCCGGCTTCCCCTCAGGCCGCGGCCTGTAGGCTTTCGAGGTAGAGGTCGGCCTCTTCCGGCACGGCGAACCACGGAAAGAAATCCGTCGGATCGTTGAAGCCGTTGGCGATGCGGCGGGCGAGCGTCGGGGCGGCGCCGGCGGTGCCCATGATCTTGAGGACGTGGGGCGGCGGCGGGGCGAGCAGCGCGTTGGTCCATCCCGTCACGAACTGGGCATAGGCCCAGTAGGCGTCGAACGTCGCCTGCATGAAGGCGGCGTCGAACGGCCGGTCGCCGTGGGCGAGAATGCGGTCGAGATAGATCTTCGCCGCCTTCGAGGCGTTGTTGGAGCCCTGCCCGGTGATCGGGTCGTTGAGGCAGACCGCGTCGGCGAGGCCGAGCACGAGGGCGCCGGAGGGCAGCCGGGCGATCGGCTTGCGGATGGTCGGAGCGAAGGCACCGGCGAGGATGCCGTTGTCGTCGGTCAGCGCGATGTCGCGGCAGCGCTCGGCCTCCCACGGAAGGAACGTGTCGAGCACCCATTTGGAGCGCGCGAGGTGTTCGCTCGGGCTCTTCACGTCCTTCCAGCAATCCATCGGACCGCCGGGCAACCCCTCGAGCACCATGATCTCGCACGGGCCGGACGTCGTCAGCGCCGGGAAGCAGAAATATTCGCCGACGCCCGGGATCAGGTTGAAGCAGACGGCCGAATGGCCGGGCCGCGGCACCATGCCGGTGACGTAGGTCAGCGCCAAAGCCCGCTGGGGCGTGTCGTAGGGCGATTTCTCGGCGTCACGCTCGAACAGGCGGACGATCTCACCCTTACCGGCCGCGACGATGACGAGGTCGCTGCGCCGCGCGCACGCCTCGATGTCGTCGATGCCGGCGTCGAGTATGGTGAGCCTCCCGCCGCGGCGTTCGAACTCGGCCATCCAGCGCGGGATCTTCACCCGCTGATCGACGCTCTGGCCCGGCGCGTCGAGCCGGCCGTTCCAGTCGATCGCCTTCGCGCCCGGCTGATCGGGCGCGGGAACGGTGAAGTTGATCGAGTCGACGGTGGGGCAAACATCGTCCCAGAAATTGAGGCCGAGCGCGCGTTCATGGCTCAGCGCCCCGTCGAACATGCATTGGCTCGACAGGACGCGACCCGCCGCGATCTCCTCGGCGGTGCGGTTCTGCACAACCTCCACCTCGTATCCGTTGTCGAGCAGGCCGATGCCGAGCTGGAGCCCGGATTGGCCGCCGCCGACGATGGTGATGCGCTTGTTGCTCCCGGCTTCGATAATCATGGCGAAGTCCCCGAAGGAAAGGTTGTTGTCGTTTTCAGCGGCTGAGAAGGGGAATGGCGGGCTCGGCGCGTTCCGGCCCCATGGCGGTGTAGCCGCCGTCGACGCGGATATCGGTGCCGGTGATGAAGCTGGCGTTGTCCGAGAGCAGGAAGGCGACCGCCTCCCCCACCTCGCCGGGATCGCCGGCGCGGCCGAGCAGATGGAAGGCCTCTGCGACCCGGTCGGTCTTCTCGCGGTTGCCGCCCGAGAGCTGGTCCATCACGTTCGACCACGTCCAGCCCGGCGACACTGCGTTGACCCTGATGCCGTCGGGCGCGAGGTCCATCGCCTGATTGCGGGTGAGCTGCAGGATCGCCGCCTTGCACACCGGATAGACCCAGCGCCCGGTCTGGGCGACGCGGGAGGAGATCGAGCCGAAATTGACGATCGCCCCCGTCGCCGCCTTGAGATGGGGCCGCGCCGCCTGCATCAGCACCACCGAGCCGACCAGGTTGACGTTGAAGGCGGTCAGCCAATCGGCACGGCTCGTGTCGGCGCCGTTGTCGAGATAGGTGCAGGCGACGTTGACGAGGAAATCGAGCTGCCCGTGGGCCTCGACGGTGGCGGCGACCAGCGCCTCCACATCCTCGTCGCGGGTGATGTCGGTGCGGCGGAACGTGACGTTCGGCCCCAGCGCCTCCGCCGCAGCCGCCCCGTCCGCCGCGTTGATGTCGGCGATCACGACGGTCGTGCCCTGATCGGCGAGCACCCGGGCGACCTCGCGGCCGATCAGCGTGGCACCGCCCGAGACGATCGCGACCTTGTTCCGAAGACCTCGCATCCTGTTCTCCCTCCTTCTTGTTCGACAAAGACGATCCGCCGCTCAGGCCGGCACGCGACGCTCCGGCTCGGGTTCGGCGAGGGTGGCGAAGCGGCCTTCGCAATAGAGAAGCGGCGCGCCCGCGGCCTCGGTGATCGCCGTGCGGGCGACGGCGCCGAACAGCACGAGGTGGCTGGTGTGCTCCACCACCCGCTCGAGCACGCAATCGAACACGACGTACGCATCGGCGAGCACCGGTGCGCCGGTTTCGAGCGCACCCCAGGCGCCTTCGGCGAAGCGCTCGCCACCGGCGAGCCCGGCGCGTCCGGCGAACGTCTCCGCGACCGGAATGTGGGCGTGACTCAGCACGTTGACGCAGAAGCGGCCGGCCGCCTCGACCTCCGCCGCGAGCTGGGTGCGGCGGTTCACGCAGACGAGCAGGGATGGCGGATCGGCCGAGAGGGAGGCGAAGGCGGTGGCGGTGAGCCCCTTCGGCTCGCCGCCGGGCGCCTTAGTGGTGACGACGGCGACCGCGCCGCCGACCCGCCGCATGCCGTGCAAGAAGGGCACTTCGACCATGACCCGTGCTCCGCCGAAGACTTGCTCGCGCCGCCTTTTTGGCGACTTGCTTGAAGCTTGAAGCAATGCGATCTTCAGACGTCGTCGCGTGCGCTGCTATCCAGATTGCGAAGGCGGCTATCCACATCCTGAATCCGGATGGCCGCCCCGATAAGATCAGAGGGGAAGCGATGCAGCCGATGCTCATGCCGGGCGGCGTGCCGGCTTTGGCGCGCTTCCAGGTCCTCGATAGCCGCTGCCCGGAAGAGGCGCGGGCCGTGGTCGGGCGCATCTTCTGCCCGCATTTTCTGACGCCGGTGGCGCGCCGCCCGGCGGGCTTCCATGCGCGCCATCACAGCGCGCCGCAACTCGGCTATTCGGTGAACCGCGTCGCCTACGGCGCCCGGGTCGAGATCGATCCCGGCGAGCTCGGGCGCTTCTTCCTGGTGCAGATCCCCTTGAGCGGCGCGGCGCGCGTCGATGTCGGCCGCGCCTCGGTCGCGGTCGCCGCCGGCCGCGTCGGCAGCGTCCTGTCCCCGACGCTTCGAACCCGGATGGTGTGGGGCGACGGGTGCGAGAAGCTGATCGTGCTGGTGAACCGCGGCGAGGTCGAAGCCTATCATGCCCGCCTCGGTGGGCGAGACGGACCGGTCGAACTTGCCCCGCACCTCGATCTCATGGGGGCACCGGGCTCGCGGTGATGCGCCACGCCGCTTTGATGGCCGAGACGGCAGAGCGGACCGACACGCCCCCCGCCTATCAGGCGGCGCTGCGCGACGGCCTGATCTCGCTGCTGCTCGATGGCCTGATCCGGCGCGACGAGGCCCCCGCGGCCGGCCCGGCGAGCGTCCGGCGCGCGGAAGCCTATGCCCGCGCCCACCTCGGCCAAGCCCTGTCCATGGCCGACTTAGCCGAAGCGGCCGGCGTCGGGCTGCGGTCTTTGCAAGAGACCTTCAAGCGCACCCGGGGGCTCACGCTG
Organism: Segnochrobactrum spirostomi; assembly: GCF_009600605.1. GTDB lineage: Bacteria > Pseudomonadota > Alphaproteobacteria > Rhizobiales > Segnochrobactraceae > Segnochrobactrum > Segnochrobactrum spirostomi. The sequence goes on along the minus strand of NZ_VWNA01000001.1, from coordinate 3,962,829 downwards.
ACCGAGTGGCTGCAGGCGGCCCGGCTTGAGGAGTTCCGCAAGGCTCTCCTGTCCGCCGACGGGTCCCGCTCGGTGACGGAACTGGCGCTGGCAGCCGGTCTCGGTCATCTCGGCCGCGCCGCGGCGGCCTATCGGGTCCGGTTCGGCGAGACGCCGTCGGAGACGCTGCGACGGGTCCGGACCCGGGGATAAGCGGCGCGGAACGAAGGCTCTTCGCCGCCGCGTGGCGCGATGCCGTCTGGTTCAGACCGAACTGCGCAGCCGTTCGCCGTCGGGAGCCTCCGCGACCGGTTCGCTGCCGGGAAGGCCCGCGCCGCCGCTCGGCTCCGCGCCCGCTCGCGCCGTCCCCTCCGACCGAACCGCCGAGGCGCTGCGGTCGAGGGTGATGAGGCGCGCGTTGCGCTGGAAGGTCAGATAGTCGCCGAGCCACGTGGTGGCGACGACGAAGCGGTTGCGGGCGCCGATCAGGAAGTAGATGTGGATGACGCTCCAGAAGAGCCATCCGATGAAGCCGGTGAGCTCGAGCTTTCCGATCTTGGCGACCGCCGCCTTGCGGCCGATCGTGGCGAGATCGCCCTGGTGGCGATAGTGGAACGGGCCGGGCGCAGGCTTGCCCGCGATCCGCGCCTTGATGACTGCGCCGACATAGTGGCCCATCTGCTTGGCCGCCGCCGCGACGCCCGGCACTGGGTTGCCGTCCTGGACCACCGCGGCCGTGTCGCCGACGACGAAGATCTCGGGATGGCCGGCGACACTCAGATCCGGCCCGACCTTGACGCGGCCCGCCCGGTCTCCCTCGACGCCGAGCCAGCAGGCGGCCGGCGAGGCGACGACGCCCGCGGCCCAGACGAGGGTGGCGCTTTCGATGCGCCCGCCGTTCGTCTCCACGCCCATCGCGTCGCACGCCATCACGGTGCAGCCGGTGCGCACCTCGACGCCCATCCGCTCGAGCGTGGCCGCGGTGTAGGCGGAGAGCGTCTCCGGCAGCGCCGGCAGCAGGCGATTGCCGGCTTCGACGAGCACGATGCGCGCCTTGCGCGGATCGATGCGGCGGAAATCGAGGGGCATCGCCACCCGGACGAGTTCGTGGACCGCCCCGGCCATCTCAACGCCGGTCGGGCCGCCGCCGACGATGACGATCGTCATCAGGCGCTCTCGGGCCTCGGGTGAGTCTTCAATCTCGGCCCGTTCGAAGGCGAGCAGGAGCCGGCGACGGATGTCGGTCGCGTCCTCGATCCGCTTCAGGCCCGGAGCGAACGGGGCCCAGTCGTCGTGGCCGAAATAGGAGTGGGTCGCGCCGGTGGCGAGTACGAGCTGATCGTAGGCGACGTCGATGGGGCCGGCGCGCACGCACCGACGCTTGAGATCGATGCCCGTCACTTCGGCCATGAAGACGGAGATGTTCGGCCACCGCCCGAGGATGCCGCGGATCGGCCACGCGACATCGGCGGGCGAGAGGGAGGCGGTGGCCACCTGATAGAGCAGCGGTTGGAAGCAATGATGGTTCTGCCGATCGATCACGACGACATCGGCCCGAGTGCCGCCGAGCGCCTTGGCGGCCTCGAGCCCGCCGAAGCCACCCCCGACGACGACGATCAGCGGGCGGGCACCTTGTGAAGCAGGCGCTCCGGCGCTCTTGAGAGCACTGTGCGTCGGATCGCTCTGCCGCCCGTCGGTGTGCATCGGTTCGATCATCCGAGCCCCTCTCCAGGTTCCGCGCCCACGCCGGGTCTAGACCCGCGAGATCCCCCTAGGAATAACCGACGCGGGCGCGCAGAAGTCTAAGCGCTGCGGCAGGCTGGCGACACCGCGATTACAGCCCGGCCGACGAAGGGCTTCGCCGGTCGGACTGCCGCGGCTAGCAGGGTCAATCGCAGCCTTGACCGCTCTGCTGCGCGGCGGTGCCTTTGCCCTGCTGCTGGGCACTGACGTCCTGGTCCGACATCGCGATGGCCGAATTCTGCTGGAGCGGCATTGTCTGGCCATCCTTGGAGACGCCGCCGGTCGACCCAGTCTGCCCCGATCCCGCCTGACCGGACGCCGTGCCGCCTTGCGCCTGCTGCTCACCGCTGCCGCCCTGGACGGATGTTCCGTCGGCGGCATTCCCCTGTGCCGATTGTTCGAGGGGGCACGGGTGCCGTCCTTGGAGATGCGCCCGGCTTGACCGCTGCCGCGCGCCGGCGCGGTCCCCTGATCCTGTGGCGCGTGCTGCGCCGTATCGCCGCCGGCCGGCGGGCAGACCGCGCCGGCGATCGACGGACCGGCCAGCACGAGCGCGAATGCGAGCGGCAGGGAGAGGTTGCGGGAGCGTTTCATCACCGTAGTCCTTCTTGTTCGGCGAGAGGGTCCCCCGAGAACCAGAGAAGAGCGGCGATGTTCCGTGCCCGCGGGGAACAGACCGTCAGGCCGACGGCTCGTCCCGCCCCGTGGTTGGCGGCACCGGGACCGTCGGCACCGAAGCGTCCCGTCCGAAGGCCTCCTGTCCCGACGTCGTGTCCTTGCCGACGATCGCGGCGATTTCGCTGAAGGTGTGGGCCGGCGCCGCGCCGCGGGCGAATTTCAGGAAGCGGACCGGGAACATCACCGCCTGAAGGTTGGCAGGGCTGAGTTGGTCGGTCCGCTCCGCATCCTCGCGGATCATGGCGAGCGCCTCGTCGAGCGCTGCATCGATGTCGCGCGCGGACAAGGCGCCCCGCCGCTCGAGCGCGTTCATCAGCGTCGTCATGGCGAGCAGAAGACCCTGAAGTTGCAGGTTCGCAGTGTTCATTTCTCTCATACTCCCGCCGCCCGTCGATACTGGGCGAAACCTTCCGATCTCACGGCCGTTCCGGGCGCGGACCCGGGTCTGTCACGCCGCCTCGTCGGCGGCCTCGCCGGCGCGGCGGTGGGCGCGGCCGAGGGCGTTCTCGGCGGCTTCGTTGGCGACCTTGGCGCGTCGCTCACAGAGCGCGCGGAATTCCTCCACCTCGGCCTCGGTCAGGTGCTCGATGCCGATGAAGGCGTTCTGCGCCGCGCTGGTGCGGATGATCTCGTCGAGCTTGGCCTGGATCGCGGCGCCGTCGCGGTTCTGGGTGTTCTGGATGAGGAACACCATCAGGAAGGTCACGATGGTGGTCCCGGTGTTGATGACGAGTTGCCAGGTGTCGGAGAAGTGGAAGATCGGACCCGTAATGCCCCAGACGAGCACGATCAGACAGCACAGGCCGAAGGTGATCGGGCGTCCCGCCGCGCGCGCCGTCCCGCTCGCAACCGTGTTGAAGAGTTTGCCGAGTGTCATGTCGCACCCTTGAAGATGGTGCCATCCCGAACCTTGAACGCGCCGCACCGGCACGGCGTTCCGCTGCACAGCCGACCAAGGACGCACCGGGAACGCAAGCGGCTCGACCGGCGTTCAACGGCGGTCACCAGGGAGCTTGCGATGCACACGTCCGACGCGCGACGGGACGACGAAACACCGGAAGAACGGGCCGCCGCTCGCCGCGGCGCCTGGCACGCCGGCGACGGGCTCTACGAGGGCGAAATCGATCGGAACGGCCCACACGATCCTCAAGCCCTCGCGCGTCTCGCGCCGGCCGGCTTCGGGACGGAGATCGTCGGCTTCTGAGAGCGAGGAACAAGCGAGCCCCTGCCCGCCGCGAGCCGACGGGCGGGGCGTGCCGCCCAGGTGCGCTCAAAAGAAAACCGCGGCCCCGAGGGGACCGCGGACAAGGCGCACAGAGGTGAGGAAATCGCAGGCTGGCGCCGACCTTTGGGGGCGGTAGGCCGGCGCCAGCCCATCGTGGCGCTTGCGCATCCACGTCGAGACAATCCGCAACGGCCCGACAAGTTCCCGATCACACACCGAAAAGTTCGGAGCATGGGCGGCCATGCCTGCGCGAGGCGGTGAGCCCGCCGCTCCGTCTCTGCGGTTCGCGTGACGGCACCGGCGCGCTCATATGATCCGGCCTCCCTGCCGCCCTCCTCGCCAACATTCCTCGACCACCCCCCTTGCGCGCTCTCATCGCAAAATGTATCTTAAGACATATCTTCCAACAGAGAGACTTCCTCCATGAGACATTTCCACGACTATGCCCATCATGTTTTCGCCGCCGGTCGGTTCGGTGGACGGCACGGCTGGGGGCACGGCGGCGGCGGCTTCTTCGGCGGCGGCCGGGGCGGCATGCCGGGCGCCCGCAAGCTCTCCGCGACCGATCTCCAGCTCGTCATCCTCGCCCTGCTCGAGCCGGCCCCGGCCCACGGCTACGAGTTGATCCGCACCATCGAAGAGCGCTCCGGCGGCTTCTACGTGCCGAGCCCCGGTGTCGTGTATCCGGCTCTGACCTTTCTCGGCGAAATCGGCCACGCCGAGGCCGAAACGGAGGGCAACCGCAAGCTCTATCGGATCACCGAGGCCGGCCGCCGCTTCCTCGACGAGAACCGCGCCCAGGCCGAAACGATCCTCGATGCGCTCGGCCGGGTCGGCAACCGGATGGAACAGGTGCGCGAGGCCTTCGCCGGCATGGAGGACATCGACCCCTCCGGCGCCGACGACCTCCATCGCGCCCGCCACGCCCTGAAGCACGCCATGATGCGCAAGCGCGGTTGCAGCCCCGACGAAGCCCGCCGCATCGCCGCGATCCTCGATCGTGCCGCCGCGGAGATCTCCAAGATCTGATCCCGCGAGATGTGCGGCCTCGCGACCCGACGACGACGGTCCGCCACCGAAGTGCCCTCTTTTCATCCCCCCAATCCACCCGAACGCCGCGCGGATCCGCGCGCGGCGAGGAGATCGTCATGCTCGATCACACCTCCCCCATGGCGACGGCCGCGCCGCGCCACCACATCGAACGCCTTCGCCGCGAGCCGAAGCGCCGCCGTCTAACGGTGACCTCCGTCACGCGCGTCACGCCGCGGATGGCCCGCATCACCTTCACCTCCCCCGACCTCGTCGATTTCGACAGCGCGGCGGCGGACGATCACATCAAGATCTTCCTGCCGACCGCCGACGGTACCGTCGTGATGCGGGATTACACCCCGCGCGCCTTCGACCCCGCCGCGGCGAGCCTCATCCTCGACTTCGCCCTCCACGACAGCGGTCCGGCCACCGATTGGGCGGCCAAGGCCGCGGTCGGCGATGTTCTGGAGATCGGAGGGCCGCGCGGCTCCGTCGTGGTGCCGGACGATTTCGACTGGTATCTGCTGATCGGCGACGAAACCGCCCTGCCCGCGATCGGCCGCCGCCTCGAAGGGCTGCGCGCCGGCGTTCCGGTCACCACCATCGTCTCCGTCGCCGACCGCGGCGAGATCCAGGCGATCGACACGGCCGCCCACTGGCACCAGGTCTGGATCGCGCGCGATGCGGCGGGAGCGGACGAAACGCGCTCCCTTCTCGATGCGCTGAAGGCGTTTAAGGCGCCGCCCGGCGACGGCTTCGTCTGGATCGCCGCGGAGGCCGGCGCCGCGAAGGCCTTGAAAGCACACATGCTCGACACGCTGCGCCACCCGCCCGGCTGGCTCAAAGCCTCGGGCTATTGGGTGCGCGGCGCCGCCGGCGCCCACGAGAAGCTCGAGTGAGCGGCGCTCCACCGCTCACTCCTCTCGCTCACCTCTCGCACCCCTTCCCCGCGCCGCGGCGGGATGGAAAGATGCCGCCGTCGCGCCGCTCCGGCGCGGGACCATGCGGGAGGATTGCGTGCCGAGACCTGTGTTCGAAATCTGCGTCGAGGGGATCGACGGCGTGATGGCGGCCGAGGCCGCCGGCGGCGATCGCGTCGAACTCTGCGCGAGCCTCCTCGAAGGCGGGCTGACGCCGTCGCACGGCACCATCAAGCTCGCGATCGAGCGGGCACGCATCCCGGTCTACCCGATCATCCGCCCGCGCGGCGGCGACTTCCTCTATTCCGACCTCGAATTCGAGACGATGCTCGCCGACGTCGCCGCCTGCCGTGCGCTCGGGGCGAAGGGCGTCGTGTTCGGCTGCCTCACCGCGGACGGGCGCTATGACGAGACGCGAATGCGCGCCCTCGTCGAGACGGCCGGACCGATGGAGACCACCTCCCACCGCGCCTTCGACATGACGCGCGATCTCGACGAGGCCGTCGAGGCCCTGGTGCGCTGCGGCGTCACCCGCGTTCTCACCAGCGGGCAGCGCGATACCGCCATCGAAGGCCTCGATAACCTGCGGCGCACGGTGGAGCGCGCCGCCGGCCGCCTCATCGTGATGGCCTGCGGCGCACTCGATCCCGACACCATCGCCCGCGTCCGCTCGGAGAGCGGCGTCACCGAACTGCACTTCGCCGCGCTCGCGCAGGTCCCGAGCGGGATGACGTGGCACAACCCGCACGTCGGCATGGGCGGGACGGAGAAGTCGCGCGAATACGAACTCACCGTCACCGATCCCGAGGCGGTCGCCGCCACCATCGCCGCCGCCCTTTGAGGCGGCGGCCATGCCGCACGTTCAGTGGCAGCAGGACGAGCCGCCACTGCCGCACGCCGGCGCCTCGTCGCGGTTGTCCCGGCTGTGGGCGTTCTTCTCCGGGGGAATGTCCATGGCGATGTTGGAGGCGAAGAAGCCGTTCGGCTTCAGCATGAAGCCCGCATATTCGACCGGCATGATCGGGAAATCCTCCGGCTTGCAGACGTGGGTGTGGCCGAACGAATGCCACAGCACGACGTCGGCGTTCTCGATCGGCCTGTTCTGCGCGACATAAGCCGGCAAACCACCGCCGCCGGCGTTGACGTTCGGATAATCGCCGCTCGCATATTTCTCCTTGGCGTCGAACGGCGTGACCCAGATGTGCCGGGTCGCGAAGCCGCCGCGGGCGCGCACGGTGGAACCCTCCTGGGCGAGCATCAGCGGCGACGGGGTCACCACCATCTTATAGCCCGGCGCCTTGCCGACGCTGTTGGCGACGTTCGGGTTCGAAACCTTCCAGTAGCGGCCGGTCTCGCCGTTGGCGATCGCCGGAGCGTCGAGCTCACGCTTGAGAACGCGGGTCCGGGTGTCGAAGACGTTGCCGTACGGGTTGTCGTCGCCCCAGGGTCGCGGCACGAACTCGTGCTCGGTCACCGTGTTGCCGCCGCCGTCGACATCCATGTGCAGGCGCGCGTTGAAGAAATGCTGGTGGGTCGGGCCGCCGAGATTGTCGTCGACCATGCCGCCCCACGGATAGGTCTCACCCGGCGCCACCGCCGCGGTCTGGATGATGCCGGTGAGCTTGGCCTCGAGCTGGATCGTGCCGTCCTGATAGAGGTACCAATAGAAGCCGTAATCGTAGTTCCCGACCGTCGCGAAGAACGAGATGACGAGACGGCGCGAGCGCCGCACCTCGTAGATCTCGTTGCGGAACTCGTAATGCTTCCAGAGGATGCCGTAATCTTCCTCGTGCATGCAGATGGCGTTCTTCATGACGAAGGGCTGGCCGAGATCGTCCGCCGCCGGCACGTCGAAATAATGGATGTGGCCGAGGCAATCGCAGCCGAGCTCGAGGCAGTTGGCGAGGCGGCCGAGGCCGTATTCGCCGGCGTCGAACGCGCTCTTCCAATAATGGTTGGCGGTCGGATCGGCATAGGGCACCACCATCTCGGTGACGCTCGCCCGGAAGATCACCGGCCGCAGCCGGCCGCCGTCGCGGATCGCGAGCTCGTGCAGCACCAGCCCTTCGCGCGGCGTGAAGCCGACGCGGAAGCTCCAGTTCTGCCACGTCACCTTCCAGCCCTCGACGGTGAAGCTCGGCCCCTCCGGCTGGACGATATGGAGGGGCTTGAGGTCCTTGCGCGTCTCCGGGAAGGCCTCGCGCCCATAATTGCGCTGCTTCTTCGGGACCGGCACGATCTTGTCTTCGTCGACGAGATCGACCACCGCGTTGGCGATGAGATCGACGACCGCGACGACGCCCTCGATCGGGTGGGCATAGCCGTTGTCGCGGATGTCGCCGCGCCAATAGGACACGGCGCGGACGATGCGCTTGCCCTTCTCGAAGGGCCGCCCGAAATAGCCGGACGAGAACGGATCGACCTGAACGAGCGGGATGTCCGCCTCGGTCAGGCCGCGCTTCATCACCGCGGCGCGCCAGCGCGGATCGGCCTTCACGATCTCCTCGCAGCGCATCATCTCCTCGATCATCACCGGCGGCTGACCGTAAGGCGCGTCCTCGAGCGGCAGCCGCTCGAACGTGGCGACCCGCGCCGCGGTGAGATCGACGAGCGCCTCGAAGGTCGTCCCGTCGGTGATGTCGATGGCGAGCAGGAAGGCGAGACGGGGCAGCGCGGCGCCGTCGCGGTGGGCGGCGAGCGCGGCCTTGGCCGGCTCTTCGAGGCGGATGATGGGGAAGCGCCAGGTCTCGCCGAGCGCCTTCTCGGCCCGGAGGATGGCGACGGCGGCGGCGATCTCGTTCAGGCTGAGCGGATCGAGCGGATGGGTGAAGGTGACTTTCGCGTCCACGGCGAGGCTCTCGAATGGGCGATGGGGGAGCGACGCGGGCGACATCGGCGCCGCGTCGCGGGAAGCATCGGGCGGGCTCGTCAGGGCGCCGGGGCGCGGCCGCAGATCGGGCCGCTCACCATCGACCCCTCGGTGCCGAGCGCGTGGTGGATGCAGAACACCGAACAGAGGAGGTGCGCCTGCGCGGCGGCGATCAGGAGCGTGAGGCCAAGGAGGACCGGGATCGCTTTGGCGACGCGGCGGTCGGCGGGGCCGAGAGAGGCGAGCGCGCTCATTCGAACACCGTCCCGAGCGCGGCGTAGAGATCCGGGCGGCGCTTCTTGATGGTGAGGGCGAAGACGATGCCGGCGAGGCAGACGAGCACGATCGCGACGGGGAACGCCTTGACGATCGGGCTCTCGCTGCCGGCGAGCATCGTGAGGTTCGAAATGACGAGGCCGAGAGCACCGACGAGGCCGACGAAGGAAAGCCCCGGCGCGATCAGCGTCGTCCAAATGCCGTGCCGCGACGGCGTCTTGCGGAAGAACAGGATCACCGCGACCGAGACCAGTGCCTGGACCGCCAGGATGCCGATCACCGCGAGCGCCGACATCCAGGAGAACACGACGGCGTAAGGGTCTGTGCCGGACAGGGCGAACAGCGCCAGCACCAATGCCGCGATGCCGCTCTGGACGAGCCCGGCGATGTGCGGCGAGCCGTGCTTCTCGTGCACCTTGCCGAGCGAGCTCAGCGCCAGCCCCTCGCGGCCGAGGGCGAAGAAGTAGCGGTTCAGCGTGTTGTGGAAGGACAGGATGCAGGCGAACAGGCTGGTGATGAGGAGCACGTTCATCACCTCGACCGACCAGCCGCCGAGCACCGCGCCAGCGGCCTTGAAATAGAAGGTGTCGAGGCCGCCCGCGGCGATCTCCTGCACCTTCGCCGGCCCGTAGAACTGCACCGCCGCCCAGGTCGAGAAGGCGTAGAAAACGGTGATCAGCAGCACCGCGAGATAGGTCGCGCGGGGGATCGTCTTCTCCGGCTTCTCCGCCTCCTCGCCGAAGATCGCCGTCGCCTCGAAGCCGATATATGAGCCGACGACGAAGACGAGCGCGACGCCGAGGCCCGGCGAGAACACCGTCGCGGGCGAGAACGACGTGAAGCCGAGGCCCTGCGGGCCGCCGCCCTTCAAGAGAATGCCGAGATCGAGCAGCAGCAGGATGGCGATCTCCGCCACCATGCAGACGCCGAGGATGGTGCCGCTGAAGGCGATGTTGCGCTGGCCGCACAGGTGGACGACGACGAGCGCCACGAAGGCCCACGCCCACCAGGGCAGTGCGAGGCCGAAGGGTCCGAGCGCGGCGGAGACGAACACCCCGAACAGCGCATAAACCGCGATCTGCACCGCGCTGTAGGTGACGAGCGCCATCATCGCGCCGCCGACCCCGACGGGCTTGCCGATGCCTTGGGCGATGTAGGTGTAGAACGCCCCCGCCCCGCCGACATGGCGGCTCATGGCGGTGAACCCGACCGAGAAGATCAGGTAGAGCACGCCGGCGAGCACGAAGGCCCCCGGCACGCCGCCGCCGTTGCCGAAGGCGAAGGCCGCCGGCGAGGCGCCGACCACCGCCGTCAGCGGCGCGGCCGCCGCGACGACGAAGAACACGATGTGGGCGAGGCCCACCGAGTTCTTAGCGAGCGAAGTTTTCGCAGGACCGCCGGAACCGGCCGCCGGCAAGGCCTCGGTGAGCGATACGGACTCGAGTGACGACATCGGGGACCCCTTTGGATCGCGCCTAACACATCACTTTTCCTATCTGCGACACTTTGGCCTCTGAATTGCAGGGAGCGCCAATGAATCGATCATTCGCGCCACCGATGCCAACAAAGGCAGCAGGCATGCAATCTGCCCCGAATATAAGCAGGCGAATGCCCGCCATCCCCTCGATCCGCGCCTCGGTGCTGACGCCGATCGTCGCCCGCCTCGACAGCGTCAACGGCACGGGCGACATGCTGCTCGCCGCCCACGGCATCCTGCGCTCGCAGCTCGGCGACCCCTATGCCCTGGTGCCGATGGCGCGCTACATCGCGCTGTTCGAACAGGCCGCCGTCGAGGCGGGCGATCCCTTTCTCGGCGCCCGCCTCGGGGCGGCGCTCCGGCCGGGCGATCTCGGGCCCATCGGCATGCTTTTCTCCCTGTCGCCGACGATCCGCGTCGCCTTCACCCGGCTCTCCCGCTATGTCAGCGTGCTCCAGGGCGCGACCGGCAGCGGGCTCGTCGACGAGGACGACCGGGTGCTGTGGAGCTATCGCCTCGTCGATCCGGCGATGTGGCCGCGCCGGCAGGACAGCGAGTTCACCCTGTCGACCTCCTGCCAGCTTCTGCGCTCGTGCTTCGGCCCGTCCTGGCGGCCGCTCGAGATCCATCTCGAGCATCCCGCCCCGCGCGATCCCGAGCTTTTGCGCCGCCTGTTCCGCGCGCCGGTCCGCTTCGACCAGCCGAGCAACGCCATCGTCATCGCCGCCGCCGATGCCGCCCGCGTCCATCGGACGGAGGACCGCGATCTCGTCGCGATCCTCGAACGCCACCTCGCCGATCTCGCCGACGAGGCCGACGAGGCGCCGGGCCTCAAGGAGAAGGTGCAGTCGCTGATCGGCATCTATCTCGGCCACAAGCCGGTGACGATCGCGGCCGTCGCGGCCGAGCTCGGCCTGTCGCCGCGCACCCTCCAGCGCCGCTTGAGCGAGGCCGGCCTTTCCTTGCGGGACATGCTGCGCGAACACCGCCGGGCGCTTGCCGCCCACCACCTCGCGGCGGCGGAAACGCCGATGTCGAAGATCGCCGAAAGCCTCGGCTATGCCGACAGCACCGTGTTCTGGCGGGCCCGCCGTGCCTGGTCGCGCCGAGACGGATAGCCGCGGCGGCCGATCGGCGGCATCGCGGCGACACGAAGATGCGCTAACCTTCGGCCGGCGGGGCGAGGAGAACAGCATGGCGACCTACGGTTCGGAGACGGGCGGCAAGGTTCCGCAGTCCGAGTTCACCTATCGCAGCCGCGACGGGCTCACGCTGTTCGGCCGGGCCTGGGGCGATCCGGCAGCGCCGGGGCTACCGGTCGTCTGCCTCCCCGGCATGACGCGCAATTCCAAGGATTTCGCCCCGCTCGCGGAGCATCTCGCACGCACCCGCCGCGTCATCGCGCTCGATCTGCGCGGGCGCGGCCGGTCGGCCTACGCGGCGGTCGCGACCTACAATCCCGGCACCGAGGCCGACGACGTGGTGCAGGCGCTCGCCGCCCTCGATATTCCCCGGGCGCTCTTCATCGGCACGTCGCGCGGCGGGCTCGTCATGTTCGTGCTCGCGATGACCCATCCGAACCTGATCGGCGGCGCGGTGTTCAACGACATCGGCCCTGTGATCGAGAGCGCCGGCCTCGCCCGCATCGCCTCCTATATCGGCAAGCCCGTACCGGCCTCATGGGCGGACACCGTGACCCGCTTCAAGGCCGAGCAGGGCTCGCAATTCCCCTCCCTCGACGCGACCGGCTGGGGCCGCTTCGCCCGGCAGGTCTACCGCGAGGAGAACGGCGCGCCGGCGATCGATTACGACCCGGCCCTCGAAGTCGCCTTCCGCACCTTCGATCCGCGCATTCCCCTGCCGACCGCCTGGCCCGCCTTCGACGCCCTCGCCGCGGTGCCGGTGATGGTCGTGCACGGCGGCCTGTCGGATATCCTGAGCGGGGCGACGGTGGCCGAGATGCAGCGCCGTCGTCCCGACCTCGATCTCCTCACGATCCCCGACGAAGGCCATGCGCCGCTGCTCTGGGACCGCATCGCCCAGACCCGCATCGCCGCCTTCCTCGATCGCGCCGACCCGCCGGCCAAGCCCGCCGTCAAGGGACTCCTCGGCCGCGCCATCGCCTTCTTCGCGCGACTGAAATTTCGTCTGACATGAAGTCTTGCTATGCTCCCCCGCGACCGGGCCCACCGCCCGGAACGGCCTCGCCGGGGAGACGAAATATGGCGCAGACCCGCTTTTCGGCGTTTCGCGGACGGCTTGCCGCCGCGGCGCTGACCTTCGCCCTCGCGACCGGATTTGCCTTCGGCGCCGCCGCCCAGACCTCCGGAACCGCCTCCGGGGCGGCCTCGCCGGCCGCCGGAGCGCGGCAGATCGATCAACTCCCCGGCACCGATCTGCCCGGCTTCGATTATCAGGTGCTCCGAGAAATCCCGCTGTCGGATTGCGAGGCGGCGTGCCTGGGCGATCCGGTCTGCCGTGCCTACACCTACAACACCAAGGCGCAATGGTGCTTCCTCAAGTCCGACGTCGGCGCGCCGAAGCCGTTCTCGAGCGCGATGTCCGGACGGGTGGTCCAATCGACCGCCGCGGCCCCGGCCGCCGCACCGCTGCCGCTCCCGCCGCTCGATTTCCTGCCCTCTGACGTCGTCACCGAGGCGTCGCGCTTCCGCTCGTCGGTCGCCGCGGCGGCCCGCCTCAACCGCGATGCCGGCACCGTCAAGGCCGGTCTCGCGGTCGCCCTCGTCGGCGGCGGCGCCCCGGCTTGGCTCGATGCCGGCACGGCTCTGCTCGGCGAGAAGACGGACGATTACAGCCGCCAATATACGCTGCGGCGCGACGCCGCCTCGGCCGCCTATATCGGCCTGACGCTTGCCACGACGAAGGCGGAGCAGGCCCGGGCGCTCGCCCTCCTCTCGCTGTCCTTCGAGGCCCAGTCACTGTGGCGGGCCGCGCTCGACAGCCTGAAGGAGAGCCTCGCCCTCGCCCCCGATCCGAGCCTCCAGGCGCACTATGACAGCCTGCGCGAACAATACGGCTTCCGCATTCTCGATTACCGGGTCGATTCGGACACCGCCTCGCCCCGGATCTGCATCCAGTTCTCGGAGAATTTGCCCAAGGGGCGCACGGACTTCTCGAAATATGTTGTGGTGGCGGGTCAACAGAATCCGGCGGTCTCCGCGACCGGCCAGGAGCTCTGCGTCGACGGCCTCAAGCACGGCGAACGCTACGAGGTGACGATCCGCTCCGGCGTGCCCTCGACGGTCGGCGAGAGCCTGCTCGCCCCGGCGAGCTACACGATCTATGTCCGCGACCGCCGTGCCGCGGTGCGCTTCCCGAGCAGCGCCTATGTGCTGCCGCGCACCGGCGCCAAGGGCGTGCCCGTCGTCAGCGTCAACACCGACAAGGTCATGCTCGACCTGATGCGTGTCGGCGACCGCGCCTTGGTGCGCACCATCGTCGACGGCTCGTTCAAGTCGCAGCTCGAGTCCTATCAGGTCGATCAGATCGCCAACGACACCGGCGCCAAGGTGTGGTCCGGCGAGATGGACGTGAAGCGCGTCCTCAACACCGAGGTGACGACCGCCTTCCCCGTCGACGAGGCGCTGAAGACGCTGGCGCCCGGCGTCTACGTGCTCGCCGCCCGCCCCGAGGAGCAGCCGTCCGACACCGGCGGCACCCGCGCGACGCAATGGTTCATCGTGTCCGATCTCGGGCTCGCGAGCTTCTCCGGCGCCGACGGCATCCATGCCTTCGTCCGCTCGCTCGCGACCGCCAAGGCCGTCACCGGCGCCGAGGTTCGCCTCATCGCCCGCAACGACGACGTGCTCGGCACCGCGACGACGGACGCGATGGGCCACACCGCCTTCCCGCCCGGCCTCGGCCGCGGCACCGGCGGCATGACGCCCTCCCTCCTCGTCGCCTCCACCGCCGACGGCGATTACGCCTTCCTCGACCTCACCGCCCCGAGCTTCGACCTCACCGATCGCGGCGTCGCGGGCCGCGTGGCGCCGGGGCCGCTCGACGCGTTCCTCTACACCGAGCGCGGCGTCTACCGGCCGGGCGAGGTCGTGCACCTGACCGGCCTCCTGCGCACCGCCGACAGCCACGCGCCGCAAGCGGTGCCGCTCACCTTCGTCGTCGAGCGGCCGGACGGCGTCGTCTATCAGCGCGCCCTGGTGCCCGATCAGGGCCTCGGCGGCCGCAGCCTCGACGTCAACCTCGTCTCCACCGCCCAGCGCGGCACCTGGCGCATCAACGCCTTCTCCGATCCCAAAGCCGATCCGATCGGCTCGGTCACGTTCCTTGTCGAGGATTTTGTCCCTGAGCGCATGTCGCTCGACCTCGCGACGAAAGCGAAGGCGATCGGTCCCGGCCAAGCCGTGCCGGTGTCGCTCGACGCGAACTATCTCTACGGCGCGCCCGGCAGCGACCTCGCCATCGAAGGCGAGATCCTGGTGAAGCCGGCCGACGGCGGGCTCGCCGGCTTCGACGGCTTCCATTTCGGGCTTGTCGACGACGCCTTCACACCGTTGCGCCGGCCGCTGTTCGATCTCGGCCGCACCGACGCCAAGGGCCACGCCGACGTTTCGGTCAAGCTGCCGACCCTCGATCCGACCACGCAGCCCCTGAGCGCCGACGTGATCCTGCGCGTCCGCGAGGCCGGCGGCCGCGCGATCGAGCGCACCATCACCCTGCCGGTCGCCCCGCAGGGCCCGCGCCTCGGCATCAAGCCGCTGTTCGCCGGTGGACAGGTCGGCCAGGGCGCCACGGCCGGCTTCGAGATCGTGGCCGTCGCCCCGGACGGCAGCCGCACCGCGCTTCCCGGCGCGGCGTGGCAGCTCGTCAAGCTCGACCGCGAATATCAATGGTACAACCGCGACGGCCGCTGGGATTATTTCACCACCACCTCGACTGAGCGTGTCGCCTCCGGCACCCTCGATGTCGCCGCCGACGGCACGGTGCAGGTCGAAGCACCCGTCACCTGGGGCAATTACCGGCTCGAGATCACCGCGCCCGGCAACGACAACGCGTCGGCGAGCTACGAATTCTCGGCCGGCTGGATCGCCGTCGGCGCCAGCGCCGACACGCCCGACGTCCTCGAAGTCGGCCTCGACAAGACCGGCTACCGGCCCGGCGACACCGCCACCCTGCACCTGAAGCCGCAATTCGCCGGCACCGCCCTCGTCGCGGTCGTCGCCGACAAGCTGCTCCACCTCGAAACCGTCGAGGTGCCGGCGGACGGCACCGACGTGAAGCTCACCGTCGGCCCCGATTGGACGCCCGGCGCCTATGTCGTCGCGACGCTCTACCGCCCGATGGACGTCAAGGCCGGACGGATGCCGGCCCGCGCCATCGGTCTCGACTGGCTCGCCACCGACAAGGCGCTCGGCTCCCTCGGCGTGACGCTCGCCGCCCCGGCCGAGATGCGCCCGCGCGAGACGCTGAAGGTGCCGGTGACCCTCACCGGCCTCGATCCCGGCGAGGAGGCCTATGTCACGGTCGCGGCCGTCGATGTCGGCATCCTGAACCTCACCCGCTATGAGCCGCCGGACCCGACGACGTGGTTCCTCGGCCAGCGACGGCTCGGCGCCGCGATCCGCGACCTCTACGGCTCGCTCATCGACAGCCTCTCGGCGACCCGTGGCACCATCCGCACCGGCGGCGACCAAGCCGCGCCGTTCGCCTCGTCCACCGTGGCGACCCAGGAGCTCGTCGCCCGCTATTCCGGCCTCCTCAAGGTCGGGCCGGACGGCAAGGCGACCGCGGAGTTCGCCATTCCCGCCTTCAACGGCACCGTAAAGGTAATGGCGGTGGCGTGGTCGAAGGCGAAGGTCGGGCAGGCGAGCGCCGACGTGATCGTGCGCGATCCGGTCGTCGTCACCGGCTCCCTGCCCCGCGTCATGGCGCCGGGCGACGAAAGCCGGCTGCGGCTCGATTTCGACAACGTCTCCGGCCCGGCCGGCGATTACGCCGTCGCGATCAAGAGCGATGGGCCGGTTTCGGCCGGCACGGTCGCGCCGAGCGTGACGCTCGCCGAGCACGCCAAGGCGACCCTGGAGGTGCCGCTCGCCACCGCCGGGATCGGCACCGCGACGCTGTCGCTCACGGTGACCGCGCCGAACGGCGAGCATTATGACCAAACCTTCCGCCTCAATGTGCGGCCGGCCGCGCCGCCGTCGAGCAGCCGCACCCTCTCGGCGCTGTCTCCGGGCGAAAGCCTTCAGATCGGAGCGGACCAGTTGGAAGGCTTGGTGCCGGACGGCGCGCGCCTCTCGCTCTCCGTCTCCGCCGGCTTCGGCATCGACGTGCCGGGGCTCCTCGCCGATCTCGACCGCTACCCCTACGGCTGCGCCGAGCAGACCACGAGCCGCGCCCTGCCGCTGCTCTATTTCAACTCCGTCGCCGCCTCGATCGGCTTCGGCACCGACGATGCGATCCACAAGCGCGTCCAGACGGCGATCGAGCGGCTCCTGCAATTCCAGAGCGCCAGCGGCTCGTTCGGCCTGTGGGGTCCGAACGACGCCAACGACATGTGGCTCGACGCCTACATCACCGACTTCCTGACCCGGGCCCGCGCCAAGGGCTATCAGGTGCCGGATCAGGCGTTCTCGCAGGCGCTCGACCGGCTGCAGAACGACCTGTCCTACAACTCGAACTTCGAAGCGGGCGGCGGCGGCGCCGTCGCCTATACGCTCTACGTGCTCGCCCGCAACGGCCGCGCCTCGATCGGCGACCTGCGCTATTTCGCCGACGACAAGCTCGCCAGCTTCGGCACCGGCCTCGCTCAGGCGCAGATCGCGGCGGGCCTCGCCTTCTACGGCGACGAGGCGCGCTCCAAGGCGGCCTTCGAGACCGCGGCGGAGACGCTCGCGAAGGGCGGTGCGGACAACCTCGCCTCGTTCTCGGATTACGGCACGCCGGTGCGCGACGCGGCGGCGGCGCTCACGCTGGTCGCCGAAGCCGGCAACGACCAGAAGGCCCTCGCCCAGATCTCCAACCTGCTGCAATCGGAGCTCGGCGAGACCGATTATGCGAGCACCCAGGAGGCCGCCTGGATGCTGCTCGCCGCGAACGCGCTGTCCGGCCACGACGCCGGCCTGAAGCTCGCCGTGGACGGCGCCCCCCAGAAGGGCGCGGTGTTCCGTCGCGTCGGCCTCGCCGACCTGACCCGGCAGCCGATCACCGTCACCAACGACGGCAAGAACCCGGTTGCCGTGACCGTGACCGCGGAGGGCGTGCCGCTCGAGCCGGAGCCGGCGGACTCGAACGACATCACCCTCACCCGCGATTATTACCACCTCGACGGAACGCCCTTCACCGGCGACCACGTCGGGCAGAACGAGCGGCTGATCGCTGTCCTCACCATCAAGGCCGACGCCGCCGATGCGGCGCCGAACCTCATCGTCGCCGACCTCCTGCCGGGCGGCTTCGAGATCGAGAACCCGGACCTCGTCACGAGCGCCGACCTCTCGGCCTTCCCCTGGCTCTCGAACGACGTCCAGCCGGCCCACACCGAGTTCCGCGACGATCGCTTCGTCGCGGCGTTCGGACCCGGCACGGATCTGAGCCAGGGCGTCACGGTCGCCTACATGGTCCGCGCCGTGTCGCCCGGCCGCTTCGCCTGGCCCGCGGCGCTCGCCGAGGACATGTATGCGCTCGGCACCTTCGCCCGCACCGCCCCCGGCACCCTCACCGTGACGGCGGCGAAGCCGTGACCCCCGGCCGGCAGACCGCCGCGGCGCTCGCGATCGTGGCGTTTGCCGCGCTCGCGGGTGCGGCGTCGGTCGCCGACCGCCTGCTGCCGCCGCAACTTGCGCCGACGGACCCGGCCTCCGCGATCGTGGTGGACCGCGAGGGTCGCCTGCTGCGTGCCTTCACGACGCCGGAGGGACGCTGGCGTCTGCCTGTGCGGCCCGAGACCGTCGATCCGACCTACCTGAAGATGCTGATCGCCTACGAGGATCGGCGCTTCTATGACCATCCGGGAATCGACCCCGCCGCCTTGGTGCGCGCCGGCGGCCAGATGCTCGCCCATGGCGAGATCGTTTCCGGCGCCTCGACACTGACGATGCAGACGGCCCGCCTGATCGAAGACCGGCCGGAGCGCACGCTCAACCGCAAGCTCCGCGAGATGGGCCGTGCCCTGCAGATGGAGGCGCGGCTTTCCAAGGCCGATATCCTCGCGCTCTATCTTTCGCTCGCGCCGTTCGGCGGCAATGTCGAGGGCGTGCGGGCCGCCTCACTCGCCTATTTCGGCCGCGAGCCCGACCGGCTGACGCTGGGCCAAGCCGCGCTCCTCGTCGCCCTGCCGCAATCGCCGGAGACCCGGCGACCGGACCGCTTCCCGGAGGCGGCGCGGGCGGCGCGCGACCGTGTGCTCGACCGCATGGCGCGCCTCAAGGTGATCGACGCCAAGGCCGCCGCCGAGGCGAAGGCGGAGCCGGTTCCGACCGCCCGCATCCCGTTCCCGAAGCTCGCCCCGCTCGCGGCCGAGGCTGCCGTCGCCGCCCATCCCGATCGGCCCGTGATCCGCCTCACCGTCGACCGCGAGCTCCAGACCAGCCTCGAAGCCCTCGTGCGGGCGCGGGCGCCGCACCTCGGACCCGGACTGTCGATGGCCGTCCTCGTCGTCGAGAACGCCACCGGGCACATCCTCGCCGATGTCGGCTCGGCCGATTATCTCGCCGACGACCGCGCCGGCCATGTCGACATGACGCTCGCCGAGCGCTCGCCCGGCTCGACGCTGAAGCCCTTCATCTATGGCCTCGCCTTCGAATCCGGCCTCGCCCATCCGGAGACGCTGGTCGAAGACCGGCCGACCGCGTTCGGCGGCTATGCCCCGAAGAATTTCGACGACACCTTCCAGGGCACCGTCACCGCCCGCCAGGCCTTGCAGATGTCGCTCAACGTGCCGGCCGTCGCGCTTCTCGAAGCCGTCGGCCCGGCGCGGCTCTCGGCGCGGCTCGCCGATGTCGGCGTCGACCTCGTGCTGCCGAAGGACGCGACCCCCAACCTCGCGATCGGCCTCGGCGGTGTCGGCATCCGCCTGATCGACCTCGCGGCGCTCTATGCGGGCCTCGCCAACGGCGGGATCGTGCCGCCGGTCGGCCTCGATGCCGACGCACCGAAGCCGGACGGGCCGCCGGCGCAGGTGCTCGACAAGGTTGCCGCCTGGTATGTCGCCGATGTGCTCTCCGGGACGCCGCCGCCGGTCAATGCCCGCGCGGGGCGCATCGCCTTCAAGACCGGCACGTCCTACGGCTACCGCGACGCCTGGGCGGTCGGCTTCGACGGCCGTTACACCGTGGCGGTCTGGGCCGGGCGGCCCGACGGTACGGCGGTGCCCGGGCTCGTCGCCCGCACCGCCGCCGCGCCCGTGCTGTTCGACGCCTTCGCCCGGCTGTCGCCCGACCGGGTGCCGCTCGCCCCGGCGCCGCCCGACGCCTTGATCGCCACGACGGCCACCCTGCCGCCGCCACTGCGCGGCTTCGGCGCCGCCGCGGAGACGCCGCGGCCCGACTCGTCGACCGGCGCCTTGCGGATCGCCTATCCGCCGGACGGTGCGCGAATCGACCTCGACGACGGCAGCGGGCGGCGGCGCCCCCTCGCCTGGGCGGTCGAAGGAGCGACGCGGCCGCTGACCCTCTATCTCGACGGCGCGCCGCTGACGATCGGCGCCCACCAGCGCAAGGGCGCGCTGCCGGTGACGGAGCCGGGATTCGTGCGATTGACCGTGGTCGACAGCGCCGGCGCGGCCGACAGCGTCACGGTGTTCGTGGAGTGAGAGGGCATTGGGCTGCGGCGGGAAGCGCCGGATATCGGTGCCGAACGCCACGAGTGCGCGTCGCCGATCATCCCGCCATCCACAGGCCCAAGGGAAAATCCGCGCCGGGGGTGTTGCGTCGGCGATCGGTTCTCCGTATATCACCCCCCGCGACGGCGTTGCGGCGCCGACCGCCGATGGGTGTATAGCTCAGTTGGTAGAGCAGCTGACTCTTAATCAGCGGGTCCAAGGTTCGAGCCCTTGTACACCCACCATCATTTCCCCTCCTAAATCGCTGACATTGTTGAAACGTTCGCCTGAGCGCCCGGTTTGACGGTTGTGCGCGGGCGATAGCATCGCCGCAACGGCGCCACCCGCGCGCCTCAGGGCCGCTCAACCGGTCCGCCTCGCTGGACGGTGCCGAACCGGGCCTTCAGCCCACAACCCGCTCCCTCCTCCCGCAACCATCACGCAAGCTTCGAAACAGCGACGCGTGCGATCGGGAAGCTTAACCGTCGTCGAAAACGGCGCCGTTGGGGTACGGGAGGGATAGCCATGTCGTTTCGCCATTGGCCTTTGATCGCCAAGATCTCGTCGCTGATGATCCTGCTTGCGGCCTTCGCCGTCGGTGCGGCCGTCCTGGCCGGCACCAAGATGTTCGCGGTCGACGCCAGCTATTCCGACGCGCTCGCCCGCGTCGCCCGGGCGAACATCGAACTCGCCCGAGCCGAGCGCGCCATCGCCCAATATAATCAGGGCATGTACCGCTCCCTGTCGGCGGGTGACGCGAACCAGAAGAAGGAAGCCGTCGCCGAACAGAAAGCCGGGATCGACACCTTCAAGCGGCGGCTCACGAATGCGGTCGCGATCGACCCCGACCTGCTCAGCCTGACGAGCGACTTCAGCAAGCGCTTCAACACCTTCATCAAGCGCGATTGCAGCGGCATCATCGACATGGCGAACGGCTCGACGGACATGTCGACCAACGCCGCCATCCTTCCGACCTGGAATCAGCAGTGCGCACCGACCACAGCGGCGATCTCCGCCGACATCTCGACCGCGGTCGAGAAGCGCACCCAGGATCTCGACACCCTTCAGGCGTCGCTGCATTCGACCACGATCGACACCGTGACGCTCGTCTATGCCGTCGTGATCGGCGGTCTCGTCGTCGTGCTCGGCCTCGCGGTGGCGGTCACCCGTTTCGGCATCGTCAAGCCGATCAGCCGCATCCGGGAGACGCTGCGCACCCTCGCCGAAGGCAATTTCCACGTCACCGTGGCGGATACCGGCCGCAAGGATGAAATCGGCCGCATGGCGGAGGCGGCCGAGCGGCTGCGCCAGGGCCTCGAAGAGTCTGAGCGCATGCGTGAGGAAGCCCGCCTCGCGGAAATCCGCTCGGCGGAGCGCCTGAAGGCCGAGCGCAACGCCATCGCCGACGATTTCGAAGCCAAGATGGGGGCACTGGCCCAGGCGTTCGCCAATTCGTCGGGCGAGGTCTCGTCGGCCGCCCGCGGTCTCTCGCAGAGCGCCGAGGAAACCTCGCGTCAGGCGACCGCCGTGTCCGGCGCCGCCGAGGAAGCCTCGTCCAACGTCCAGACCGTCGCCGCCTCGACCGAGGAAATGACCTCGTCGATCCGTGAGATCGGCGTCCAGGTCACCCACGCTGCCAGCATCGCGGTCGGCGCCTCCGAGGAGGTGAGCCGCACCTCGAGCGAGATCCGCGAGCTCTCCAGCGCCGCGACGAAGATCGGCGAGGTCGTCAATCTCATCACCGACATCGCGTCCCAGACCAACCTGCTCGCCCTCAATGCGACCATCGAGGCGGCGCGCGCCGGCGAGGCGGGCAAGGGCTTCGCGGTCGTCGCCCAGGAGGTCAAGCAGCTCGCCGAGCAGACGGCCCGCGCCACCCAGGAGATCGCCCGCAAGGTCGAGGACATCCAGCAGGCGACCGGCCGCACCGTGGGGTCGATCGAAAAGATCGTCGGCACCATCAACGAGATCCGCGCCGCCACGGCGACCATCGCCTCGGCGGTAGAGGAGCAGAGCGCGGCGACCCAGGAGATCGCGACCAACACCCAGCGCGCGGCGAACGGCACCGGCGCGGTCAACGACAACATCGCCGGCGTCGGCCGCTCCGCCGAGATGACCGGTTCGGCCTCGACCCAGCTCCTCGGGCTGTCGAACGCCCTCGCCGCGCAGGCGAACGACCTGCAGAGCGAAGTCGCGACCTTCGTCCGCAATCTCAGGGCGGGCTGAGCGAGCGCGGCGGTCGCGGAGATAGCGGCGGCCGTCGCCTTACCAGGCCCACGGCCGCGGCTGGGGCAGCGGCCCGTAATAATAGGGGCCGGGCGGCACCGGAACGACGACCGGCCCATAGGGTCCGGACTCGGCGGTGACCACGCGGGTCGGAGAATAGTAGGTCCAGCCGGTCCGGTAGGAATAGGCGTAGGGCGCATAATAGGTCGTCATGCAGCCGCCGAGCATGAGCCCGGCGGCGGCGACGGCAACGCCGAGAAGCGCCCGACGGAGCAGTCCCGAGCCCAGTCCCGCGCTCTTCGGCCGGATGGTCCCTATCACGATCGTCTCGTCTGTCATCGCACGCATACCCCGGCAAGGCGCGGCCCTGCGGCGCCCCGGCCGCGAAGCCTCGCTCGCGCCTAGACCACGGCGCTGGGGCTCGGTGGCGGTGTCAGGGCGTCGCCCCTTGCGCGGCCGGCGCGCCACCGAGCGTCAGGCCGTATCCCACCGGAAAACGGGGTTCGTATGGCACGTCACCGACATTGACGACCTGATCGGCGACCCGCGGCCAGGAGAACGACAGCGTGCCGCGGAAATCGTAGGGCCGGCTGCCGTCGGGCTTCTCGAACAGGAGATCGGCGATGCCGCCGCCCTCGGTGCCCGGCAGCCAGGCCGCCACGAAGGCGTCCGAGGCGTCGAGCTCGGGATCGACCCAGAGCGGCCGGCCGGACAGGAAGACGGTGACGACCGGAATGCCGGCGGCGTTGAGGCGTTTCAGTAGCGCCAGATCCTCCGGATGCATCGCGCTCCACGAGGTCGTGACGAGATCGCCCTTCATCTCCGCATAAGGCCGCTCGCCGATCACCACGATCGCCGCGTCCGGCTTCCCGTCCGGCGAGTCCTGGAACTCCCCCTTCGGGCTCAAGTGCACCGTGCCGCCGCCCGCGCCGACGGCCTCCTCGATCCCTGCATAGATCGATTGGCCGTGCGGAAAGTCGCCGTTGAGGTTCCCGGTGCCCTGCCAGGACAGCGTCCACCCGCCGGATTGCCGGCCGATATCGTCCGCGGCGTCGCCGGCGACGAGGATGCGCCGGCCGGGTTTCAGCGGCAGCACGGACCCCGCGTTCTTGAGGAGCACCAGCGACTCGCGCACCGCCTGACGCGCCACGGCGCGGTGCTCGGGCGCACCCAGCAGATCGAACTTGCCGGCGAACGGCCGAGCCGACGGCCGCGGCTTCTCGAACAGACCGGCGCGGACCTTCACGGCGAGCACCCGGCGCACCGCGTCGTCGAGCCGGGCCGTGGGAATGGTGCCGTCCTTGACCTCGCGCACCATCGCCGCGAACAGATCGCGCCAGCCGTCGGGGGCCATCAGCATGTCGACGCCGGCATTGGTCGCGATCGGGCAATCCGACTTGGTGCAGCCCGGCACCTGCTCGTGGCCGTTCCAGTCGCCGACGATGAAGCCGGCAAAGCCCATGCGCCCCTTGAGCACGTCGGTGAGCAGCGCGCGGTCGGCATGCATCTTGAGGCCCCGCCAGCTCGAATAGGAGGCCATGATTGTCTGCACGCCGGCCTTCAGGGCCGCGACGTAGCCCGGTGCATGGATCGCGATCAGGTCGACCTCGGAGGCGAGCGTATCGCCCTGGTCCTTGCCGCCGTTGGTGCCGCCGTCGCCGAGGAAGTGCTTCGCGGTCGCGATCACGTGGCCCGCGCCGAGGAAATCCGGCGTGCCGACCTCGCCCTGCAAGCCCTTGATGAGGGCTGCGGCCGACGTCGCGACGATGGCGGGATCTTCCGAATAGCTCTCGTAGGTGCGGCCCCAATGATCGTCGCGGGCGACCGCGACCGTCGGCGCGAACACCCAATCCTGGCCGGTGACGGTCACCTCCTGCGCGGTGATCTCGCCGATCTTCTCGATCAGCGCCGGATCGCGGGTCGCGCCGAGGCCGATATTGTGGGGAAAGATGGTGGCGCCGATGATCTTGTTCTGCCCGTGGACCGCATCGATGCCCCACATCAGCGGCACGTAGGTGCCCTTGCGCTCGCGCGCCGCAGCGTAGAACGCATCGGCGAGCTTCAACCATTCCGGCGCCGGCACGCGGGCCGCCATGTCGGGCGAGGAATCGCCGCCGTTCAGGATCGAGCCGAGCGGATAGCGGGCGATGTCCTCGGGCCGGATGGTCGCGATGTCGGCCTGGATCAGTTGGCCGACCTTCTCCTCGACGCTCATCTTGGAGAGGAGGCCGTCGACGAAGGCCTCGTGTTTCGGATCGGTAGGTGGCTGCGGCGGTAGCGCCGGCCAGGCCGCGACGTCCACCGCCGGCGGCGACTGGCCCCAAGCGGGAGCGGCACAGATCGCCGTCGCGAGCGCCGCGGCGGCGATCAGTGCCTGCTTTCCATCGGCGCGCCGGCCGCTCCGCCACGCACTTCGGGTGCTCTCGCGCTCCTCCATCCCACCCGCGGCCGTCCCACCCTCAACCATGCCGTCCTCGCTCCATCCGTCCCGATCATGTTCTTGAGCTCCGCGGCCGAGCCATCCCACGCGGATCGGTCATCACCATGACCGCGCCGGCCGCCATCCCGCCCATCCCGTCAAAAACCCTTGAGGCCTTGTTGTCCGCGCCAACCATCGCGGCGCACCCGCGTTGGCCTTTCGATCTCGCCGTTCCAACGCGCGAGCCTTTGCTGCAAAAGGGGAAACGCCATGTTGAAGATCGACCGAAAGACCAGAACCGCCGCCCTCGCCCTCGTCGCCGGCCTCACCTTCGGCGCCGCCTCGGCCGCGGCGCAGACCGCCCCGGTGACGCGCGCCGACCCGTCGGAATCGCCCCGCGTCACCGACAGCGACAATCTCGGCGCGATTCTGAAGCCGGACGCCAACGCCAAGTTCTCAACGACGCCGCCCGTAACCCGGGCCGATTCCCTTGAGCGCCCGAGCGCCAAGGGCAACGACATCGTGAAGAAGCTCATGAAGGGGGACAAGAAGGCGAAGCTCGACAAAACGCCGCCGGTGACACGCACGGGCGACGATTCCGTGCAGGCCAACACCGCCTCGGAATAAAAAGCGTCGAGGGACGTCGTGCCCGCCGCAAGGTCGGCGGAATGGCCTCTCGATTTCGCCGAGCCTCGACCGCGATCGCGACACCGTCCGGAGCGGTTCGGAAACATGATGGCGGCGGACCCGCTTCAAGCCGGGTCCGCCGCCATCTTTGTAAAAGACGAGACAAGATTTGAGCCGGCTTCTTATCAGACGCGAAACATAATCGTCCTTAATAGTGCCGCCTTCCTCCATTCATATAAACTTCATCTCCATGGTGATGCGCCCGCCTTGCCAGAGATGAGCGGACAGTGAACCGCCGCATTCAGATCATAACGACGATGCGACCTCTCGCCCGCAGATGGATTGGAGGAGGATATCCACATGTCTACTTCGAAGAACGTTGGATTTTTTGCCGCTGCCACCGCCGCTGTCGCGCTTATGTTTGCCGTGCCGGCGTCCGCCGCGACCCCCACCACCCAGCCGGTGAAGCACAAGCACCACGTCAGCAAGACGGTGCAGAAGACTTCGGCGCCCGTCGCGGCGGCCACCCCGGCGCCGAACGCCCTGCCCGACGGGCTCATCGATGTCGGAACACCCGGCCACCCGATGTTCGTCCACGATCACAACAACGGCGCCTACCAGAACTACACCGAGAACGCGATCCCGCCCCAGATGCAGTGAGGCGCGGCACCCCCAGGTCGCTCCTTACGCACGCCGCCCCGTCGCCACCCGCGGCGGGGCGGCTTTCTTTTGGAGCCCCGCCACGACCGAGGCCACCGCCACGGCGAGGCCCGCGGCGAAGACGACCCAGGCCGGCCGCGGCGCGACGGCAGTCGAGAGGTTCGCGGAGAGGACGCGCACCGGATCGACCCCGGTCGCGAGCGCGTACCACAGCGCCTCGGTGAACGCCATCGCGAGCCCGCTCGCCACCGCGAGGCCGATGAGCCAGGCGACCGGCGGGCCGGCCGGGCGCCGCGCCACCGCGAAGCGCCCGAGGCGCTTCATCCCGAGCAGCCGGTAGAGCATCAGCCAATAGAAGAAGCCGGTCATCAGAACCGGCTGCGTCACGTTGATCTTGGATTGCAGATAATAGTGGAAGATGCCGATCGCGGTCAGCGGATAGACCCAGCGGTGCAGCGCCTGCCAGCGTGCGGCCCCGAGCCGCTCGATCATGCCGTCGGTCGAGGTCGCCGCCAGCACCGCGAGCCCCAGGAGCGCGACGAAGCCGATCGTCAGATAGAAGCGCAGCGCGATCTCGCTCGCCACGTGGAGAAGATCGAACTTCTGATCGACGATGTAGAGGATCAAGTGGGCGGCGACGTAGACGAACGCCGCAACGCCGATCATGCGCCGCACCTGAAGCAGCCGCGGCCGGCGCAGAATTCGCATCATCGGCGTGATCGCGAGCGCGATCAGGAGAAGCCGGATCGCCCAGTCCCCGACCTCGTGGAGTGCAATCGTCAGCGGCCGCGCCTGGGAGAGCAGCGCCCCGCCCCCCGGCATGGAGACGCTCGTGGCGAGCCCGTAGGCCGCATCGAGCCCGGGCAGAAACAGAAGCACGAAGACCAGCGTCTTGAAGGGCGAGAAACTGCCGCCCCGATCGAGCCACGGCGCGCCACGGCGGGACGCCGGCATTCGGGCTTCGCTTGCTGTCTCGGTCATGTTGCCCTCCCGCCGCCCGCGGATATCTCGGTGCGGTCGGTCGACCCGCAGGATATAGGCTTTCAATAAGGACCGTTTGCGGCGATGCGCCCGATTACGCCGTCGAGCACAGCGATCCGCGCCTGATAGAGTGTGGTCAGGCAGGCCGTATCGGCCCCGCAGGCCGCCCGCTCGCCGAGAAAGCGGCGCTGGTCGTCCTGGAGCACGCCGCGCTCGCCCATCGCCACCAGCTTCGTCGCCACGCCGTAAAGCGTCGCCATGCGGACATCGAGGTCGGACAGCGCCATCGAGCCGCAGATCGCCGTTTCGTCGGGCTTCATGGCGACGGCGCACGTGAAGCTCGCAGCGCGCGCTGCCGGAGCGGCCGCGACGAGTGGACCGAGGCCCGCAACCAGCAGGGTTGTCACGGCATAGCGTTTCATCGGGGATTTCTCCTGAAGCCCACGCCCGACCGCGACCGTGATCTCAAAGGTCGGACGAAAAAGGGCGCGCCGAACGACGCGCCCTCTTCGATGTCACCCGATCGCGACGGGATCAGGGGCACGCCACCGCATAGGGGCGGCCGTACTTGTCATAGGCGGTGCAGGTCTTGGGAGCGGTCGCCGCGCCGATCGCCGCGCCGCCGACGCCGCCGATGGCCGCACCGGTCAGCGCGCCGCCGGCCGTGCCGGAGATCGCCGCGCCGGTGACAGCGCCGAGGCCCGCACCGAGGGCGCCGCCGACGATCCCGCGGTTGGTTTCCTGCTGGGTGCAGGCGGCGGCGAGGAACGCCAAGGCCACCGCGATCAAAACTTTGCGCATTTCTGTTCCTTCTTCTGTTGACGGCGGGCACCGAGACCATCCCCCGGGCATTCTTCCGCCTGCGTGTCGGGGTCCTGATCCGCCCGGCCGAAGCCGCCGCACCGCTACCCATCGTTCTTCCGCCGCGGCCAAAGCCGAACGCCGACCGTGCCGCTTCGTTCCATAGAGTTTCGGATTAGTCATAGCAATCTTGGGCAATTCTTGGGCTTGGGTCTGCCGGTTGCCCCTCGTGTGTGGGACCTATCGGGTCTATATATCGCACCGCCGCACCTGACGCGGCGCTTCGGTGAGGTCCTCCCGCCTCATGCCCGAGATCGAACGCCTCGACCGGTCGCCCGCCGGCGCGGCCGCCTGCGCGGACGGCCTCACCATCCGCCGGGCGCGCAAAGACGACCTGCCGCGCCTTGCCGCGCTCGAGGAGCGCGTGTTCGCCGGCGACCGGCTGAGCCCCCGCTCGTTCCGCGACATGGTGGAACGACGGTCCGCGAGCATGCTCGCCGCCGAGCGCGGCGGCGTCGTGATTGGCTATGCCCTGGTACTCTATCGCACCGGCACCTCGATCGCCCGCCTCTATTCCGTCGCCGTCGATCCCGACGCCATCCGCGGCGGCATCGGCCGCCGCCTGCTCGCCGCCGTCGAAGACGATGCGCGGGCGCGCGGGGCGCTGTTCCTGCGGCTCGAAGTGCGCCAGGACAATCGGCCGGCGATCGCCCTCTACAAGGGCGCCGGCTACCAGGAATTCGATCGCCTCGCCGATTATTACGCCGACCACGAGACCGCGCTCAGGCTCGAGAAGTCGCTGATCGCCCACCACCGTCCCGTGGCCCGCGACGCGCCCTATTATCCTCAGACGACCGAGTTCACCTGCGGCCCGGCCGCGATGGCGATGGCCATGGCCGCTCTCGAACCCGGCCTCGCTCCCACGCGCGCCCTCGAGCTCACGCTGTGGCGCGAGGCGACGACGATCTTCATGACCTCGGGCCACGGCGGCTGCGATCCCGTCGGCATGGCGGTGGCCCTCAAGCGCCGCGGCTTCTCGACCGGCGTCTGGCTCAACCAGCGCCCGCCCCTCTTTCTCGACGGCGTGCGCACCGCCGACAAGCGCGCCGTGATGACGATCGTGCAGGAGACCTTCCGCGCCGACGCCGAGGCGCTCGGCGTGCCGATCGCCGAGCGGGCCCTGACACGGGACGAACTCGTCGCCGCCCTCGATTCCGGCGCCTGCGCGATCGTCCTCATCAGCGCCTGGCGAATGTACCACGAGCGCTATCCGCACTGGATCCTGGTTTACGGCCACGACGAGCGAACCGTCTTCGCACACGATCCGTTTATCGATCCGGATCGCCACGAGGCGGCGATCGCCAAGGCCCACATCGCCATTCCTTGGCCCG
This sequence comes from Segnochrobactrum spirostomi, assembly GCF_009600605.1. Taxonomy (GTDB): domain Bacteria; phylum Pseudomonadota; class Alphaproteobacteria; order Rhizobiales; family Segnochrobactraceae; genus Segnochrobactrum; species Segnochrobactrum spirostomi. The sequence continues at coordinate 3,933,732 of NZ_VWNA01000001.1, read as the reverse complement.
AGTTCGACGCCATGAGCGCCTACGGCCGCTCCCGCCTCCGGGCTGCGGTTCTCGTCGGCAAAGGAGACACCCGATGACCTGGCTCGTCCTCGTGGACAAGCCCGCCGATCTGCCGAATGCGGAAACCCCGCACAAGGTGATGACGGTTCACGATTATCTGCTGCGGCCGAAGCTGTTCGGCGAAACCAAGCCGACCATCATCAACCTCGCCCGCTCCTACGCCTATCAGGGCGGGGGCTATTATTGCTCCCTGCTCGCCGAGGCCCGCGGCCACCGCGTGATCCCCTCGGTCGAAACGATGATCGAGCTCTCGCGCAAACCGCTCTACGCGATTTCGCTGCCCGATCTCGAGGATAGCCTCAACAAGGCGATCCGGGCGATGAAGGCGCCGCCGCAGGGCGAGTTCCGCCTCACCTTCTTCTTCGGCCGCTGTCCCGACGAGCGCTTCGAGGCGTTTGGACGGCTCCTGTTCGACTGGTACCGAACGCCCCTCCTCAAGGTGAAGATCACGGGAGACGGCTGGCGCTCGATCGCCCGCATCCGCACACCGTCCGTCGCCGATCTCTCCGACGAGGAGCGCGGCTTTCTCTTTCACGCCCTCGATCTCTATACCCGTCGCGCCTGGCGCGCGCCGCGCAGCCGCACCACGTTCCGCTATTCCATGGCGGTGCTCTACGATCCGAACGCGGTCCTGCCGCCCTCGGCGCCTCCGACGCTGAAGCACATGGCCAAGGTCGCCGCCCGGCTCGGGGTTGCCGTGGAGCCGATCGAGAAGAGCGATCTCGACCGGCTGACCGAATTCGACGCCCTGTTCATCCGCGAGACGACGGCGATCGACAACCACACCTACCGCTTCGCCCGCCGTGCGACCCAGGAGGGCATGCCGGTCATCGACGATCCGGTCTCGATGATCCGCTGCACCAACAAGGTCTATCTGGCCGAGCTCCTGGCCGCGAACGACATCGCGATCCCGAAGACCGTCATCATCGACAGCCTCAAACAGTGCGAGACCCTGCCCGACGAGCTCGGCTGGCCGATCGTGCTGAAGATCCCGGACGGCTCGTTCAGCCGCGGCGTCTTCAAGCTCGACGAGCCCGCAGCACTTTCCGCGAAGCTATCGGAATTGCTGGATGAATCGGATCTGGTGCTGGCCCAGGAATTCGTGCCGACGAGCTTCGATTGGCGCATCGGCGTGCTCGGCGGCGAGCCCTTGTTCGCCTGCCAGTACATGATGGCGAAGAAGCACTGGCAGATCATCCACCACCAGCCCGGCAAGCCCGCCGAGGAAGGCCGTTTCCGCGCCTTCACCATCGCCGAGGCGCCGCCCGCCGTCATCGAGACCGCGGTCAAGGCGGCCCGCCTCATCGGCGACGGGCTCTACGGTGTCGATCTCAAGGAGACGGAAAACGGCGTGCTCGTCATCGAGATCAACGACAATCCGAACCTCGAGCACGGCATCGAGGATTCGGTCGAGAAGGACGCCGTGTGGGAAAAGCTGGTCGGCTGGTTCGTCGACCGGCTCGACCGGCGGCGCTGACGGGCGCTCAGGGCACGCCGCCCGCCGTCGCCGCCTCGAGCGACTTGGCGATCGCCGCGCACAAGGCGGCGATCGTGGTGTTGCGGCTCTTGGCCGCCGTCTCGAGCGTCAGGGTCTGCCCGCTCGCCATCACGATGCCGAGCTGTCCGGCGCGCTCCGCCTCATCGCCCCCGCTGGTGTCGGGCGGCGTCGGCAGCACGGCGATGGCGCGGCGCTGGAGCTCGACGACATCGGTGCCGACGAAGCTTTGCCCGGCACAGAATTCCAGCACGCCGAGCTGATTGTGCGCGGCGTCGTAGAGCTGCTTCTTCTGGGCGTCCGACAGGCCCGGTGGCGGAGCATCGGCGGGCGCGGCGGTCTGCGCGGACGCATCTGCCGCGGCGAACAGCGCGGTCGCCGCAAGCGTCCCCAACAGCCACCCGCGATGCCTCACGGCCTCTCCTCCCCGTCCACGCCAGCGCCGCGGCCGTCGTACCGCCCGAGCGGGCGGCGGTGGCTTTCCGCGGCTCTCCCCAATCGAGAGGCTGGCGCGCCGCCCGTCAAGCCTGGCGTTCGGGGATGCGCACGACGAGACCGTCGAGCGCGGCGGTCACCTTGATCTGGCACGACAGGCGCGAGTTCGGCTTCACGTCGTAGGCGAAGTCGAGCATGTCCTCTTCCATCGGCGCCGGCGCGCCGACCGCGTCGGTCCACGCCGGGTCGACATAGACGTGGCAGGTGGCGCAGGCACAGGCGCCGCCGCATTCGGCGTCGATGCCCGGCACGGAGTTGCGCACCGCATTCTCCATGACCGTCGTGCCGATGTCCGCCGCGATCTCGAAGGGCGTTCCGTCGTGGGTGATGTACGTGATGCGAGCCATGAGACGTCTTTCGAGCAGGCGCGGAAGAAGGCGGAGGGCGCTTCGCTATATTGAACGATCGTATAGCAGAAGCCCGATTTCGAGCCCTTCGAATAACGCCTTGTCCACAGCCGTCAAGCGCCCCGAATCCGGGCGCCCCGGGCTTGTGCTGCGGAGCGTCGTTAACCACGTTGCGCAAGCGGAAAAAACGGCCGGTTCCGAAATTGCTAATGATTCGTTACCATCCGGCCACAGGTGGGGAGAAGTCTGTCCGCCGTCACCGCTTTCTCTCTCTTCCTTCCGGAGAAAGCTGCAAATCGATCGATCAGGTGAAATGCCCTGAAAGGGTCGATGGCGGACAACGATCCCACGCACGGAGGATCGCGGGGTTTTGCCGCGCGTTCCGCCGGACAGGCCGCTCGTTCGGGTGGCTGCGGTGAGTGAGTACGGACGCGAGGCGAACAAGATGCCCCAGACCCCCAGGTGAAAGATCCCGCCGAGGCCGCGCTTTCGGCGATCGAGGAGGCTCTGAAGTTCGATCTGGCGGACACCCCGCCGGCCGAACCGGCGACGCCCACCGCGGAGGTCCGGATGTCTGCGTCCACCCCGGACCTCGCCACGCCGCCTGACACCCCACCGCCGGCTCCCGCCGCCGTCGATGACGATCCGTTCCAGCCGCGCGCACAGGGCACAGGACGGAACCGCCCCCGCGAGGCGGCGAACGACGATGCCTTCCTGCCCGAGGCCCCGCCGCCCGCCTCGCTGCGGCCCGCCTCGCAGGGCGGCGGCTATGCGATCGCCTTCGGCGCCTCGACGCTTTGGGTGGTGCTCTGCGGCTATGTTGCGAGCCGAACCCTGCTGCCGAACCTGACCGGTCTCAAGGCTGCGGCGTTGCTCACCCAGCCCTCGTTGCTGACCTTCGCTGCGACCGTGGTCCTGCCCGTCGCGGTCATCTTCACGATCGCCGGTATCGTGCGCCGCGCGCGCGACATGAGCCTCGCCGCTCAAGCTCTCACCGACGCCGCCGCCCGCCTGTCCGCCCCCGGCGACGGCATCACCGAATCCGTCGTCTCCGTCGGCCACACCATTCGCCGCGAAGTCGCGGCGATGGGCGACGGCGTCGAACGCGCTCTCGCCCGTGCCGGCGAGCTCGAGACGCTGATCCATACGGAAGTCTCGTCCCTGGAGCGCGCGTTCAACGAAAACGATATGCGCGTCCGTAGCATGCTGTCGGATCTTGCAGCAGAACGTGAGGCGATCACCAACAATGCCGAGCGCCTGCGCGCCGCGATCTCCGGCGCCCATCGCGGGTTCTCCGACGAGCTGAAGCAGAGCACCGAAAAGCTCACCTCCGACCTCGACGCGGCCTCGAGCATGCTCGGGGCGACGGTCGAGACCCGCTCGGCCTCGCTCGCCTCCATGCTCAACCAGACCGGCGAATCGATCATCGAAGCGCTCGTCAGCCAGGGCGATTCCCTGGTCGCGCGCCTCAAGGCCGAGGGCGAAGTCGTCAGCACCGCGTTGTCCTCCACCGGCACCGAGCTCGGCACGCTGCTCGCCGAGCAGAGCCGCCTCGCCACCGAAGGCCTCACCCTTTCGTCCGAGACGATCCTGCAGGAGTTCCGCTCGGTCAGCGGCGTGATCGACGCCACCCTCTCGGCCACCGGCCGCACCGTCGTCGAGTTCCTCGCCGAGCGTTCGACGAGCGTGAACACCGAGATCGCGGCGACCGGCGAGCGCATCATCGAGGCCTTCGACGCCCGCACCCAGGACGTCACCACCGCCCTCACCGACAAGACCACCGAACTCGCCGCGACGATCGACGCCCAGACCCGCGACCTCACCGCCGTGGTGGTTTCGCGCGTCGGCGAGCTCGACCGCACCCTCTCCGAGACCGGCGCCCGCGTCACCGCCTCCGTCGCCACCACCGGCGAGCAGGTCCTCGACATGCTCGGCCAGCGCGTCACCGCGTTCGAGCAGGGCATCACCCGCACCGGCGAGCACATCGCGGCGACCCTCGAGGAGCGCGTCAGCGGCCTCGAGACCACCATCAGCGCGACGACGCTGGCCGTCACCGGCTCGATGGAGCAGCGCATCGGCGAGCTCGAGACCAGCATCGCCGACGCCGGCACCTCGGCGATCGCCGTCGTGCAGACCCGCGTCACCGAGCTCGAACAGGCCCTCGCCAACATCGGCGCAACCACGGCGGAGACCGCCGAAGCCCACATCGCCGAGATCCGCACGAGCCTCGCCCGCCTGGAGAGCGCGATCACCGAAGCCGGCTCCGTCACCTCGACGATGGTCGAGGCGCGTGCCGCCGAGGTGAATTCCGCCCTGTCCGCCCTCACCGCGAGCTTCGACGAGACCCTCGCCCGCCAGACGGCGGTCGCGGCGGAAGCGCTGCACAGCCGCGGCGACGAGGTCGTGTCTTCCATCAACTATCAGGTCGATCGCATTGCCGACGTGCTCAAGGGCACCGGCGATTCGATCGCCGTCGACATCGAGATCCGTGGCGAGACGCTGTCCGCCCGCCTCGACCAGTCGGTCACCCAGCTTCGCGACATCCTCTCGGTCGACGGCACCTCGGTGGCCGATCGCATCCAGACCACGACGACCAAAATCGAAACAGCGATCAACGTTCACGGCCGTGAACTTCAGAACGCGCTCGAGGATCGTCAGCGGGCCCTCGCGGAGATGCTGGAGCACCGCTCGGCGACGTTCCGCGCCATGCTCGACGACACCAGCCAGGACATCACCCAGACGCTCTCGGGCCGCGCCCAGGAACTCGCCGAAACGTTCGGCAGCCTCAGCGCCGAGATCCTCTCGGTCGTCTCCGACCAGACGCAGCGCATCTCCCACGACCTCGTTGCGGCCGGTCAGGCTGCCGCGGAGAAGGTCGTCGCCCATAGCGACAGCATGCGCGAGGCGATCGAGGGCCGCGTCGCGGCGCTCGAGAGCATCGTCGAGCTCAAGGTGCCCTCGGTCGTCGCCACCCTCGCCGCCCGCACGGCGGAACTCGAGGCGCTGTTTGCCGAGAAGAACGGCACGCTGGAGACCACCCTCGCCTCCCGCACGGTGGCGCTCGAGCAGACGCTGACCGAGCGCACCGACGCTCTCAACGGCACCCTGCGCACGGGCCTCGCCCGCATCGAGATCTCGCTCGCCGACCACACCAACACGCTCGGCACCTCGATCGCCGCCCAGGCCGAGGCATTCGAATATGCCGTGGCCGAGCGCACTGCATCGCTCGCGAGCACCCTCGAGACCGGCGCCCTGCGCCTCGAGGGCGCGCTGGACGGCCAGGCCGATCGCATCGGCACGGTGATCGCCGTGCATTCCGACACGTTCGAGCAGACCGTCACCGAGAAGACCAACGCCCTCAACGCAGCCATCGAGAGCGGCTTCGTCCGCATCGAGCAAACCCTCGACGGCAAGGTCTCGACGCTCGGCACGTCGCTCGTCGCCCACACGGAGGCCTTCGAGCGCTCCTTCGGCGAGCGGGCCGATGCCCTCGCCACCACGGTCGCGACCGGTGCCGAGCGCGTCGAGCGTGCACTGGAAGAGAAGACCACCGCCATCGACGGCGCCCTGCGCTCCCACACCGAAACGTTCGATCGCACCTTCGCCGAGCGCGCCGAAATCCTCGCGAAGGCGGTCGACGTGAACGTCAACCGGGTCGAGCGCGCCTTCGACGAGAAGGCGGACGCGATCGGCACGACCATCCTGGTCCACGCCGAGGCCTTCGAGAACGCCATCAACAGCCGCGCCGACATGCTCGCCGGCACCCTCGATGGCAGCGTCGAGCGGATCGAGCGCGTGCTCGACGAAAAGGCGGCGACCGTCAGCAGCGCCATTGTGGCTCAGACGGAGGCCCTCGAGGCCGCCCTCGTCGGCCGTGCCACAACGCTTGCCGAGACGGTCGACGGCACGGCACAGCGCATCGAGCAGATCCTTGAGGAGAAGACCGAAGCCCTCGGTTCTTCGCTCGACAGCCGCACCGCGACCCTGGAGCTCATGGTCGGCGCCCGCGCCGACGCGCTCGCCGGCGCCGTGGAAGGCACTGCGCTGCGCCTCGGCTCGGTGCTCGACGAGAAGACCACGGCCCTCGACGCCGTGCTCGAGAGCCGCGCCACCGCGATCGAGGTCGTCGTCGGCGCCCGTGCCGACGCCCTCGCCGGCGCTGTGGAAGGCTCCGCTCGGCGCATCGCCGCCGTCCTCGACGACAAGACGGCGGCCTTCACCGAGGCGCTCGACAGCCGCGCCGTCGCGATCGACGTCGCCGTCGGCGCCCGCGCCGACGCCCTCGCCAGTGCGGTGGAAGGCACCGCCCAGCGCGTCGCCGCCGTGCTCGACGACAAGACGGCGGCCCTCGAAGCCGCCCTCGACAGCCGGGCCGCCACGCTCGAAGTCGTCGTCGGAGCTCGGGCCGATGCCCTCGCCGGCGCGGTGGACGGCACCGCCCAGCGCGTCGCCGCCGTGCTCGACGACAAGACAGCGGCGCTCGAAGCCGCCCTCGACAGCCGGGCCACCACACTCGAAGTCGTCGTCGGAGCCCGGGCCGATGCCCTCGCCGGCGCCGTGGACGGCACCGTCCAACGCATCGAGACGGTGCTCGAAGACAAGACCGCGACCCTGGAAGCCGCCCTCGAGAGCCGGGCAACGACGCTCGAAGTCCTCGTCGGCTCCCGCGCCGATGCCCTCGCCGGCGCCGTCGAAGGCACGGCCCGGACCATCGCCGCTGTCCTCGACGACAAGACGGCCGTGCTCGCCGCGACCCTCGACGACCGGACCGCGACGCTCGACGTCGCCGTCGGCGGGCGTGCCGACGCCCTCGCCGGCGCCGTGGACGGCACCGTCCGGCGCATCGAGGCGGTCCTCGAAGACAAGACCGCGACGCTGGAAGCCGCCCTCGAGAGCCGGGCGACGACGCTCGAAGTCCTCGTCGGCGCTCGTGCCGATGCTCTCGCCGGCGCCGTGGAAGGCACCGTCCAGCGCATCTCCGGCGTGCTCGACGAGCAGGCGACGACGCTCGCCACCTCGCTCGACGTTCGCACCGCGACGCTCGAACTCGCGCTCGGAGGCCGGACCGACTCGATCGCCAGCACGCTCGACGGGACGGTTCGCCGTCTGGAAGGCCTGTTCGACGAGAAGACCGCGGCCCTCGACGTGTCGCTCGACAGCCGCGCCGCCGCCTTCGAAGCCGCGGTCGGCGCTCGCACCGACCTCCTCGCGAACGCCGTGGAAGGGTCCGTCGGCCGCATCGAGAGCGCGCTCGACACCCGCGCCGCCTCCGTCGCCGGCACCATCGAGGCCCGCTCGCGGAGCTTCGAGCAGGCGATCGGGCAGCACACCTCGGCGCTCACCGGCGTCATCGACGGCGGTGTGGATCGCATCGAGACGGTGCTCGGCACCAACTCGAACGCCATCAGCACGGCGATCCTGTCGCACACCGAGGCGTTCGAGCAGGCCGTCAACGACCGCATCGAAGCAGCCAACACCCTCGTCATCAGCCGCACCGACGAGATCGCCGAGGTGATGGACAAGCGCACCGCCATGGTGGCGGACGTGCTCCAGCGCCGCATCGACGAGCTGAGCGGCACCCTGATCGCCCGCACCCGCGAGTTCGCCCAGGCGGCCGCGGCCGAGCAGGCCAACATCGCGACCACGATCGAGGCGGCGCTCGACACTGCGAGCACCTCCCTCCTCGCCAAGGCCGAGCAGGCCCTGGCCGAGTTCGACGCCCGCGCGGCGGCCCAGAACGACGAGATCGCGCGCCGTATCGGCGAGGCCGCGAACCTCATCGGCAGCGAATCGGATCGTGCCCGCGACACCGTCGCCGCCCTGCTCGCGGAGCTCGCCGGTCTCGTCTCGACCGAAAGCACCCGGGCCCGTGCGGAGCTCGGCCACGCGATCACCGAGATCACGGGCGGCCTGTCCGCCGAGGCCGAGCGCGCCCGTGCGATGCTCGACACCACCTTGAAGACGATGCTCGGCACGCTCTCGGGCCGCGCCGAGGAGACCCGCCGCTCGCTGGTGACGGCGATCGGCGAGACGATGCAGGCCCTCGCCAGCGAGAGCGAGCGGACCCGCACCGCCGTCACCCACGAGGCACGCGAGGCGACCCGGCTCCTCGCCGAGGAGAGCGAGCGCTCGCGGACGACGATCCAGACGGCCGCGGCCGGGGCCGCAGAGACCCTCGGCGACGCCACCGGGGCGATCGACACCGTCCTCGCCAAGCGGACGAGCGAGATCGCGACGCTGCTCGACGCCGACGCCAACGCCCTGGTGACGACCGTCGCCGGCCACGCCGAGACGATCTCCGCCAACCTGCGCGAGACCCGTGCCGCGCTCGAGCACGTGCTCGGCGAAGAAGGCGAGCGCGCCCGCACGCTCATCGAGAGCGCCGCGGCCGGCGCCGCCGCGACCCTGTCGAACGCCGGCGGTTCGCTCGACGCCCTGCTCACGGCCCGCTCGAACGAGATCGCCGGCCTCCTCGACGCCGACGCGAACGCGTTCGTCGCCGCCGTCGCCGGCCACGCCGACCGCATCTCCGCCGGCCTGCGCGAGGCCCGCGCCGGTCTGGAGCGGCTGCTCGGCGAGGAAGGCACCCGGTCGCGCCTGTCCATCGAGCGTGCCGTCGGCGCGGCGACCGAGGCGATCAACGGAGCCACCGGCGCGATCGATACCATGCTGTCGAGCCGCACCGAGGCGCTGGCGAGCGTCCTCAACGCCGACGCGGGCCTCTTCGTCGCGTCCGTTACCGAACAGGCGAACCGCCTCTCGAACGTTCTAGCCGAGACCCGGACGAGCCTGGAGCGCCTGCTCGGCGAAGAGGAGACCCGCTCGCGGGCGGTGATCGAGAGCGCCGTCGCCAACGCGACCGAGACCCTCGGCAGCGCAGCGCGGACCGTCGATGCGATCCTCTCCAACCGCACCAACGAGCTCGCGAACCTGCTCGACAGCGACGCCAACGTGCTGGTGACCACCATCGCCGGACACGCCGACCGCATCGCCGCGACCCTCGACGAAGCCCGTGGCTCGCTGGAACGGCTGCTCGGCCAGGAGGGCAACCGCTCGCGCATGGCCCTCGAAGGCGCCGTGGCGCGCACCGCAGAGGCGATGGCGGAAGCCACCGCCACCGTCGACGCGCTCCTCTCCAACCGGACGACGGAGATCGCCAACCTGCTCGACACCGACGGCAACGCCTTCGTCGCCGCCGTCTCGGGCCAGGCCAACCGCATCTCGGCGACCCTCGGCGAAACCCGCGCGACCCTGGAACGCCTGCTGCGCGAGGAAGGCGTCCAACTCGTCGAGACCATCCGTGCCGAGAGCACGGAGATGTCCCGCACCATCGCCGCGGAGAGCCGCAACGCCGTCGCCGCTGCGGCGGCCGCGAGCCAGCAGGTCCATCAGGACGTCGCCGGCATCCTCGAGCGGCTGCAGACGACCACGTCGGACTTCGCCGCGATTGCCCGCGCCACGGGCGGCGAGCTCGACGCGATCGGCAACGCGGTCGCGAGCCACAGCGAAACCCTGCGCGCCGTCATCGAGCGCGCCGGCGAAGAGACGACCCAGTCCTCGCGGCAGATCGGCGCGCAGACCTATGCGCTGCGCGAGATCGTCAGCGGCGCCCTCAAGGAGCTGTCGACGATCGCCAGTCATGTGGAAGCGCAGGCGCTCGGCCTCGACGAGGTCACCAACCGCTTCGCCGAGATCACCCGCTCGTCGGACGGCGCGGTCGAAGAGCGCCGCGCGGCCCTCGAAGGCCTGACCCAGGACCTCACCGCCAAGGCCGAGGCCCTCGAGTCGCTGATGCGCGCCTTCACCAGCCAGGCCGAGCGCGCGATCGCCACCGCCGAGGAAAAGGCGCAGCGCGTCGCGAGCACCCTCGCCGCCCAGGCCGACGCGGTGACCGGCGCACTTGCCGGCACGGCCGAGGCCGCGACCGAGGCGCTGACCTCGGGCCTCGGCGAGTTGCAGAGCGTCGCGGACCGCGAGGGTGAGCGCTCGCGCGAAACGATCCGCCGCGTCCATGCGGCGATCAGCGAAGAGGTCCAGCGCGCCGTCGGCGAGCTCACCACCCGCTTCGCCCAGCTCTCGAATGACATGTCGGGCGCCGCGGCGAGCATGCGCGAGGAGCTCGAGGTGACGCGCGGCGAACTGCAGCGCGGCCTGTTCGAGCTGCCCCAGGAGACCCAACGCAACGCCAACCAGATGCGTCGCGTCGTCTCCGAGCAGCTTCAGGCCCTCGACGAGCTGTCGGCCATCGTGAGCCGCCACTCGGCCTCGCTCGGCGCCGGTGGCGCGGGCATCCCGGCTTCCGGCGGCGTCGCCGTCGCCGAGCGGCCGCGTACCCCTGCCGCCCAGCCGCAGGCCCCCGCCCCGCCCCCGCCCCGACCCAGGCCCGTGCGCCGGTTCCGGAGCGCGTCGAGCGTCCGCAGCCGCCCCGTCCGGCTCCGACCCCGGCGCCCGCCGCCTACGGCGAGCCGCCGCGCGAGGACGCCGTGAACGGGGCCGCCCGCAGCCGCCCCGCGCCGGCGCCCCAGCCGCCGGCCGCCGGCAGCGCGACGCGGGGCTGGCTGAGCGACCTGCTCCGCCGCGCCTCGCACGAGGAGGAGACGGTCGAGATCGAGGACGACGAGGCGTCGGAGCCGGAAGCCCCGGTGATGAGCCCCGTCATCGAGCGCAGCCAATCGCTCGAGCAGCTCGCGACGGAGATCTCGCGTGCCATCGACGAGGAAGCCTATGCCGATCTCTGGCAGCGTCATCGCCGCGGCGAGCGCAACGTCTTCACCCGCCGGCTCTACACGCTGAAGGGTCAGCAGACGTTCGATCAGATCCGCCGGAAATATCAGCGCGATGAAGGGTTCCGGACGGCGGTCGACCGCTATGTCGACGAGTTCGAGCGGCTGCTCTCGGACATCGAGCCGAACGATCGCGACGGTGTCCGCGGACAGGCCTACCTCGCCTCGGAAACCGGCAAGATCTATACGGTGCTCGCCCACGCCAGCAACCGCCTCAACTGAGGCGGACTGAGCGGCCCTCCCGCCCAGGCGGAGGGCCGGTCGGCCCGAGCGAGAGCGCACCGCTCAACTCCCGAATCAAAAGGCCCCGCCGATCGCTCGGCGGGGCCTTTTTCATTTCAGACGTGCACCGGTGCCTTCGAATGCGGCCTGCGCTTTCGAAGCCTACCCGCGCTCAGGCGCCGGAGAGATGCGGCAGCGGATCGACCGGCTGCGAGCCCTTGCGCAGCTCGAAGTGAACCTGCGGCTGGGACACGGTCCCGGTGGCGCCGGCATTGGCGATCACCTGACCGCGGCGCACCTGCTCGCCGCGCTTCACCAGGAGATCCTTGTTGTGGGCGTAGGCGGTGACCCAGCCGCCCTCGTGGCGGATCAGCACGAGATTGCCGAAGCCGGTCAACTCGTTGCCGGCATAGATGACGACGCCGGCCTCGGCCGCCTTGACGGGAGTGCCTTCCGGCACGGCGATGTTGATGCCGTCGTTCTGCTCGCCGTTCGGCTTCTTGCCGAAACCAGCGACGATGCGGCCGCGCACCGGCCAGCGGAAGCCGGAGCCGCCCTGATCCTCGTCAGCCTGCGCACCGGCCGCCGAATCGGCCTTCGCGGCGTCGCTCGCCACCTTGCCGCCGGCACCGGCCGCGGCCGGCAGCGACGCAACCTGCGTGGAGGCGCCCGCGGCATCGGCGGGAGCGGCCGGCACACCCGGCGCAGCGGGCGTGGTCGCCGCCGCGGCATTCGGGTCGGCCGGGGGAATCGGCGGCTCGCTGATCTTCGTCGCCTGATCGTTGAGCGTGGTCGGGGGCGCGCCGATCGGCTGCACGGCGGTCGGGGCGACCGAGGCGACCTGGGTGCCGGCCGCCGACGCACCCGGGATGCGCAGCGTGGCGCCGATCTTGATCTCGGTGTTCGGCGCAAGGCCGTTCGCCTGGGCGATCGCAGAGGGCGCAACATGGTACTTGCGGGCGATCGAATAGAGCGTCTCGCCGGGCGTCACGGTGTGAGTGCCTGCGGTGAGCCCGGCCGTCGCGACAGGCTGTGCAACCGCGGGCGCAGCCGCAACCTGGGGCGCGGCGCCGGTGAAATAAGCCGGGATCACGATCTGGCGGCCGGCGAGCGGGACGGTCGGACCGCCGAGGCGGTTCACGGCGACAATCGCATCGGCCGGAACGCCGTAGCGATTCGACAGCGACGCCGCGGTATCGCCGGGCTGCGCGGTGATCGTGGTGCCGTTGACGGTGGACCAGTTCTTGTAGGTGACGGCCGCGCCGGTTGCGGCGAGAGAGGCGGTCTGCACCGGAGCGGCACCCGCGCCGGACGGCGGCGGCAGGCTCGAGGACGAAACCGATCCCGCCGGCGAGGACTGGAGCGGTGTCGCCATCGCCATGTCCTGACTGCCCATCACCGCCTGCTGGTTCGGCGTCGAGGCGGTGAAGATCGGTCCCTCGCTGAACCGAGAGATGTCGCTGCAACCCGCCGCAGAGGCGGCCAGAACGAGGAGACCTGCAACCCGCAATGTCCCGCCTGGCGTGATGATCTTCGCCTTAAGCATCGCCCTCACTCGCTCGCTACCCGTGCCGACGAGTAGACGCCAACAGCGTTTATGAAGGTTTAATTCGGCCGAAAACGCCCAAGATTCAGGCCATTCCCAGGCCGATCCCGGGGCCGGAAGGAGGCATCGGCCGCTCGAGACGTGGCCCGACGCTCAGAGCTTGGTCGCAACGCCCGGTACCATCGGCACGAATCTGACATCCGCAAGGGCGGTCGAATCGACGCCGCGCTGGGTGCGCACGATCCGCATCAGCTTCTGGACGCCGAGCGGCGGCCCCATCGGCATCACCATGATGCCGCCGATGCGCAATTGGTCGATCAGGGGACGCGGGGCGGACGGCGCCGACGCGGTCAGCAGAATGCGGTCGAACGGAGCCTTCTCCGACCAGCCGTTCGCGCCGTCGTCCACCTTGACGCTGACATTCGTCACCCGCAGCACCGCAAGGCGCTCTTCCGCGAGCGCGGCGAGCGTGTGATAGCGCTCGACCGAGAACACCTCTTTGCAAAGCCGGCTCAGCACCACGGTCTGATAGCCGGAGCCGGTGCCGATCTCGAGGACGCGATGCTCGGGTTCGATTGCAAGCGCGTCCGTCATCATGGCGACGACGGACGGCGCAGAGATGGTCTGGCCGCATTCGATCGGCAACGGCCGGTCTTCGAAGGCGTCCTTGCGGTAGGGTGCCGGCACGAAGAGGCGGCGCGGGATCTGCTCGATCGCCGAATAGATTCGCTTGTCCCGCACCCCGCGGCGCCGAAGCTCCAGAATGAGGTGCGCGAGCGCGATGCGCTGGGTTTCGTCGGCGCTGTTTTCTTCGGCCATCCCTACCCGCTTCCCACGATCCGCCGGCTTCGCCCCGACCCTATCACACGAGGTCGAGATGCCCGGCGAGACGATCGGCGAGATCGCGGGCGGTCATGTCGAGGCGCAGCGGCGTCACCGAGATGCGGCCCTCGGCCATCGCGCGCAGATCGGTGCCGCGCGGCGCCTCGAAGCGTTCACGCCGCATGGCGATCCAATAATAGGGCAGACCACGGCCGTCGCTGCGCTCGTCGATGTCGACGAAGGCCTGATTGCGCTTGCCCTGGGACGTGATCTCGATCCCCTCGACCTTCTCGGGCGGGCGGTCGGGAAAATTGATGTTGAGAACGATGTCCGGCGGCAGCGAGAGCTCGAGCAGCCGCGTCAGCAGGTCGGGAGCATGCGCCTCCGCCGTCACGAACTTCGGATCGTGGCGCGTCTCGGCCGAGAACGATTGCGACAGCGCGAACGAGCGGATGCCGAGCAGCGTCCCCTCCATCGCACCGGCGACCGTCCCCGAATAGCCGATGTCGTCGGCGACGTTCTGCCCGCGGTTGACGCCCGAGAGGACGAGGTCCGGCGGCTCGGGCATCAGGTGGCGGATGCCCATGATGACGCAATCGGTCGGCGTGCCGTGGACGGCGAAACGCCGGTCACCGAGCGCCCGCAGCCGGAGCGGATCGCTCAGGGTCAGCGAGTGGGACTTGCCGGATTGATCGGTCTCCGGCGCCACCACCCAGACTTCGTCGGCGAGCTTGTGGGCGACGCGCTCCAGCGCCGCGAGGCCGGGGGCGTTGATCCCGTCATCGTTGGTCAGCAGGATGCGCATGGAAATCTCCGCAAGCGGGGCCGAACGGGGTCGCAAGCCTCAGGCCCGCGCGATCCTGTCCTTGTTGCCGAAATAAGGCCGGAGCGCGTCCGGCACGGTGACCGACCCGTCGGCGTTCTGGTAGTTCTCGAGAACGGCGATGAGCGCGCGGCCGACGGCGATGCCCGAGCCGTTCAAAGTGTGGACATAACGCGGCGACTTGCCGCCGGCCGGGCGGGTGCGCGCGTTCATGCGCCGCGCCTGGAAATCGCCGCAGACCGAGCAGCTCGAAATCTCGCGATAGGTGTTCTGCCCCGGCACCCAGACCTCGATGTCGTAGGTCTTCTGCGAGGCGAAGCCCATGTCGCCGGTGCACAGGGTGATGACGCGGTACGGCAAGCCGAGCCGCTTCAGAACCGTCTCGGCGCAGGCGAGCATGCGCTCGTGCTCCTCGATCGACTGCTCCGGCGTGGTGATCGAGACCATCTCCACCTTGCCGAACTGGTGCTGGCGCAGCATGCCGCGGGTGTCGCGGCCGGCGGCGCCGGCTTCGAGGCGGAAGCACGGCGTATAGGCGGTGAAGCGCAGCGGCAGCGCCTCGTCGTCGAGGATCTGTTCGCGCACCAGATTGGTGAGCGGCACCTCGGCGGTCGGGATCAGCCAGCGGCCGTCCATGGTGCGGAACTGGTCGTCGGCGAACTTCGGCAGTTGCGCGGTGCCGAACATCACCTCGTCGCGGACGAGGATCGGCGGCGCCACCTCGGTGTAGCCGTGCTCGCCGGTGTGGAGGTCGAGCATGAACTGGGCGAGCGCGCGCTCGAGCCGGGCGAGATCGCCCTTGAGCACCACGAAGCGGGCCCCGGCGAGTTTCGCCGCCGCCTCGAAATCCATCATGCCGAGCGCTTCGCCGATCTCGAAATGCTGGAGAACGGGGAAGTCGAAGTGCGGCACCTCGCCGACCCGGCGCACCTCGACATTGTCCGATTCGTCGCGGCCGAACGGCACGTCGGCGAGCGGCACGTTCGGGATCATGGCGAGCGCACCGTCGAGCTCGGCTTCGATCTCGCGCACGGCGGCTTCGTCCTGGGGCAGCCGCTCCTTGAGCAGCGTCACCTCGGCCATCAGCGCGGAGGCCTTGGCCTCGTCCTTCGCGGCCTTGGCCTGACCGATCTCCTTGGAGGCGGCGTTGCGGCGCTCCTGGAGGGTCTGCAACTCGGACACGAGCTTGCGGCGGCGCTCGTCGAGCGCGACGAGATCGGCGGCGCGGGGCGCCTGGCCGCGGCTCGCGAGCGCGCGGTCGAGCTCATCCTGATTGTCGCGGATCCAGCGGATATCGAGCATGAAACGGCTCCGGCGACCGGCCGCGAGCCGCGGCCGGCGAAAAGGCGGGCGGTGCGGGCGACGGACGCGCGGACGCCGCCCTCAGGCGGCGTTGTCCGCCGCCTCGGCGGCTGCGCGCGACCGCTCGACGTACCGGACGGCGATGATCGACACCTCGTAGAGGAGCATCGCAGGGATCGCAAGGGAGATCTGGCTGATCGGATCGGGCGGCGTCAGGATCGCCGCGATGATGAAGGCGACGACGATCGCATACCGGCGCTTCGCCCTCAGATCGGCGGCTGTGAGGAGCCCCGCGCGGCCGAGCAACGTCAGGATCACGGGCGTCTGAAACACCGCTCCAAACGCGAAGATCAGCACCATGACGAGGCCGAGATATTCGCTCACCTTGGGCAGCAGGTAAATGCTGGCCTTGCCGGCGCCGCCGTGCTGCTCCATCGAGACGAAGAACTTCAGCGCAAGCGGCATCACCATGAAATAGACCATGGCGGCGCCGAGGATGAAGAGCAGTGGCGTGGCGATCAGGAACGGCACAAAGGCCTTGCGCTCGTTCTTGTAGAGCCCCGGCGCCACGAACATGTAGATCTGGCTGGCGATGACCGGAAACGCCAGGAACAACGCGCCGAACATGCCGAGCTTCAACTGGGTGAAGAAATATTCCTGCGGCGCCGTGTAAATGAGCTCGATCGGCCGCGTGTTGCCGACGACGTGCTCGTACGGGATGATCAGGATGTTGAAGATGTCGGAGGCGAAATAGAAGCAGACGAGAAAGCAGATCAGAATCGCGACGAGCGACTTGATGAGGCGCGCGCGCAGCTCGATCAGGTGCTCGATGAGGGGGGCACGCGAGGCCTCGATATCGTCTTCGTCCTGCTGGTTCCGGCTCATGCGGTCTGTCCCGTCGGAGAGGCGGCGGTCGCCGCGGCGGCGGGCGATGCGCTCGGGCGAGCGGCATCCGGTTCATGTGCCGAGTCCTGCACCGGCTGCGGCGCGGGTTCGGCGTGAGAGGCGGTCTCGACGGACGGCGCGGCAGTAGCCGTCGACGGCCCCGGCGCCGCCTCGTCGGAATGCACCGAAGGATCCGTGGCGGGATGCTCGGCTGCCGCAGCGAGAGGCTCGCTCGCGAGGGAGGCACTCTCCGGCGCGTGGACGGTCGGAGCCGCCGGCGCATCGGGGTCGGGAACGGGCGCCTCGCCCTTCGGCGGCGTCGGCGCGTCCATCTCCTTGAGCTTGTCGCGCACGTCTTTCAGCGGATCGAGGGCCTTCGCCTCGGCGAGCTGGCGCCGCAGATCCTCGAGCTCCGTCTGGCGCTCCGCCTCGCGGATCGCCTCGTTGAACGTCGCTTGGAATTCGCCCGCCATGCGGCGGATGCGGCCGATCATCTGCCCTGCGGTGCGCAGGGCGCGTGGAAGATCCTTCGGGCCGATGACGACGAGCGCCACGACCACGATGATGAGGATTTCGCTCCAACCGATTTCGAACATGGACGTGCGTCGACCGACCTACCCGCCGTGAGCCGCTAGCGCAGAAGGGTTGCGCGGGTGCCGCCCCTCTTGACGTCGCCATCCATACACCACCGCCCCGCCTCAGCGGAGCGGGCAATGTTTCCCCGATCTTCCCGAAGTGTCAGGACTGGAGAGGACTTGGACGGAATTGCGGCCGTTCAGCCGACGTGGGTGCGATCTTCGGTCTTCTGCGACTGCAGCGTCACGCCGGGCTTATTTTCGATCGGCTTCGGATCGTCGTCGTCGGCGAGCCCCTTCTTGAAGCTCTTGATGCCCTTCGCGACGTCACCCATCAGATCCGAGATCTTCCCGCGGCCGAACAACAGCACCACGACGATCGCGACGATGAGGATATGCCAAATGCTGAGACCCATGACAGGCTTCTCCTCGCGTCCTTGCCAGCCGGATCGTCTGCCTCGATCAGCCTCAGGACTTCCAAACACTCTTCCCGGCGGACCGAGACGCACGTTCCCGCGCGTCCGCCCCGAAGGGTCGCCACCCGGCTGGGCAATATTGCAGAAAGCCCACGGGGTCGCAACGCGAACCGCCGCCTTCGAACCGGCGATTTAGGCCGGCTCGCCTTTGAAGATGTGGCAAGCGTCGGCCGCGATTTCAACGCGGATCGTATCGCCTTCCGCACATCCCGCGCCCGCCGGTGCGCGGATTTCGATGGGATGATCGAAACCGGCGATCTCGACGAGCAGATAATCCACCTCGCCGAGGAAGCGGTGGCGGCGCACCAGCGCCGGGAGACCGCCCGCGGCGGCGATGCGGACGTCGTGGGGACGTACGGCGACGACCGCTGACGCGCCCTCCGCAAGGGACGCCGGGGCGGGCAGGTCTCCGAGGGCGCACACCACCCGGCCCGCCACGACCCGCGCCGGCAACTCGTTGATCTCGGAGAAGAACCGCGCCGCCTTGAGATCGACCGGCCGGCGATAGAGCGCACCGGGCGTGCCGAGCTGGACGAGGCGGCCCTTGCGCATCAGGGCGATGCGGTCGCCGATGCGCATCGCCTCCTCCGGATCGTGGGTGACGACGATCGCGGTCGCCCCGTTCTCCCGCAGCACCGCGAGCGTGTCGTCGCGCACCTGGTCGCGCAGCCGGCGGTCGAGCCCGGAGAACGGCTCGTCGAGCAGGAGCACGCGGGGTTCCGGGGCGAGCGCCCGGGCGAGCGCGACGCGCTGCTGCTCGCCGCCGGAGAGGTTGTGGGGATAGGATTTCGCATAATGCGCGAGCCGCACCCGCTCGAGCGCGCGCATCGCCGTCTCCGTCGCCGGACCGGCGGGGCGCCCGGCGAGCCCGAAGCGCACATTGTCGAGAATCGTCAGGTGCGGAAACAGCGCGTAGTCTTGGAAGACGAGCCCGATGCCCCGCGCCTCCGGCGGCAGCATGCGGTTCGGGCCGGCGACCTCCTCGCCGTCGATAACGACGCGGCCGGCCTTCTGCCGCTCGATGCCGGCAGCGATGCGCAGGAGGGTCGTCTTGCCGCACCCGGACGGCCCCAGCAGGCAGAGGATTTCTCCGCTTTCGACCGACAGGCTGACGTCGTCGACCGCCGCAAGGCCGGTGAAGCTGTGGCTCACCCGCTCGTAAGCGAGGCGCGGCGGGCGATCATGGCGAATCTCGGCAGCAGCGGTCGGCATCGTTTCGGCTTTCGTAGGTTCAGCGCTCGTCGAACAGATCGGGCTCGTGGTCGGCACCGCCCTCCTCCAACGGATCCTCGTCCGCGTCGAGGGCCGATCGATCGTCGGGCGTCACGAAGATCGAGCCGGGCGGCACCATATCGAGCAGGCCGGCGCCTTTGAGTTCCTCGAGCCCCGGCAGATCACCGATCGATTCGAGGCCGAAATGATCGAGGAAGGCGGGTGTGGTGCCGTAGGTCACCGGGCGGCCCGGCGAGCGCCGGCGGCCGCGCATGCGCACCCAGCCGGTCTCCAAGAGGACGTCGAGGGTTCCCTTCGAGGTCGCGACGCCGCGGATCGCCTCGATCTCGGCGCGAGTGACGGGCTGGTGATAGGCGATGATCGCGAGGGTTTCGAGCGCGGCACGGGTGAGGCGCCGGGGCTCGACGGTGTCGCGGCGCAGCAGAAAGCCGAGGTCTTCGGCCGTGCGGAAGGCCCACCCGCCGGCGATGCGGACCAGATTGACGCCATGGCCGGCATAGAGCGCCTGCAATTCGCGCAGGAGACTGGGCACATCGACAGCGGGGGGCATCCGCGCGGCGATCACCTCGGCCGCAAGCGGCTCAGCGCTCGCGAACAGGATCGCCTCGACGATGCGCAGATGCTCGCGGTGGTCCGCGGACGACAGATCGCGCACGTTACCGGAGCCGGGCGGCTCCCCCCGCGGATCTCGTCACTCATCTGCGCTCCCATCCTCCTCGCTCGCCTCGTCGGTCACCTCTCCCGCCGCGCGGGTGCGGATGAAGATCGGCGCGAACGCGGCACTCTGGCGTAGTTCGAGCCCCCCTCCTTCGCAAGCTCCAGGCTCGCCGAGAAGGTGCTCGCCTTCACCGTCGCCCGGTCCTCGGGCGGGACGGCGAACTCGATCAACAGGTCGTCGATCGAGACCCAGCCGGCGGCATGCCCGATCATCCGCTCCAGCGCCGCCCGGGCATCGACCAGCGACCACACCGTGCGCCGCCCGACGCTGACGCGCGAGACCATGGTGCGCTGCTTCTGCGCGGCATAGGCGGAAAGCAGATCATAGAGCGTCGCGATCCAGGCGGTGCGGCGATCGACCAAGATCGGCTCGACCTCGCCGCGGCGGAACACGTCGCGGCCGAGGCGGGCCCGAGCGGCGAGCTTGCCGGCGGCGTCGCGCATCGCCTCGAGCCGCTTCAGGCGGAAGGCGAGTTCGGCGGCGAGCATCTCGCCGCTCGGTTCGTCGTCGCTCTCGACGGCGGGGACCAGGAGGCGCGATTTCAGGTATGCGAGCCAGGCCGCCATCACCAAATAATCGGCGGCGAGTTCGAGCCGCAGCCGGCGCGCTTCGGCGATGAAGGCGAGATATTGCTCGGCGAGCGCGAGGATCGAGATGCGGGCGAGGTCGAGCTTCTGGGAGCGCGCGAGGGCGAGCAGCAGGTCGAGCGGGCCCTCGTAACCCTCGACATCGACGACGAGATCGAACTCGCCCGGCGGCGGCCGCTCGGCGAGCGGCAGGCTCCATTCGTCCCGTCCGCCCGCGTCGGTGCTCACCGCCCTCTCCTCATGCCGTCACCTTATGCCACGAGCGCCCGCTCGCCCGTGAGCGTCTCGCAGAGATCGATCGCGCGGTCGCGATCGAACGGGCTCGGCGCCCTGAGGTGCCCGAGGGCCGCGGCCGCACGGCGGGCCGCCTCGCCTTCGAGCGGCGGCGACGCCGCGGCGACCTCCCGCATCTCGTCGATCTTGCCGTTGCAATGGAGCGCGATATCGCAGCCGGCGGCGAGCGCCCGCGCCGCGCGGTGGCCGAGCGAGCCTTCGAGCGCCTGCATCGAGAGGTCGTCGGAGAGGAGCAGCCCCTGGAAGCCGATCGCGCCGCGCACGATGTCGCCGATCATCATGGCCGAGCAGGTCGCCGGCGCGGTCGGATCGATCGCCTCGAACACCATGTGGGCGGTCATCGCGACGGGCAGGTCGGCGAGCGCGGCGAAGGGGCGAAAATCGACCGCCTCGAGTTCGGCCCGGCTCGCCCGCACGACCGGCAGTGCGAGGTGGGAATCGACTTCGGTCCGCCCGTGACCGGGAATGTGTTTCATCACCGGCAGGACGCCGCCGTCCAAGAGGCCTTCGGCCGCCGCACGGCCGAGGGCGATCACCGTTTCCGGGTCCTCCGCATAAGCGCGGTCGCCGATGACGTCGTGGACGCCGGGCACCGGCACGTCGAGGACGGGCAGGCAATCGACGTTGATGCCGAGGGCGTGGAGATCATCGGCCATCAGCCGCGCGACCAAGCGGGCCGCGAGACGCCCGGCCTCGGGGTCGCGGGCGTGGAGCGCGCCGTAGGTGCGGCCCGCGGGATAACGCCGCCACAGCGGCGGCTTGAGCCGCTGGACACGGCCGCCCTCCTGGTCGATCAGGACAGGCGCGTCGGGACGGCCGAGACACTCGCGAAAGGCGGCGACGAGATCGCGGATCTCGCCCGGATCGCGGCAATTGCGCAGGAACAGGATGGCGCCCCAGGGCTGCTCGTCGCGCAGAAAGGCCCGCTCGTCGGCGGTCAACGCCGTCCCTGCGAAGCCCGTGATGAAGGCTTTGATCATCAGGCGCCCTTCATGGCGGCAAGGGTCTGGCTAGGTCGCGGGCCGGACCATCGGCCCGACCCGTCCTGCCTGCGTGTGGCTCACAAGCCTCAGAGCTTGCTCACGTAGCAGTCGCCGCCGGCGGCCTTGAGCGCGTTGCAGAGCGACGCGGCCTCGGCGGAGGAGCCCGCCGGCACCTTGACCCGATAATAGACGCCCTTCGCCCCGAGATCGACCTGGCGGATCACCGCCGGACGGCCGGCGAGCACCGAGGCGAACCGCCGCTGAAGGCCCGCATAGACCTTCTGCGCATCGGCCTCGGTCTTCTGGCTCGCGACCTGGATGCCGTAGCCGCCCGGTGACGGTGCCGCAGCGGCCGGCGGGGCGGCGGCAGGCGCCGTACCACCGGCGGCACTCGCCAGTGATTGCGGCTCGGACGCCGCAGGCGCGGCAGGTGCTGGCGCAGGCGCGGCGGCAGGCGCCGCCGGTGCCGCGGCCGGTTCGGCCGGAGCGGGCGGCGGGGCCGAGGCCCCGACCGTCGCCTGGGCGGCATCGAACATGTTGCCGCCGTTCGCCGCCGGAGCGGCCTCGGCCGCCTGGGGTGCCGGCTGCGCCGGCGCGGGCGCAACCTGCCCGGCGCGGAGCGGCTTGCGCGGCGGCGCCGGATAGAAATCGTCGTCGGCCGGGGCCGCGGCGGCGTTGCCGCCTTGATCGGCGCCAGGGGCCGCCGGCTGTCCGGACGGCGGGCTCAGGGGCGAGGCTTCGCCGGCCCCGCCGAACGGATCGGACGACGGCGTGCCGGCCGCGTTCTGCGCGGCGGCCTCTGCGACCTGCGACGGGTCCGGGGTGACGATCGTTCCATCCGGACGAACGACGACGGTCCGAACCTTGCGCGGCACCATAGGCTGCCCGTCCGAATCGGCCGACGTCGGCGCATCGCCGACATTCACGCCCGGCAGATCGGCCTTCGATGCGCCCGCGGTCGCCCCGGCGCCCTGCGCCGACTCGGCTGGCGCCGCGGCAGTGTTGAGGTTCTGCCTCGCGGGATCGTTGGTGTTGGCGACGCGATCGTAGAACACCTTGCTTGGATCGTCCGTCGAGGCGTTCTGCTGATCGGTGCTCGGCGGCGCCTCCTTGACCGGGGACGAATCCGCCTTGATTTCGGGCGGCGGCCCGCCCGCGCTGTTGCCGCCGACGAGACCGAGCACCTGATAGGCGCCGACGCCCGCAACCGCCACCACGACGACGGTGGCCAAAATCCAGATGCCGCGCTTCTGACCGCGCCGTCCACCGCGCCCCTTCGGCGCACGGCCGAACGAGTCCTCGTCGTCTTGGCCGGGATCGCTGTCGAGGCCGTCGCCCGCCGGGTCGCGCTCGCTGCGCAGCCACGACAGCGAACCGGCGGCGGCGTTCGCCTCGATGTCGGCCTCCTCGGGCTCCGGACGCTTCGCCGGCTCGATCGGGCGCGTGGCACCGATCGCCGCCGGATCGGGGCCATGGTCGAGATCGAGGTCCAGGCTTCCGAAATCGAAGTCGGGCTCGCGACGCTCCTCGGTCGCGGCCGGCTTCGGATCGTCGATCGGCGGCACCGGCGGGGTGTCGATCACGGTTGGCTTCACCGGCGACGTGCCCGGGCGCAGCGGCGCCTTCTCGAGCAGCGGGATAGGCTCGAACTGCGACTGGTCCTGACGAACGACGGCAGCCGGCTCCGGCTGGCTCAGGCTATTGAGCTTCGCAGCCGGCCCGCGCATTGGGCGGGCGCCGAGAATGAGGGTCGATTCGTCTGTCGCAGGCGGGCGAACATCGGAACCGTGGGTATCCTTGTCGCGCTCAGCCCTGGTCTCGGAAGCCTTCGGGCCGAGCGCCGCACGCAGTTCGCCGCCGAGCGCCTGCTCGAGGTCGGGGTCGAACGTGAAGGCGCCGCGCTTCTGCGGCGACGGGGCTTCCTCGACGGCGGCGGGCGAGAACGGCTCCGCCTCCTCCTCCGGCGCGGGCTCCTCCTCGACGAACGCGCCCGCGGACTCGACAATTTCGGCGGCATCGGCGTCGCTCTCGTCGACGAACTCGTTCGCCGCCTCGGCCGGCTCGGCTTCGTACTCGAACGGCGGCTCGCCGTATGGGCCCGGTTCGTCGAGCGGCTCGGGCTCGTACGCGACGGGCTTCGGCGCATGGGGCGCCGGCGGCTCGCCATCGAACAGGGCGGCCTCGAAATCAAGGGTAAAGCGGTCCTGCGAGAAGCGCGGCGGCGCGACATCGCGGGGCGGCTCGACCGGCGGCACGTCGTGATCGAGGAAGACCTCGTCTTCTTCGCGCAGGGGCTCTTCGTAGGACACCGGTTCCGGCGCGACGGGGGGCTCTTCCGGGGGCGCCACGGGCGCAACGACCGGCGCCATCGGCGGCTCGATCCGCGGCGCCGGCTCGGCACCGCGCGGGGCGACCGGCGTCGCGCGCGAGCGCAGCGGACGGCTCGGAGCGACCTGCTCCTCGGCCGAGCGCAGAAGCTCGCTTTCGAAGGCTTCCGCATCGAACCCGAAGAAGCCGCCGGAGACCGGCGGCGGCTCAACCGCGCGCACGACAGGCTCGGGCGCGGCATGACCGGTCCGGCCGGCCTCGGCCTCGCGCTCGGAGCGGATGCTGTCCGCGACGATTCGGGCGAGCTCGAAGAGCGGATCGTCCTCGGGACCGCCATTGCCGCCGGGCCCGGCGGGGGTGGCGCCCTGCGGGCGGGTGTCGAGGCGCGGAGGCTGGCGGGTGTCGGTCATCTTGAAGAACGCTTCTGCTTGCAGACCCGCGGCGTCAGCGGCGCGGCGAGACCGCGCAGCCGGCCCTGCCGGATCAGCGCATCTCCTCCGGCGCGCTCACGCCGAGCAGTCCGAGGCCACCAGCCAGCACCTGCGCCGTCGCATACACCAGCGCGAGCCTAGCTTGGGTCAACTCTCGATCATGCGCATTAATGAAGCGTAAGTCAGGCTTTTCTTTGCCGCGATTCCAATGGCCGTGCAGCGCACTCGCGAGATCATAGAGATAAAACGCGACGCGATGCGGCTCGTGAGCCTCGGCGGCGGCCTCGATCAGCCGGGGCCATTCGCCGAGCTTGGCGATCAACGCAAGTTCGCCTTCGTCGGCGAGGCGATCGAGCGCGGCGTTCTTGAGCGACACCGAATCAACGGCGAGATCGGCGATCTCCTCCGCCACCTGGCGGAACACCGACGAGCAACGCGCGTGGGCGTACTGCACGTAGAATACCGGATTGTCCCGGGTCTGCTCGGTGACCTTCTGGAAGTCGAAGTCGAGCGGCGCGTCGTTCTTGCGATAGAGCATCATGAAGCGCACCGCGTCGCGGCCCACCTCCTCCACGACGTCGCGCAGGGTCACGAAGTCGCCGGAGCGCTTCGACATGCGCACCGGCTCGCCGGCCCGGAACAGCTTGACGAGCTGGCAGAGCTTCACGTCGAGACCGCCCTCGCCGCGGGTGATCGCCTTCACCGCCGCCTGCATGCGCTTGACGTAGCCGCCGTGGTCGGCGCCGAGCACGTCGATCATCAGGCGGAAGCCGCGCAGATATTTGTCGTAGTGGTAGGCGATGTCGGAGGCGAAATAGGTGTAGGTGCCGTCCGACTTCATCAGGGCGCGATCGACGTCGTCGCCGAAATCGGTCGAGCGGAACAGCGTCTGCTCGCGGTCCTCCCAATCGTCGGGAAGCTGGCCCTTCGGCGGGGCGAGCCGGCCCTCGTAGATCAGGCCACGGGAGCGCAGATCGTCGATCGCCTCGGCGACGCGGTTGCGCCCCTCGGAGACTAGGGCGCGCTCGGACGAGAACACGTCGTGATGCACCGCCAGGAGGTCGAGATCCTCGCGGATCATCACCATCATGGCGTCGATGGTGAAGGCGCGTACGAGCGGCAACCACTCGGCTTCCGGCAGCGCCTTGAGGCTCTCGCCGTGACGTTCGGCAAGCGCGGCACCGACGGGCTTCAGATAATCGCCGGGATAGAGGCCCTCGGGGATCGCGCCCACATCCTCGCCGAGCGCCTCGCGGTAGCGCAGGAACGCGGACCGGGCGAGCACGTCGACCTGCACGCCGGCATCGTTGATGTAATATTCGCGGGTGACGTCGTAGCCGGCAAATGCGAGCAGGCTTGCCAACGCGTCGCCGAACACGGCGCCACGACAATGGCCGACGTGCATCGGCCCGGTCGGGTTCGCCGAGACATATTCGACGTTGATGGGCGCGGCGCCGCCGAGCGTCGAGCGGCCATAATCGCGGCCGGTTTCGACGATCGCCCTGAGCAGATGGGCGAACATATGCCGTTCGAGGCGGATGTTGATGAAGCCCGGGCCGGCCACCTCGACACTCGCCACGTCCGGATCGTCGGCGAGCGCGCCGGCGAGGTCCGCGGCAAGATCACGCGGCTTGCGCCCGGCATCCTTCGACAGAACCATCGCCGCATTGGTCGCGAGGTCGCCGTGGGCGGCCTCCCGCGGGGGCTCCACCACGAAGCGCAGGCGGCCGTCCGCGTTGACCGGGTCGGGAAGCCCGATCCGGATCAGGATGTGGCGGATGCGCTCGGCGAAGTCGGCATAAAGGTTCATGATGTCCGTCTCGTCTGGCGGCGCCATGGGGCGACCGCCGCAGCAAGCCCACCGCGACCGGCCCCCATGGCCCGATCTCCGGCGACGCCGCCTCTTCCAGTCCTGGCACGGCCGCCGAACCCGCCGCCCACGGCGCCGTCCGGAATTCACGCCCAACCCCGCGGGCGCCTAACGCAAATCCGGCGTATCGTCAAACAGACGGCGGTGTTCCTGCAACGCGTAGCGGTCCGTCATGCCGGCGATGTAGTCGCCGACACGCCGGTGGAAGCTCGTCTCGTCGAGGCCGGCGAGGTCCCGGCTCCACGGCGCGGGCAGCGCCTCGGGCACGGCGGTGAACGCCTCGTAGAGCTGCCGCACCACCCGCCCCGCCTCGTGCCGCACGGCGAGCACCTGCGGATGGCGGTACATCCGGCGGAACAGGAAAGCCTTGAGTTCGCTCTCGCGCGGCGCCATCGCCGCAGAGAACCCGACCAGGGCCTCCGGCATCGCACGGATGTCCTCGATCCGCGCGGGAGCGTAGCGGGCGATGCGCGCCCGGGTCTCCGAGACCGCATCCTCGACGAGCGCGCCGACGATGGCACGCACGAGTTCGTGCACGGTGCGCGACCGGTCGAGCCGCGGATGGGCGCGGATTTCGGCGAGAAGCGGAGCAACCAGCGCCACGCCCTCGAGTTCGTCTACGTCGAACAGTCCGGCGCGCACGCCGTCGTCGACGTCGTGGGCATCGTAGGCGATGTCGTCGGCGATGGCCGCGACCTGCGCCTCGGCGCTCGGGTAGGTCGCGAGGTCGAGATCGGTCGCCTCGGCGTGGGTTGCGAGCACATGCGGAAGGCCGCGCGCGGCATAACGCCCGATCGGGGCGCCGGCGGCGTCGATCAGCGGCCCGTTGTGCTTGACAATGCCCTCGAGCGTTTCCCAGCTCAGGTTGAGGCCGTCGAAATCGGCATAGCGCCGCTCGAGCCGCGTCACGATGCGGAGCGACTGGGCGTTGTGGTCGAAGCCGCCGTGCCCCGCGAGGCAGGCGTCGAGCACGTCCTCGCCCTCGTGGCCGAACGGCGTGTGGCCGAGGTCGTGGGCGAGCGCCACCGCCTCGGTCAGGTCCTCGTCGAGGCCGAGGGTGCGGGCGATCGAGCGGGCGATCTGCGCCACTTCGAGGGTGTGGGTCAGGCGTGTGCGGAAGTGATCACCTTCGTGCGAGACGAAGACCTGGGTCTTGTGGGTCAGGCGCCGGAACGCCGTCGAATGGAGAATGCGGTCGCGGTCGCGCTGGAACGGCGTGCGCGAAGCGCTCGGCGGCTCGGGAAGACGGCGCCCGCGCGAGCGGGCGGGATCGGCGGCGAACGGCGCTTTCAGACGAGCCTCCCGTATGCGGCGGCGAGCGGTTCTCGCGCCGGGTGGCATTTGACCCGGAGCGCGCTCGTTCTTAACTATGGCGCACGCATCGTGACAACCCGGCGCCATCGCGAGGCCGGGTGGAAGGCAGCGGCTCATGACCACCATCGACACGATTTCCGTTTCGCTCACCGACAGCGCGGCGAAGCGGATCGCCAAGATCCTCGCCTCGGAGCCCGGCTCGACGGCGCTCCGGATCAGCGTCGAAGGCGGCGGCTGCTCGGGCTTCCAATACAAGTACGATCTCGTCGCGGCACGCGAGGCCGACGATCTGATCCTCGAGCGGGCCGGCGCCACGGTGCTGATCGATCCCGTCTCTCTGCAATATCTCGAAGGCTCGCAGATCGATTTCGTCGACGACCTGATCGGCCAATCGTTCCAGATCCGCAATCCGAACGCCGCCTCCTCCTGCGGCTGCGGCGTGAGCTTCGCGATCTGATGGGCGATCCGGCCGAAGGCGATCTCTTCCCGTCCGTTTCGCGCGCCGCCACGGTTGCGCCCGTTCCCCTCGACGCCGCCGGTGCCACACCGGGGCTGTTCGAACCGACGGAGCATGTCCGCATCGCGACCTGGAACATCAACGGCATCAAGGCGCGGATCGAGATCCTGTGCGGCTGGCTCGCGGAGGCGCAGCCCGACGTCGTCTGCCTCCAAGAGATCAAGTCGGTCGACGAGGGCTTTCCGCGCGAGCCGATCGAGCGGCTCGGCTACAATGTCGAGACCCACGGGCAGAAGGGCTTCAACGGCGTCGCGATCCTGTCGCGCCGGCCGTTCGAGGTGGTGCGCCGCGGCCTGCCGGGCGACGACAACGACG
This sequence comes from Segnochrobactrum spirostomi, assembly GCF_009600605.1. Taxonomy (GTDB): domain Bacteria; phylum Pseudomonadota; class Alphaproteobacteria; order Rhizobiales; family Segnochrobactraceae; genus Segnochrobactrum; species Segnochrobactrum spirostomi. The sequence goes on along the minus strand of NZ_VWNA01000001.1, from coordinate 3,905,311 downwards.
TCCAGGCCCGCTATATCGAGGCGCTCGTCCCGCTCGGCGCGGGGATCGTCCGGGTTGCGAACCTCTATCTGCCGAACGGCAATCCGATCGGCACCGAGAAATTCCCCTACAAGCTCGCCTGGATGGAGCGCCTGACCGCCCATGTGCGCGGCCTCCTCGCCCTCGAGGAGCCGCTCGTCGTGCTCGGCGACTTCAACGTCATCCCCGAGCCGAAGGACGCCAAGCGGCCGGAAGCCTGGGTCAACGACGCGCTGTTCCAGCCGGTGACGCGAGCCCATTTCCGGGCGCTCGGCCATCTCGGCCTCGTCGATGCCGTGCGGGCCGTGACCGACGAGGGCGGCCGCTACACCTTCTGGGATTATCAGGCCGGCGCCTTCCAGAAGAACGAGGGCATCCGCATCGACCACGCCCTCCTCTCGGCGGAAGCCGCCGACCGCTTGCAGGCGGTGGAGATCGTCAAGGCGGTCCGGGCGCTCGAAAAGCCGTCCGACCACGTGCCCGTCGTCGTCACCCTGGCGGCGAATCCGCCGAGCGAATGGGCGAAGCGGCCGGCCTGAGGCGCCGACGGGCGGCCCCAGAGTCCCGCTGCGCCGCCCGGGCAGATCGCGTTGTCGGGAAATCGGCATCTCCGCTCTCTTCCCCCCGCCGGGGAAAGGTGCCGCGAAGGGGCGGATGAGGGGCTTTTTTACGCGCCAAGTCCGCAAGCGCGGAGGGGCTGAGAAGGCCCCTCATCCGGCGCTCCGCGCCACCTTCTCCCCGCAAGCGGGGCGAAGGGAAGGTGAGCACGCAGCGGAAGCTTGAGATGAAGGGCGAACGGGCCGCGTGGCCGTCCGCCCTCCCCGCCCTCAGGCGCGCTGCTTCACGGCGTAGCCCATGTTCGACTTCTTGCCGACGTCCTTGAGGATCTCGCGGGCCGCGTTGTAGCCCGGGATGCCCGAGACGCCGCCGCCCGGATGGGTCGACGCGCCGCAGATATAGAGGCCCTTCAGGGGTGTGCGGTAATCGGCATAGTGCGCGATCGGACGCTGGAAGAAGAGCTGATCGAGCGACAATTCACCGTGGAAGATCTGCCCGTTCGGGATGTTGATGATCTCCTCGATGTCGGGGGCGATGAGGAACTGGTCGCCGATGATGTCGTTGGAGAAGCCCGGCGCGAAGCGGTCGACGACACCGAGAACCTTCTTGCGGAAGTTCTCCTTCTCGACCTTCCAGTCGCCGCCCTTCAGCGTGTACGGCGCATGACCACCGAACAGGTTGACGACGTGCTTGCCAGGAGGCGCCAGGGTGTCGTCGACGATGGTCGGCACGATCGGCGAGACGAACGGGTTCTCCGAATACCAGCCGTACTTGGCTTCGTCGTAGGCCTTCTCGAGATAATCGATGTCCGGCGCCAGATGGACATAGGTCGGATAGGACCAATTGCCCAGCGCCCCGTCCGCCAACGCCTTCGGCAGGCAGCGATATTGCGGCGGCCGCTCGCAAGCGATGTTCATTTTGAAGGCGGTCGAGAAGGTCCGGTATTCCTCGACTTCGCGCACCACCTCGGCGGGCAGGTTCTGCCGCCCGACGAGGTCGAGATAGAGCACCTTGGCGTTGGCGTTCGAGATGATGAGGTCCGAATCGTATTCGTCGCCGGACTTGGTGACGACGCCGGTGACGCGGCCGTTCACCGTCTTCACCTTGGCGATCGGCGCGCCGGTCTTGATCTCGGCGCCATATTCGCGGCCCGAGGCGGCGAGCGCCTGGGTGATGGAACCCATGCCGCCCTTCACGAAGCCCCAGCCGCCGGCACCGGCGAGCTCACCCATCACGTGGTGCAGGATGACGTAGGCCGAGCCCGGGGACTTCGGGCCGCCGAAGGTGCCGATCGAGGCGTAGTAGGCGAGCACGGCCTTGATGCGGTCGTCCTCGAACCATTCCGACAGATAATCGTAGGCCGACATCGTCATGATGTCGTAGAGTCTGAAGAACTTGCCGCCGTATTTGCGGTTGCGCATGGCGAAGCCGGCGAGCTCCTTCACCGTCTTGAAGTCGCGCTTGGTGGGATCGAACGGGGTTTCCCACAGGAGCTTGCGGAACACGTTCGCCACGTCGTTCAGGTAGCGGTCGAACTCCGGATAGATCGCGGCATCGTGAGCGTTGAAGCGGGCGAAGCTCTGCTGCGTCTTCTTCACATCGTCGGAGAACACGATGTAGTCGCCATCGTCGAGCGGCGACAGCATGTCGGACGACGGCATCACCGTGAGCCCGTGCTTCTTGAGCTCCAAGTCGGCCTGGATGCGCGGATGCAGGATGCTCATCAGGTAGGAGAAGATCGAGGCGCGGAAGCCTGGGTGAATCTCCTCGGTGACGGCCGCGCCGCCGATCACGTCGCGCCGTTCGAGCACCAGCGGCTTGAGACCGTGGCGAGCCAGATAGGCGGCGCACACCAGGCCGTTGTGACCGGCTCCGATGATGATGGCATCATAACGCTTCGACATGAGGGGCTCCGAACTGGCAGGATCTTATGGTTCTCGCGAGGGATGCGGCCGGACAGAACGACCGCGCCGCGCGGCGTTGCTTTGTCGCCCGCGCGGGATTAGCTCTTGACGCGCAGACGAAATCGGCTGCGCCATAATGAAATCGACCGACTTTGACGGGAGCGCCAGAATGGCGTCGATGCGGAACGCGCCGGACGACGAGGCGGGCGGAGCGGGCTCGGGCCAGAGCCACGGGCCCGAGGGCGACAGCGTCGAGCTGCGCCGCAGCGGCCACGCGCCCCACCACGCCACCGTGCGCGACGACGAGTCGTGGGAGCCGGCGGCACTCGCAGACAGCGGGTCCGCCGACGATCCGGTCGCCTCGCTCGGGCCGCAGATCCGTGGCTTGCGCCGGGCGAACGGCCTCACCATCGCCGATCTCGCGAAACGCGCCCAGATGTCGGTCGGTCACCTGTCCCAGGTCGAGCGCGGCCTCTCCACGCCGACGATCCGCCAATTGCAGGACCTCGCCACCGCGATGGGCGTGCGCATCGGCTGGTTCTTCCAGGAGGACGCCCCGCTCGCCGTCGAAGACAACGTCGTCGTGCGCGCCGACCGTCGCAAGGCGATGCATCTCGAAGGGCTCGGGGTCACGGATTATCTGCTGGTGCCGCATCTCGAGGGCCGGCTGGAACTTCTGTTGTGCGTGTTCGAGCCGGGCGGCGGCTCCGGCGCCGAGCCCTACAGCCACGACGGCGAAGAGTGCGGCGTCGTCATCGCCGGCCGTCTGGAGCTCTGGGTCAATCACCGCCGCTACCTCCTCGAGGAAGGCGACAGCTTCGCCTTTCCGAGCACCCAGCCGCACCGCTATCGAAATCCCGGCGACAGCGAGACCCGGGTCATCTGGGCGATCACGCCGCCGACCTATTGAGGCGGGCGGCCGCGCCGACCGTCCCCTCAGCCGGGGCGCCTGCCGCGGAAGACACCGAGCGTCCGTCCGGCGGCCGCCGCGGGCCGGAAAATGCACGAGCGTCCGGCACGGCGGCGGGGGTGGGGAAACGCCTTGGCCGCGCCGAACGCTCGCTGAGCGGAAGCCTGATCCGTTCGAACCGTAACGGTCCTCGGAGGCCGGAGAAGGCTCCGCCGCTTGCCGTAGCTCACTTGGCCGCCGTTCGAATGTGCCGACCGTGGCCGGCACATTCGACTCGGACGATCACTCCGCGGCGATGCGCAGCGGATCGCCGGACCCAGCCATCGCGTCGCGATACATCTCCTGGAAGCCGAACACCGCCTGCTCCTGCTTGGGCGAAAGCGGCCCGCGCTGGTAGATGCCGGCGTTGAGGTTGCGCTGGACGCCGAGGACGATGTCGAGGTCCTCGCTGACGATCTGCGCCGACCAATCGGCCGCTTCCTGGTTCTCCTTCGCCTTCCCCGGCGAAACGTCCTGGAAGAAATACCAGTTGATGTGCCGCACGCGGCCGGGGCCGAGCGGCTCGATCGTGGCGATCGACGAACCCCAATCGTAGAGGTTCAGCATCAGGAACGGGAAGCGGTAGAAATAGAGCCCGCGGGTGAAGCCGCCTTCCCGCTTCGGCGCATGAAGGTGGAAGAACCACTCATTCTGGTAGGTGTCGATCCGGTATTGATCGACGTCGAGCGACTCGCACAGGCCCGGATGCATGATCCGGCAGTGATAGCACTCGAGATAGTTCTCGCCGTACGCCTTCCAATCGACGTCGACGTCGCGATTCTTGCAGGTGAAATATTTCTGCGTGTCGAGCGGGTAGTCGGCCGCCATGGTGTCGATCGGACCGAGCCAGGACTTGAGGTCCTGACCGCCGCGCTCGATGCGCACGAAGATGAGGCCGCGCCATTCCTCGACGTCGACCTCGTAGAGGCTCCACTCGTCCGGATCGAAAGCCGGGCCGCCCTCCCCGAACTCGGTCGCCTTGATGAGGCGGCCCGAGCGGCTGAAGGCCCAGGCGTGATAGGGGCAGGAGACGACCTTGCCGCAATGTCCCTCTTCCTTGGAGATGAGCTGCGCGCCGCGGTGACGGCAGACATTGTGGAAGCCGCGCACCTTGCCGTCGTCGCCGCGGATCACGAAGATCGGATAGCCGGCGGAGACGCCGGAGACATAATCGCCCGGCTCGCGGACGCGCTCCGACCAGGAGAACAGCGACCAGTTGCGGGCGAAGATCTGTTTGCGCTCGCGCTCATAGAGCGCCGGGTCGCGGTAGGCCGACGCCGGCAGCGTCCATTGGATGCCGTTGGTGTTGAACGGTTGGGTCATGTGCGCGCCCCTCTCAGGCGTTCCGGAAATCCGCCGCCCCTCTCCTGACGACGGTGTTTATGCCGTGCGTTTCTGCCGACGCCTCGGGCCCTCAAAACTTCGAACGGAAGGCCCGCGACCGGAAACGACCGATCTTTTCATTTCATCATCATGAAATAGCTCTGCAGCTTTTGCAAGAGCAGGTCCAAAGTGGAGGGACGCTTTGGCGAGGATCACCGCGAAAAGCGGCGCGCACCCTGGTGTTCAGGCACGGCCGGGGGCGCTCAGACGAACGGATCACATTCTGTGACGTGAACGGCGCCTGGCGCGGGACGGCGGGCGGGTGGACCCACTCGCGCGTCCGGAGACGGCCGCAGCGGCGCGCGGCCGCCTTCAGATCGCCGATAATTTCACGAGGATGAAACTTCGAGCGATGCCGGCCCGCGTTTGCGCCCGCCATGAATGGCGGGCACGGCAACCGCGAGGTCCGCGGCTGCGCCGAGCATGAGGCCGGCAAAGCCTTCCGTATGGGCGGCGGTCCATTGCGCGGCGATCGGCGTTTCGGCATCGGCGACCGCGAGGGCCGGCACCCGCGCGGCGGCGGCCGCGATCACCACCGTCGCGCGGGCGAGCCGCACGGCCGGTGCCGCCGGGTCGAGGCCGGCCTCGGCCGCGAAGGTGATGGCATCGAACACGATGGCCGCGAGGCGGTGGCTGGCGCCGGGCAGCGAGCCGATGCCGAAATAGCCGCGCGGCGAATCGACGACCGCGACGAGCCGCGTCGCATGATCGGCGAGGCCGCACTGGGCCTCGTGAACGGCGAGCTTGGCGGCGAGATGCTGGACGTCCATGCCGGAGGAGACGTCCGGGAGCACGATGGCGTCCGGCCGATGCGGCATCACCACGTCGAGGTCGCCGTCGACGGTGCCGCTCGCGAGGCCGCGCACGCGAACGAACCGCGCGGGCCCGGCGAGCCGACCCGACCCGAGCGCGGCGAAGCGGGCGATGCCCTGCTCCCGATCGGCCGTCGTCGGCGCGTTGAGATCGAGCACGAGGGCATCCGCGCCGCTGCTGCGCGCCGCGTCCCACGCGGCACCGGAGGCCGGCACCAGAACCAGTGACCGCATTCGACGCTCGACCTTCGCCACGGCGACGCCCCATCGCTTCCGGCGCCTTGCGGCGCACATCCCGTCAAGACTTGTTCCGCCAAGACTTTGGCGGCCAAGCGCGACGGTTTCGTGAAGTCGGTGACACCGTCGATCTGCGGCGGGCCGTCCGCTCAGACCTCCTCTACGATCGGCGTTTCCGCTTCGATGAGCCGTTTGGCCGCCGTCCGCGCCGATCCGGGATGGCCTTTGGCGATCGCCGCGGCGAGAGCGCGGTAGAGCTTGGCGCCCTCCACGAGATCGTCCGGCACCACGGCCAGCAGTTCGAACGAGCGCCCGAGCGAGGCCGCGATCTCGTTGCCGGAGGCCTCCAGCAAACGACGATGGAACAGGCGCGCCGCCGCCTCGCGGGCGTCGCCGTCGCCGTTCGCCCGCTCGAGGCGATCCACCGCGTCGTCAAGCGCGCCGCGCACGGCCGATCCCGCGCGGCTCGCCGCGAGCGCGGCCATCTCCGGCAGAACGGCGGCCCGGACTTCGGCGATCTCTTCGAGAAGATCGATCGCGTTGTCGGCTTCCTCGACGCTCCAATTCAAGATGTCCGGGTCAAGCAACGTCCACGACGTGCGCGGAAGCACCACCGTGCCGACCCGCCGCGTGGTCTTCAAAAGCCCCTTCCCGGCCAAGATCTTGACCGCCTCGCGGAGAATGTTGCGCCCGACGCCCAGCGCCATGCAAATCTCCGCTTCGATCGGCAACGTATCCCCGGGCTTGTAATCGCCCTTGACGATCGCCGATCCAATTGTTGCCGCCGTGCGATGAGCAAGGCTGTTCGTAGCGCCTGCCTTCAGCCCCTCATCCTCAGCGGCCGGACGTGCCCCCACTCCCGCCATCTACGTCTCTCCGTTAAAGCCAGCCCCCGTCGACGACGAACGTCTGGCTGGTGATCATCTTTGCATCATTCGAGGCCAGAAACATCACGATTCCCGTGACATCTTCCGGGTGGACCCATCCCACGAGCGATTGTCCTTGCGAAATCTCGCGCTCCGCTTCCGGCGTGAGCCACTTTTCCACTTGCCGTGCGGTACGGACGGCGCCTGGCAGCACGCAATTCACGCGAATTCCCTTCGGACCGAGTTCCCGGGCGAGCCCCCGCGTCAGCCCCTCGATCCCCGCTTTCGCGGTGACGTAGGCGGACATGCCGCCCATGCCGAGCCGCCAGGCGATCGAGCTCATGTTGACGATGCTGCCGCCGCGCGCGGCGAGCGCCGGCACAGCCGCCTGGGTGCAGAAGAAATGATGGTCGAGATTGACCGCGAGGAGATCGCGCCAGAGCTTGGGCGTCACGTCCTCGATGGCGTGGCGTTCGTCGTAGCCCGCATTGTTGACGAGGACGGAGAGGCCCCCGAGTTCCGAGATCAGATCGGCCATCAAGTCCGGCACGCCGTCGGCGTGCTTGAGGTCGAAAATCCGATAGATCGGACGATAGGCAGCGTCAGAGAGGCGCTCTGCGAGCTTGGCGCTGCCGTCCGGGTCGATGTCGACGAAGGCCACCTTGGCGCCTTGGCGAGCGAAGGCTTCGACAAACGCCGCCCCGATTCCTCCGCCGCCGCCCGTCACGATGACCGGCGCGTCCGCAAGGCCGGCATAAACCGACGTCGTAATGCTCGTCTGCGCCCCCATGGCCTCCCTCAGACACGATGCTCCATCAATATGCTAGTGCATCTTGCTCGCATCGGAATGCCTCGGGTGAGAAAATCTTTGGGCGCGTCCGCGTTGACCCCGATTTTCTTGTCGATGATGGCGCGGGAAAAGGCCGAAGAGCCCATCAATGACGGCGAGCGCTTCGGCCCATGCAGGCCCCTTCCCCGCTCAGGCGTAGCGGGCGAAGGCGAGATCGCGCGCGTCGATGTCCGGCGTCCGACCCGAGATCTGGTCCGCCAGCACGCGAGCCGAGCCGCACGACATGGTCCAGCCGAGCGTGCCGTGCCCCGTGTTGAGAGAGAGATTCGGGTAGCGGGTCGGCCCGACGATCGGCGGGCCATCCGGCGTCATCGGCCGCAGCCCGGTCCAGAATGTCGCCTGGGAGAGGTCGCCGGCACCGGGGAAGAGATCGCCGACCGAATGCTCCAGCGTCGCCCGCCGCCCTGCGCGCAGCGTCGTCGAATAGCCAGACAATTCCGCCGTGCCGCCGACGCGGATGCGGTCGCCGAGGCGGGTGATGGCAATCTTGTAGGTCTCGTCCATCACCGTCGATTCCGGTGCCCGCTCCGGCTTCACGATCGGCACGGTGATCGAATAGCCCTTGACCGGATAGACCGGCACCGGAATCCCGATCGGGCGCAGCAGGAAGGGCGAGTGCGGGCCGAGCGCCACAACATAATGGTCGGCGGTCAGGATGTCCTTGTCGGTCTCGATCCCGGTGATCCGCCCGCCGTCGGCGAGGATCTGCTTCACAGGCGTGTCGAAGCGGAAGGTGACGCCGAGCGCGCCGGCGAGCGCGGCGAGCTTGCCGGTGAACATCTGGCAATCGCCGGTCTCGTCGTTGGGCAGGCGCAGACCGCCGACGAATTTCTCGCGCACGGCGGCGAGGCCCGGCTCCGGCTTGGTGCAGCCGTCGCGATCGAGCACCTCGTAGGGTACGCCGTAGCGGTCGAGCACCTTGAGGTCCTCGCCGATGCCGTCGAGCTGCTTCTGGGTGCGGAACAGTTGCAGGGTTCCCTGCGCCCGGTCGTCGTAGGTGATGCCGGTGTCGGCGCGCAGCGCCTTGAAGCAATCGCGGCTATATTCCGCAATGCCGACCATGCGGGATTTGTTGAGCTCGTAGCGCGCGTGGGTGCAGTTGCGCAGCATGCGGGCGATCCAGACCCACATCCACGGATCCGGCGTCGGATAGACGGCGAGCGGCCCATATTTCATCAAGAGCCAGTGGAACGCCTTCTTCGGGATGCTCGGCCCCGCCCACGGCGAGGAATAACCGGGCGAGATCTCGCCGGCATTGGCGAAGCTCGTCTCGAGCGCCACGCCCGGCTGACGGTCGATCACCTCGACCTGGTGCCCGGCCTTGGCGAGATAATAGGCCGTCGTCACGCCGACGACGCCGCCGCCCAACACGACGACTTTCATGGATGAGCACTCCGGAGCGAACGAGCGGGCCGTGACCGGACCGCCTCAAGACAGCGAAAGGGGCGACCGATGCCGATCAGGCATCGACATAGATACGATGGAAACGGGTGCCGAGATTGGTGAGGATCTCGTAGCCGATCGTCGCGGCGTCCACGGCGACCTCTTCGACGGAGCGGTGCGGCCCGATCAGCTCCACCGGTGTGCCGTCGGCGATCTCGCCGGGGATGGCACTCACGTCGATCGTCGCCGAATCCATGGAAATCCGGCCGATGAAGGGGGCCGCGTGCGCGCCGATGAAGGCAGCGCCGCGATTGCCGAGGTGCCGGATCCAGCCGTCCGCGTAACCAACGGAAATTGCCGCGATCCTCATCGGCCGCTCGGCGATGTAGGTGTGGCCGTAGCCGACGCCCGTCCCCGGCCCGATCTCGCGGACCTGGACGACGCGGGCTTCGAGACGCACCACCGGCTCGACCGGGCTCGGCACGCCCGACACCGGCGAGACGCCGTAGAGCGCGACGCCCGGGCGCACCAGATCGAAATGATAATCCGGCCCGAGCAGGATGCCCGGCGAGGCCGCGAAGCTCGCCGGAGCGGCCGGCAGCAGGCGGCGGCGCACCTCGAACGCCTCGAGCTGAGCGCGGTTCGCCGGGTGGGACGGCTCGTCGGCGCAGGCGAGATGGCTCATCACATAGTGCACGTCGATGCCGGCGAGGCGCTCGGGCTCGGCCGCGAGCCGCTCGATCTCCTCCGGCGGCAGGCCGAGGCGCGACATGCCGGAATCGATCTGGACGATGGCGGGCAGCCGCCGCCCTTCCCGCTTCGCCAAGGCGGCCCAGCGCTCGATCTGGCCGAGATTGTTGAGGACCGGCGTCGCGCCGGCCGCGAGGCATTCGGCCTCGGCACCGGGCATCACACCGTGCAGCACATAGATGGCGCAGGCGGCCGGAAGCAGCGGACGGATCGCCTCCGCCTCACCGAGATGGGCGACGAAGAAATGGCGGCACCCGGCGTCCGCGAGCATCGGGGCGATGCGCGCAGCACCGAGCCCGTAGCTGTCGGCCTTCACGACGGCGGAGCACACCGTGCCCGGCTTCAGCCGCGCGGCGAGCGCACGATAGTTGCGCCGGATGGCCGCGAGATCGATCGTAAGCGTGGCGCCGGCGGCGGCCGCCGAAGAGGTCACAGGGCCGAGGCCCGGCGCGATCGCGGACTGAAAAACCATCGGGTGCCTCACCACAATGCAGCGCTGACCCCACGCGCGGTCAGCATGACGCAAACTCGGTGCCAACGACAGAGGTCCGCGCCGAAGGCGGCCCTCACACGCCTGGAAAGCGCCTCCTCAGGCACCCTGGCGATCGTCCGAGTGAAGCACAAGGATCGTCGATTTTCTTTGCATTCTCCGCAACAAAGTGCGGTCCTTGAGGGATATCCGCACGATCGTTGACAGATCACGGAAGGACGTTGCGTGACCGCGCCGCTCGATTCCATCGATGCCAAGATCGTCCGCCTGCTGCGCACCGACGGGCGGCTGCCGAACGCCAAGCTGGCCGAGGCGGTGGGCCTGTCGCCGTCGGCCTGCCTGCGCCGCTTGCGGGCGCTCGAAGAGAGCGGCGTGATTCGCGGCTATGTCGCCATCATCGAGGAATCCCCGGCCGCGGAGGTCACGGTGGCGATCGTCCACATCACGCTCGAACGGCAGACGGAGGACTTCCTGAGCCGCTTCGAAACGGCGGTGCGGAAGATTCCCGAGGTGTGCGAATGCTATCTGATGACCGGTCTCGCAGACTATGTGCTGCGGGTCGAGACGCACGGCGTCGCCGACTATGAGCGGGTCCACAAGGAGCAGCTCGCGCGGCTTCCCGGCGTCGCCCGCATCCAATCGAGCTTCGCCATCCGCACGGTGGTCCGGCAGACCGTCCGCGCCCTGCCCGGCCGCGCCGCCAAGCCGTGAGCCACACGGAGAGGTCGGCCCTATCCCTGGAAGCCGCGAAGATGAATTCGCGGACATCTACCCGCTTTGGGTATCGGGCCCGCTGGACGGTGGCAGAGAGGCGGATATTCTCCCCTTCATCGGACTGCCGCTGGGCCACCAAGCATCTCGAGAGACTTCCGGCCCGAAACGACATACCGATACCGCTTGAAGCCTGGCCTCGCGCCATCCTTTATCGGGTCGACCCTGCGGAAGACGAAGGCGATGCGGTGTCCCTGGACAGCAATGCCGGAGACTTTCGAAAAGCGTCCAAGTTGATTTCACCGTGAAGGCTGCGGAAGCCGCGTCGACCGGCGGTCCGCACCTTCACGAAAATCCAGGCTCCACGAAGATCCAAGGCCTGCGATAATCCAAGCGCCGCAAAAACCGGCCTCCGCGGAACGCGCGCGCGATACCGCGCCGGCCTCAGGCGGCGACCGCTTTGCTGGCGGAAAATCCGAGCATGATTTCGGACAGGCCCGGCTCGTCGACGGCTTCGGCCGCCTCCTCGACGGGAAACCAACGGCCCTCACGCTGATGCATCTCCGGCCATTTGCGGACCTGGTCTTCGACCTCCATCGGGAAGACTTCGACCATGCACGGCACGGCGCGTCCGCCCGGCATCCGCTTGCCGTAGAGATAATGGCCGATCGCCTTCCGCGCGGTCTGGCCGCGCAGACCGGCCTCCTCGAAAGCCTCCTGGGCGGCGGCAGCGGCGGCGGAGCGGCCCTTCATCGGCCAGCCCTTCGGGATCACCCAGCGGCGGGTCTCGCGCGACGTGACGAGATAGAACTCCCATGCACCCGCCTCGGTGAGACGGTACGGGAGCGCTCCGACCTGTTTGCGTGGCTTCACGCTGGGCTTTTTCGAATCGGCCATGGCTTCAATTTAAAATGTCGAGGAAGCTATACAACCCCAAAACGGCAAAAAAGACGCATCCGGTGCGCTTTATGCGCCCGCTTGCACACCTTTGCAACAGCAGTGTGATGTGTGCGCTGCGGTATGACAACCCTTGCCGAGCAGGCCGGGGCAACGCGCGATGTCATCAGCGCTTTCAAGCGATTAGCCGGCTCAAGGCCGCCTTGTTCCGCACTTAGCAGATTTTGGTGAACGCTGTGCGACAGGAGCGCCCACCCTGCGTCGCCAGGCGACCGAACGTTGAGCCCCCAGGCGATGCCACAATCCATCTGAGATTGTGAGCGGACGCAGCACAAGAAGCGTCCGAAGCGGTCAGACGGCGGCGCCCGCCCGTACCGAAAGTGCCCGCATCGTATCGGCGAGCGCCTGCTCAAGCAGTGCCGCCATCCGCGCCCGGGCGGAGGCGGAATCGCGGCGGGCGATCGCATCGAACACGGCCTGATGATCGCCCAACGAATCGCGGCGGACATCCTCCGGCGCGTCGAGCTTGATGCGCACCGACCAATGCAGGGCGGCGTTGATGACGCTCGACAGCGCGGTGAGCGGCTCGTTGCGGGTCGCCCGCAGGATCGCGGTGTGGAAGGCGAGATCGGCCTCGAGGCCCTCCGGCCGGGTGGTGCCGAGTGCCGCGAAGCGCGACAGCGCCTCGGCGAGATCGGCGATGTCGCCGTCGTCGCGCCGCTCCGCCGCCATCGCCGCGGCGGCCGGCTCGACGATGAGGCGCAGTTCGAACAGCGACGAGATGAAGGTCGGGCTCGGCTCCACCTCGAAATGCCAGCCGAGCACGTCGGGATCGAGCAGGTTCCAGCGGCTGCGCTGGGCGACGCGGGTGCCGGTCTTGGGCTGCGCCTCGACGAGGCCCTTCGCGGCGAGCATGCGGATCGCCTCGCGGTAGGCCGTGCGGGACACGCCGAAGGCCGAACTCGCCTGCTCCTCGTTCGGCAGCACCGAACCTGGCGCGGCGTCGCCGCCGATGATCGAGACGGCCAGCCGGTGCGCCACGTAGCCGTGCAGGCGCCGCATGCTGACCGTGGCGCTCTCGCCCATCACCGACGTACCGAGCGGCAACGCGACCGCTTCCGTTCCCCGCGCCATGAAAGCCCCCGGACCGAGATCCCGCGCGGCGCTCGCTCTCGGCGCACCCGTCCGGCGGATATCCTCATACAAGAGGATGGGAAATTCGTCGGCAAAAGGCAAGCCGCACCAAGGCAGTGGGTCGCGCGACCCGGCGCTCGGCCCCAATCGTCTGCCCTTGGGCCCGAGGGCGGCTGCGGCTGAGGTACGCACCTCGGTGAGCCGCGAAGCGCTTGACACCGTCGGTTGCCGGGCTTTTAACTTACCCATCTTGTATGAGGATTGGGCCTCGAATGTCCGACCCATGCGAGCGCAGGACTGGCGATCAACGCCGGCCGAGCGGCAATCGAAATCGCAATCGGCGTCTGCCGAGCGGGCGGTCGCCTACGGGGAGAAAACGAATGAGGGTTATGGGATTGGCGGCCGGACTCTGTCTCGCGCTCGCCATGGCGGGGGGCACGGCGCAGGCCGCGCCGGACACGAGTTGCGCGGGCAAGACCTTCGTCTTCTTCCCCGGCGGCGCCGAAGGCGACAGCTTCGCCTCGATCGTCTACAGCGGCGCCAAGCTCGCCGCCGAACAGACCGGCTGCCGGGTCGACTATGTCTGGTCGGACTGGAATCCGCAGAAGATGGTCCAGCAATTCAGCGAGGCCATCGCGCGCAAGCCGACGGGCATCTCGATCATGGGCCATCCGGGCGAAGCCGCCCTCGGCCCGCTGGTCGACCAGGCCCGTCAGGCCGGCATCCTGGTCACGACCTCGAACGTCGACCTGCCGAACAAGGAAGCCCAGTACAAGGGCGACGGCCTCGGCTATGTCGGCGCCAAGCTCTACGGCGCCGGCCAGGCGCTCGGCGAAGGCGCGATCAAGGCGTGCGGCCTGAAGAGCGGCGACACCGTCTTCCTCTGGGGCCTGCTCGGCCAGGAAGGCCGCGGCCAGCGCACCAAGGGCGTACAGGACGCGCTCGAGAAGGCCGGCCTCAAGGTCGATTATCTCGAGATCTCGGACGCCATCAACGGCGACGCCGCGCAAGGCATCCCGGTGTTCTCGAGCTTCGTCGCCTCGCATCCCGACGTGAAGGCGGTGATCACCGACCACGGCGCGCTCACCGCCACGATCCCGGCCTACATCCAGGCTTCGGGCAAGAAGCCCGGCGAGATCTGCGGCGCGGGCTTCGACCTCTCCGCCGCGACCGCCAAGGCGATCGAGGACGGCGCGGTCTCGGTCGTGCTCGACCAGCAGCCGTTCCTCCAGGGCTACCTGCCGATCATTCAGCTCTATCTGACGTCGAAGTTCGGCTTCGCCGGCATGGATATCGACACCGGCGCCGCGCTCATCACCAAGGACAACATCGCCGCGGTCGCGCCGCTCGCGGCGGAAGGCATTCGCTGAGCCATCCTCCCCAGGGACCCGCGCCGAACCGGCGCGGGTCTATTCGTGTTTCCTCAGGTCGCGAGCGTACTGCCCCGATGGCCACGCAACCCCTTCTCGCCCTCAAGGGCATCAAAAAGTCTTTCGGACCCATCGAGGTTCTGAAAGGCGTCGATCTTGAGATCCATTCCGGCGAAATCGTCGCCCTCGTCGGCGACAATGGCGCGGGCAAATCCACGCTGATCAAGATCATCACCGGCGTCCACGCGCCGTCCGAGGGCGAGATCTTCTTCAAGGGCGAGCGCATCACCCTGAAGGACGTGCGCGCCTCGCGCCTCCTCGGCATCGAGACCGTCTACCAGGAGCGCGCACTCGCCGACCAGCAGGAGCTCTGGCGCAACATCTTCGCCGGTCGCGAGCTCACCAATTGGCTGGGCTTCCTCGACGTGAAGAAGCAGAAGTTCGAGGCACAGAAGCTCCTGCGCACCGGCATGGGCTTCACCTCCCGCGCCATCACCGTCGACAGCGAGGTCAGGGGGCTCTCGGGCGGCGAGAAGCAGGGCGTCGCGATCGGCCGCGCGCTCTATTTCGACGCCGACCTCATCATTCTCGACGAGCCGACCATGGGCCTCTCCCTCAAGGAGACCGATCGCGTGCTCGACTTCACCAAGGCGATCCGGGCCCAGGGCAAGTCCGCGATCTTCATCGATCACAACATCTTCCATGTCTACGACGTGGCCGACCGGTTCGTCATCCTGGACCGCGGCCGCGTCGCCGAACGCTTCCACAAATCGGAGCTGACGCGCGAACAGCTCGTCGACACGATGATCGCCCTTCACGACGCCGGACGGGTGCACTGACATGGCCACGACCGCAGCTCAGAAGCCGCCCGCCGCCGCGAGCGCATCGCCGGCCCACCAGGGCCGCCCCTGGCACCACACGCACCGCTTCCAGCTCTCCACCATCGTGATGCTGGTGGTGCTCTATGCGATCTTCCTGATCGGCGACACCCGCACCTACACGAGCTTCGACATCTACCGCTCGTTCATGATCTCGATCCCCTTCTTCGGGATCATGGCGCTCGCCGCGACCTACATCGTCACCCTCGGCGAGATCGACCTGAGCTTCCCCTCGATCTACGGCCTCGCCGGCTGGGTCTTCTCCATCGTCTACGTCCACACCGACTCCTTCCTGATCGCGCTGGTGCTCTGCCTCATGGTCGGCGCGCTCGGAGGCCTCATCAACGGCCTCCTCGTGACCAAGCTCGGCATCCCCTCGATCGTCGCGACGATCGGCACGATGTTCCTCTGGCGCGGCCTCGTGAACGTCCTGACCGAGGGCAAAGGCATTCCCCTCTCCTCGATCACCTCGAGCCCGCTCCACCCCCTCTTCACGGGGCAGCTCTTCGGTCTGATCCCGGCGCAGTTCCTCTGGTTCCTCGCCTTCGCGATCGTGCTCGGGCTCGTTTACAAACGGCACCGCTTCGGTAGCCACGTGCTGTTCGTCGGTGACAATGCCGCGAGCGCGCGGATGATGGGCATCAACGTCGACCGGGTGAAGATCCAGTGCTTCATCCTGCTCGGCGTGTGCGCCGCCTTCTCCTCGGTCCTGCTCCTCAACCAGATGCTGTTCTTCTGGGCGACCACCGGCGAGGGCTATCTCCTGACGACGCTCGCCGCCGTGTTCATCGGCGGCACCTCGGTGTTCGGCGGGAAGGGCACGATGATCGGCACCTTCGTCGGCGTCCTCATCATCGCCTCGCTGGAGCCGGGCATCATCGCGATCGGCCTGACGGGCTTCTGGACGCAGTTCATCTACGGGTTGCTGATCACGATTTCGGTTGCGATCTACGCCCACATGGTGCGCCGCGGAGGTTAGCCGCACTCGGTGCGGGGCGGCAGCGCGCCGCCCTTTACCGTCCCCCGAAAGAGGGTGGCGGACGGCCCCCTTCCCATGCAATGTGCCGGCAACATAGGCAGGGAGGGGTTGCCCCGTGATCTATCTCATCGTGGCGGTCGTCGCGATCGCCGGCTTTCTGTTCGGGTTCGACGAGGGTGTCATCGCCGGCGCCCTGCATCTCCTCAAGTCCCAGTTCGACATCGGCCCGCTCGCCGAAGGCATCATGACCTCGGCGGTGCCGTTCGGCGCCTTCTTCGGCGCGCTCGTCGGCGGCCGCTTGGCCGAGCCGATCGGCCGGCGCAAGCTGCTCGTGTTCGCCGCCCTTCTGTTCACCGTAGGCGCGGCGCTCGCTGCCGCCGCCGTTTCGGTCCAGTTCCTCACGGCGGCGCGCCTCGTCCTCGGCATCGCCATCGGCATCGCGGGCATGGTGGCGCCGCTCTACATCTCCGAGAGCGCGCCGGCGCAGAAGCGCGGCATGTTCGTCTCGGTCTACCAGCTCGCCATCACGCTCGGCATCCTCGGCGCCTACATGGTCGGCTACCTCGTCTCCGATTCGTGGCGCCTGATGTTCGGCCTCGGCATGGTGCCGGCCCTCGCCCTCCTCGTCGGCATCCTGATCCTCAGCGACACGCCGCGCTGGCTCGCGCTCAACAATCGCCGCGACGAGGCTCGCGCCACCATCGCCCGCATTCACGGCGTGGCCCCGAACGCCGCCGTCGTGACCGAGGAGCTCGCCGAGATCGCGCGCACGGCCGACCAGGCCAGCCGCGGGAGCGGTCTCTCGGCGTTGCTCACGCCGATGGTCCGCCCCGCCCTCATCGTCGGCATGGGCCTGTTCCTGCTGCAGCAGCTCTCTGGCATCAACGCCGTCATCTATTATGCCCCGCAGGTGTTCCAGCTCTCCGGCTTCGGCTCGGTCGAGACGCAGGTGCTGGCGACGGTCGGCGTCGGCGTCGTCAACGTCGCGATGACCGTCGTAGGCATGGGCCTCATCGACCGCATCGGCCGCCGCCGCCTCTTGATGATCGGCTTTGCCGGCACCGCAATCAGCCTCGGCATGATCGCGGTCGCCTCGACCATCGACTCGCCCGCGCTCCATTACGTCGCCCTCGTCGGGCTCGCCCTTTACATCGCCTCCTTCGCGGTGAGCCTCGGCCCGCTGCCTTTCGTGGTGATGTCGGAGATCTTCCCGCTCCACGTCCGCGGCCTCGGCATGAGCATCGCCTCGCTCTCGAACTGGGGCTTCAACTTCCTGATCGTGCTGTCCTTCCCGGTCCTCGTCGCGGCCATCGGGCTCGCCGGCGTGTTCACGATCTACGCCCTCATCTGCGTCATCGGCTTCATCTTCGCCGTGCGCATGGTGCCGGAGACCAAGGGCCTTACCCTCGAGGCCATCGAGGACCACCTGCGCTCGGGCCGCAGCCTGCGCAGCCTCGGCCGCGGGTCCCTCGCCGCCGCCCGCTGACGGACATCACAGCGGCCAAACAAAAACCCCCGGGGCCGCAGCCCCGGGGGTTTTCTGTTGTCGCAGGCCGATCCGGGCGGCTGGCGCGCCGATCAGTTGCCGTGCTGCTCGATGTGGCCGCCGAACTTGAAGCGCATCGCCGAGAGCATGCGCTCGCCGAAGGTGTGCTGCTGGCGCGAGCGGAAGCGGGCGAACAGAGCAGCGGTGAGCACCTCGGCCGAAACGGCCTCCTCGACCGCCGCGTTGACGGTCCAGCGCCCCTCGCCCGAATCCGCCACCGAGCCGGTGAAGTTCGACAGGCTCGGATTCTCCG
Organism: Segnochrobactrum spirostomi; assembly: GCF_009600605.1. Taxonomy (GTDB): domain Bacteria; phylum Pseudomonadota; class Alphaproteobacteria; order Rhizobiales; family Segnochrobactraceae; genus Segnochrobactrum; species Segnochrobactrum spirostomi. The sequence goes on along the minus strand of NZ_VWNA01000001.1, from coordinate 3,887,343 downwards.
CGAGCGCCATGGCGCTGAGGTCGAGCAGCCAGGACGACACCACACTGCCGCGGCGCCACACCTCGGCGATGTCGGCCAGGTTGAACGTGAAGCGCTCGTTCTCCGGCAGCTCCGTCGAATCCTTGTTCTGCAGGATGTCGAAGCCCTCGGCATAGGCCTGCATCAGGCCGTACTCGATGCCGTTGTGGACCATCTTCACGAAGTGGCCGGAGCCGGCGGGGCCGGCGTGGATGTAGCCGCGCTCGGCACGGCTGTCGAACGTCTCGCGACCCGGGGTGCGCGGAATGTCGCCGATGCCCGGCGCCAGCGTGTCGAAGATCGGATCGAGACGATCGACCGTCTCCTTGTCGCCGCCGATCATCATGCAGTAGCCGCGATCGAGGCCCCACACGCCGCCGGAGGTGCCGACGTCGATATAATGGAGCGACTTCTCGCGCAGGCTCGCGGCGCGACGGATGTCGTCCTTATAGAAGGTGTTGCCGCCATCGATGATGGTGTCGCCCGGCGACAGCACCGCGGCGAGCGCGGCGATGGTGGATTCGGTGATCTCGCCGGCCGGCAACATCACCCACACCGCGCGCGGCGCGTCGAGCTTCGCGACGAGATCGCCGAGGTTGGCGGCGCCGACGGCACCGGCCGACGCGAGATCCGTAACGGCGGCCGGGTTCTGGTCGAACACCACGCAGCTATGGCCCGCCTTCATGAGGCGCCGCGCGATGTTGCCCCCCATTCGCCCTAGTCCGATCACGCCGAGCTGCATGGCCTCGTCTCCTCTCTTCGGTGGAAATGGACGGGCGTTTCACCCGCCGCATCGGTTCGCGCCGCGACCCGGGCGCTCCCATTCGTCGGCACCATGGCCTGATTGAGAACCGAAAGCTATTCCGATGCAATGACCTGTCCGTGACAAGCTTCAATCGTTATGGTGCCTTTCCAAAAGGATCGGACCCGCAGCGGATGCGGGCGGAGATGGATCGGAGACGGCTCATGCAGGATGGCATCATCGCCGAAGCCCCGGGTGCGCCGGGCCTCAGCGGGCGCTGGACCTCGAGCGCCAAGAGTGGCGTCGGAACCGCCCTCGACGCCTCGAGCCGGGTCTGGTTCACCATGAGCCACGGCATCCTCAACGAGATCTATTATCCGCGGGTCGATACCGCCTGCACCCGCGATTTCGGGATGATCGTCACGGGCCCCGACGGCTATTTCTCCGAGGAGAAGCGAGACACCCGGCACCGCCTACGGCGGCTCGCCGACGGCGTTCCGGCCTTCTGGATCACCAACACCGCGATCGACGACCGCTACCGCATCACCAAAGTGGTGCTGACCGATCCGCGCCGCGACGTGCTTCTCCAGGCGATCAGTTTCGAGGCGCTCCAGGGCGCCCCCTCGGATTATCGCCTCTACGGCCTGCTCGCCCCCCACCTCGTCAATGCCGGCGCCGACAACACCGCGTGGATCGACGAATACAAGGGCACCCGGATGCTGTTCGCGTCCGGCAAAGGCGGCACCTCGCTCGCCATCGCCGCGTCGGTGCCGTGGCGAACGGCGTCTGCCGGCTTCGTCGGCGCCTCGGACGGCTGGCAGCAGCTCAAGCACACCGGAACTTTGATCCCCTATGCCCGAGCCGCGAACGGCAACGTCGCGCTGACCGGCGAGTTCGACCTCGCGGCCGCCGGCGACAAGCCGTTCCTGGTCGCCGTCGGCTTCGCCTCGCGGCCGGAAGAGGCGGCGCACCGCGTGCTCGCCTCCCTCGGCGACGGCTTCGAGCCCGCCCGCAAGCTCTACATGACGGGATGGCACGCCTGGCAATCCACGCTGGAATCGCTCGATCGCCCGGGATCGAACCCGAACATCAATCCCTACCGGGTGAGCACCGAAGTGCTGGCGGTGCATCAGCCGGTCTCGTTCCACGGCGCAGCGATCGCGAGCCTGTCGATCCCGTGGGGCTTCAGCAAGGGCGACGAAGACCTCGGCGGCTACCATCTCGTCTGGCCGCGCGACCTCGTCGAGACGGCCGGCGGCTTCCTCGCCGCTGGGGCCGTGGAGAATGCCCGCGCCATCCTCTCCTATCTGCGCGCGGTGCAGGAGGCGGACGGCCACTGGTCGCAGAACATGTGGCTCGACGGCTCGCCCTATTGGACCGGCGTCCAGATGGACGAATGCGCCTTCCCGATCCTGCTGCTCGACCTCCTCAACCGCGGCGGGCACATGACGCCGGAGGAGAAGAAGCGCTACCTCGCGATGGTGACGAAGGCCGCGCGGTTCATCGTCAACAACGGCCCGGTGACCGGCCAGGACCGCTGGGAGGAGGATGCCGGCTATTCGCCGTTCACCCTCGCGGTCGAGATCGCGGCGCTGCTTGCGGCGGCGGACTTCCTCGACGAGCACGGCGAGCCCGAAGCCGGCCGCTACCTGCGCGAACTCGCCGACATCTGGAACGACGAGATCGAGCGCTGGACCTTCGCGGAGGGCACCGACATCTGCGCCGAGCTCGGCGTGAAGGGCTACTATGTCCGCATCGCCCCGCCGGACACCGCCGACGCCGCGTCCGCCCTCGACGGCTTCGTGCCGATCAAGAACCGCCCGCCTGCGGACACCAACCAGCCGGCCCGGGCGATCGTCAGCCCCGACGCCCTCGCGCTCGTCCGCTTCGGACTGCGCGCGCCGGACGATCCGCGCATTCTCGACACCGTCCGGGTGATCGACGCCGTGGTGAAGGTGGACCTGCCGCAGGGTCCGCTCTGGAAGCGCTACAACGGCGACGGCTACGGGGAGCATGAGGACGGCCGCGCCTTCAACGGCACCGGCATCGGCCGGCCGTGGCCGCTGCTCGCGGCCGAGCGCGCCCACTACGAGCTCGCCGCCGGCAACCGCGCGACGGCCGAATCCCTGCTCGCGACGGTCGAAGCCTCGGCGAGCGACGGCGGCATGCTGCCCGAGCAGATCTGGGACGCCCCGGACATTCCGGAGCGCGAATTGCTGCGCGGCCGCCCCTCCGGCAGCGCGATGCCGCTCGTCTGGGCCCACAGCGAGCATATCAAGCTCCTGCGCTCGCTGCGCGACGGCGCGGTGTTCGACATGCCGCCGCAGCCCGTCGCCCGCTACCAGAAGGCCAAGACCACCTCGCCCGTCTATCTCTGGCGCATGAACCAGAAGGCGCGCACCATGCCGGCCGGCAAACGGCTCCGCATCGAGACGCGCCGCCCGGCGATGATCCGCTGGAGCCTCGACAACTGGGCGACCCAGAGCGACCTCAACACCACCGACACCCATTTCGACCTGCACCAGGTCGATCTGCCGACCGCCGCGGCACCGCAGGGCACGGTGATCCACTTCACCGCGCGCTGGCTCGACGACGAAACGTGGGAAGGCCAGGACTACGCGGTGACGGTGGTCTGAGGCGGCGGCCCACGCGCGCGCCCCAAGCCCCACCCCGGGCGCTTCGCGCCACCCGTCCCCCTGTCAGGGGAGGGGCTAAGACGGCTGACCTTCGTCGGATCTTTTGAACGATCCGCCGCCCCAATCACGACGCCAACTCCCTCCCCTTGTTAGCGGACACATGATCTTGCAGGACCGGGATTGACCGGGATTGGGCGGGATGTGGCGGGAAAGGCCGCGGCGCGCCTGGGATTTTCATGCATCGGACCGGCTCGGGAAATCGGCGCCTCGATTTTAGAGATCGGGGCGCCGATGGGGTTCGGACATTTGATCTTAGAGATCAGGCGGTCCGCGTCGAGGGGCTCTCAAGCGGCACCCAAGAGGCTCTTAGGAGGCGGTCGAGGGACGCTACGCGACCGCCTCGCCATTCAACTCATGCGGCTTCCGCGACGGCGCGGCGCGAGCCAAACAGGCCGCAGATGCCACCCATCAGCGCCAGCACCATGAAGACGGCGACAAGGGTGCCGCCGAGGATGGCGCCAGCAATGGCGCATACGACCAAGAGGGCTGCCGGAATGCGCGATCGAGCGCTCATCGTGATCGCGCCCAAGACGATGGTGAAAAAAGAGAACAGTATCCCGCCCCACCCGAGCAGTATGATCGTCTTGGAACCGTCGGCCTCAAACGCACCGCCGACGCCACCGACGAGAAGCGTGAACACAGCCGCGAGTACGCCGAATATACCGGCTATAAGTGCAATCAGACCACCAGCTTTCCGCATATTCCCCTCCCTCACCCTTTTTTGCGATAGCCGCTGACGCGGATGCAAAGTGTTTCGGCAGACGTCAATGTATCCTTGGAAACGACAACCGCACTCTTGATCTCGTCGTTCTTATCTGGCGCGATATAGCCGAACGGAATGTTTCCTGACAGCGCGAAGACCGGCGATCCTCCGGACATCCCCACCACTTCAACGGACACAGAGACATTCACTTCGCTGCGATTTGCGACGGCCGCAGATAAAGCGAGCGTCGGTGAGTCGGTTATAAATTCCTTCCCATTCGCGATATTCAGGTTGTTCACGCGAACGCCGGCTGCGCTCACTTCGAAATCGTATAATGCCTGCTTATTGAATGGAAAGCACGAAAACTTATTGAATACCGGCGACGATGTCGGCTTCTCACCTTCCGCATCGCCAGCGCTTGCTTGAGCGGATATCCCGCATAGAATCAAAACCACAGCGCAACATAGGCGCTTCCGACCAAACATCGTCATCCCCACCGCATTGGGCGCTATTTGGCGCCGGTCAGATTGATCGAGAGCGTCTGAATACGCGCGCCCGATAGGTCAAAATATGTGATCGCCTTTTCATCGGGGCGGGTCGGAGCGTCAATCCGCTCGGGCTCCGCGCTGTCATCTCTCAGGCGTCGCCGAATGCGTGCGAACACCTCGTCTCGTACTGTACGCATAACCCATCCATCCCACCGTTATCCGACGAGACGAAGAAACCGCGCCGCCCGTTGCATGTCAACGGTTGTGCGGCCATCCGCCATCTCTTGCATGGCGAGATCGTAAATAAGCGCAATCACTTCGGCCTGCCGATCGGCAGGCATCGTGCGGCGGTTCTGGGTCAACCAGTCCTGTACGATCTGGATCGACTGGGTCAGGCTCTCGACATCTAGTGCGCTGCTCGCTTGGCTGGCCTGTTGAGCGCCGGTGGCGGACAACTCCATTGGCCCTTGCCCTGTAAGGACCCATGTCGGGCTGTAGCCGAACTGAGCAATTCGCAGCAGCGTCTCGCCGCTCGGCACGTTCTTGCCCTTCTCGATATCCTGCCAGGTCCGATACGCGATCCCGAGTGCGTTAGAGATCCCGCGTTGGGTCTGACGTGATTTTTCACGTATCTCCAAGAGGCGGCTGGCAATGGTATCCGACGCCACGGTTAGGCTCCCGGAACTGTGGCGTTGGCCATACGAGGCTCCCCACTCCGCAGGTTCCGGCGAAAATTTCGCAATCTCAAGCTCTTAACCCGCAAGTCGCGGAGGTCGAGCCGCACGTGATCTGTGGCGTGTTTTTTCACGCTGACAGGCACGGATTTATGTGCCATATTAATCTCGATCGTGATCCCAAACGTGACCGATTGACCCCCGAAAAACCCGGCTGGCTAGAGCCGGGCATCCGAGGATTGACTGATGGCGCTGCGCCACTCCGACGGCCGATGGACCGTCTCTCGAACCCCCGAAGGCGATTGGCACCCCGAGGAAGTCAAGGCTGCGGTCCGCATCGCGGGCTCGACGCTCGACGAGCTTTCGCGTCGCGCCGGCTTACCCACGTTTGCCTGCCGCACGGCGATCCGCCGCGCCCATTTCGACGGCGAGATGGCCGTCGCCGAATTCCTTTCCCTCTCGCCCCGTCAAATCTGGCCGAGCCGCTGGCGCGCCGATGGATCGCGCATCCCCGCCGTTCGACCCAAGGACAATAGGCCGCCTGCCGACAGCGGTCACCGTCAAAACAGCGAGGCGGCGTGACATGGCTGCCTTATCAGCGGTGACGAAGACGCGCGTCGACAAGATCGACATCCCGGCTGACCGGCTGCGCGCACTCGACGACGATTGGGCGATGGGTGTCGCTCAGTCGATGGCCGTCAACGGTCAGCAGTCTCCGATCATCGTCAGCAAGGCGGTCCGAGGCCGTCACAAGCTGATCGCCGGCCTGCATCGCCTGACAGCGGCCCGCCATCTCGAATGGGCCGAGATCGATGCGATGGTGTTCCAGGGCGGTGCGCTCGAAGCGCGGCTCCTGGAGATCGACGAGAACCTGATCCGCCGCGAGCTGAGCGCGCTCGATCGCGCCTCGCACCTCGCCGAGCGGCGTCGCATCTACGAGGAACTCTATCCGGACACTGCGCGCGGAAACGCCGGCGCAGCGGCCCGGTGGGGGTATGCAACCGACAAATTGTCGTTTGCATCGGAGACCGCGGCCCGGCTCGGGATCAGCGAGCGCGACGTGCAGAGGTCGATCGCGCGACACACGCGCATCGCCCCGGACGTGCGGGCCAAGATCGCGCTCACCGCGATCGCCACGCGCGGCGCCGAACTCGATGCGCTCGCCCGCCTGGAACCCGAGGCTCAGCGGCGCGCCGTCGACATGGTGCTCGCCGGCGAGGCGCGCTCGGTGGCGGCCGCCGCCATCGTGATCAGCGGTGCCCGCACGGCGCCGCTCTCGCCCGAGGACGTCGAGTTCGATCGCCTCGTGTCCGCCTGGAAGCGCGCCGGTGCCCGCGCACGCGAACGCTTCCTCACCGACATCGTCCGGAGGGATGCGTGATGCACCCGCTCCTGACCGCGCTCGTCGCCACCGTCATCCTCTATGCGTGCCTCGCCTGCGCGGGCGCGGTCATCCTCTCGGTGCTGCCATGAGCGGGCGACGCAAACGCCCGCGCGCGGAGCAGCTCTCGCTGCTCGATTGGATGCCGGCGTCGCCGGTGCTGGCCTATGCGGCCGAAAGGGTGAAAGCCGCGACGCTGGCCCGATCGATCTCAAAGGCGGTGAGTGAAACGCTCAAAGGCTGCGGGCGCAGCCGCGCCGAGGTGGCGCGGGCGATGAGCGACTATCTCGACGACAACATCACCGAGAATGTCCTCAACGCCTACGCAGCCGAGAGCCGCGACGATCTCATCATCTCCATCACCCGGCTCGATGCGCTCATCGCCGTCACCCGAGACCGGCGATTGCTAGAGCTGCTCGCCTCTCGCCACGGCTGGGCCGTGATCGATCGCCGTCACCTGCCGGCGATCAAGATGGCTGAGCTGCTGGAGCATCGCGAGGAGGTCAATGCCGAGATCGACTACCAGCGCCGCCAAATTCGAGGAGGCGTGTGATGGCCGATCTCCGCGAATGGTGGACGGCCGCCGAGTTCGCCGACCTCGGCCTTCCGGGTGTACCTGTCGACAAGAAGGCGGTGCTTGCAATGATCGAGCGCTGCGGCGGCAACGACGATGCGCGCGAGTACACCGCCGCGAACCCGCTCGGTATCTGGCGGCGACGTCAAGGGCGCGGCGGCGGGCGCGAATACCGCATGGACGTACTGCCGACGAACGCGCGCACCGCGCTCGCGCTGCGGCTACGGCGCGCGGCGGAACCGGCGCGGCCGGAGACCGCGGACCGGGACGATCGAGAGCGGTCGGAGGCGTGGCGCTGGTTCGACGCCCTGCCGCAAAAGCGCAAAGACGAGGCGCGGCGGCGCCTCGACGCGCTGCTCGCGGTGCGCGATCTGGAGGTCACGGGCCGCCCGCGCAACCTCGCCATGATGCAGGTGGCGAGCGCCACCGACGTCTCGCTCGCCACCCTCTACGGCTGGGCGCGCCTTGTCGCCGGGCTCGACCGGGCGGACTGGCTGCCGGCTCTTGCCCCGCGGCATGTGGGGCGGGTCGCCGAAGCGGATATCCCGGAGGAGGCGTGGCAAGCGTTCCTCGCCGACTATCTGCGCCCTGAGCCGCCGACGCTGGCGAGCTGCTATCGCCGACTTGAAGAGATCGCGAAGGCGCGCGGGTGGCGCATCCCGAGCGAGAAGACGTTTGCGCGGCGGGTTGATGCGCTGCCGCGAACCAGTGTCGTGCTCGCCCGCGAGGGACTAGAGGCGCTGAGGCGACAGTACCCGGCACAACAACGGGATCGGTCGGGGTTCTCTGCTCTAGAAGCCGTCAATGCCGACGGGCACACGTTCGACGTGTTCGTCCAGTGGCTGGACGGGTCCATCAGTCGGCCCGTGCTCGTCGGCTTCCAGGACTTGTTGTCCGGCAAAATTCTCAGTTGGCGCCTCGCCAAGACCGAGAATGCCGCGACTGTGCTCCTCGCCTTCGGCGATCTCGTCGAAGCCTTTGGCATCCCCGAGCATTGCTATCTCGACAACGGCCGCCAGTTTGCGAGCAAGTGGTTCACTGGCGGCATCGCCAACAGATACCGCTTCAAGGTTCGCGCGACCGACCCGGACGGCTTGTTGAAGGCGCTCGGCGTCGAGGTGCATTGGACGACGCCGTACAGCGGCCAGAGCAAGCCGATCGAGAGGGCGTGGAGGGATTTCGCGACCGATCTGGCGAAACACCCTGCGTTCTCCGGTGCCTATACGGGCCGCTCCCCGGACAACAAGCCGTCGAACTACGGCTCGCGCGCTGTGCCGCTCGAAGTCTTCGAGCGGGTGATCGCGGAAGGCATCCGCGAACACAACGCGCGGCTCGGTCGTCGCTCGAAGGTCTGTGGCGGCCGGCTCTCCTTCGATCAGGTGTTCGCTGCATCCTATGCCGACAGCATGATCCGCCGCGCTTCGCCCGAGCAGTGTCGCCTCTGGTTGCTTGCGGCAGAAGGCGTGACGGTGCGCACGGACGCGAGCGTGCATCTGGAAGGCAACCGTTATTGGCACGAGAAGCTGACGGATCACGTCGGTCACAAGGTGATCATTCGGTTCGATCCCGATGATCTGCATGCCGGAGTGCACGTCTATCGGCTCGATGGCGCGCACATCGTCGAGGCCCCCGTCGTCGAAGCGGTGGGGTTCGCCGACACAGCCGCATCCCGAGAACATGCACGCGCACGCAAGAGCTGGCTGCGCGCGCAGAAAGAGCTGCTCGCGTCGCAGCGGCGGCTTTCGATCGACGATCTCGCCGCGATGCTGCCGGCCGTCGAGGCGGCCGAGCCGCCGCCCGCGCCTGCCGTCATCCGCCCTGTGTTCGGAAACCTCGCCGTCGCTGCCGCGCCGGCCGAGGCCGAGGACACGCAGGCCGAGGTGCTCAGCCTTTTCTCGGCCGGCCTCCGGCGCTGGCGCGCAGAAGACCCGTCGCCCTGACGGGCGGCGGCACCAACAACGAACGACAACGAGGACAAAGCAGTGAACGCGATCACCACCGACATCGTCGCCGACCCGCACGACGCGATCCGCGCCGAGGTCCGCCAAATCATGGAGGCCGAGGGGCTGTCGCAAGCCGCCATCGCCAAAGAGTGCGGCATCGCCTACGGCACATTCACGCCGTGGATGGGAGCCACCTATCAGGGGGACAACAACCGCATCTCGGCGGCGGTGACGCGGTGGCTGGAGACGCGGCGCTCGCGCGTCCGCACCGCCGCCGTGCTGCCCACGGCGCCCGATTTCGTGTCGACGGAGACCGCCGTCCAGATCGGCGAACTCATGTCCTACGCGCAGGCCGCGCCGGACTTCGGCGTCGTCGTAGGGGGTGCGGGCATCGGCAAGACGACGGCGATCGAGCAGTACGCCCGCCGGCACTCGAACGTGCACGTCATGACGGCCGAGCCCACGCTGTCGAGACCCAACAACATGCTGTCCGAACTCGCCGACATCATCGGCGTCGTCGAGCGGCGCAGCGTGTGGCTGTCGCGAGCGATCACGCATCGGCTGCGAGGCTCGGCCGGCCTCGTCGTGATCGACGAAGCTCAGCACCTCTCGTCGCAAGCTCTCGATCAGCTCCGCACCATCCACGACAAGGCGAGGATCGGCGTCGTGGTCGTCGGCAACGAGAGTGTGTTTGCGCGGCTCCAGGGCGGGGGTGACCGCAACGCGCAATTTGCGCAGTTGTACAGCCGCGTCGGCATGAGGATCGTGCAGCCTAAGCCGCGCGCCGGCGATATCTGTGCGCTCATCCGGGCCTGGGGCATAGAGAGCGAACGCGAGACGGCGCTACTCAAGGCGATCGCGCGTAAGCACGGCGCGTTGCGCGCCCTCACGAAAACAGTCCGCCTCGCGTCCATGCTTGCGGCCGGCGCCGAGCAGCCGCTCTCGGATCGGCACATCCGGCTCGCGTGGTCGCAGCTCGCCGCTGACGCGATCGATGCGTGAGGCGGTCATGATCACGCTCTCACATCACCTCGAATACCTCCTCGCCGCGTTCGCGCAGGGCGAAGTGGCTGGAGGCATGGTGCTCGACGGCGCCGCCTGCCGCGACGTCGCGGCAGGCCTGCGCATCATGCTGGCGTCCGCGTCGGTGCTGGAGCGGCACGCTCGGGCCAGTCTCTCTGCAGGCGAGCGGCCGGACGTGCGCCGGCGCATCGCGCTCGATCAGGTCGCCGTCCTTCGCGACAACGTCGTCACCTACCTGCCGTGGCAGCCGGGGGTTATGCAGCCATGATCAGCATCCGGCTCATCGTCGAAACGGTCGCCGAGGGCTATGGCGTCCGGGCTGCCGACATCGTCTCGCAGCGGCGGACCGCGTCCGTCATCTGGCCGCGGCAGGTGGCCATGTGGCTTTCTCGTGAGCTCACCCCGTGCAGTCTCCAGGTGATCGGACGGCACATCGGTGCGCGCGAGCATGGCACGGTCTCGCATGCGATCGACGTCGTGAGGCGCACGATCGACGACAACGAGACGCTCCGCGCGGAAGTCGAGGCGCTCGCCACCGCCGTCGAGGCGGTGGCTGTCGGCCGCGCGCTGCTTGGAAAGCCCATCCCCACCGACTTCGACGTCGTCGCAATGGCGCGACGGCTGCTCGCGACGCCGGGCGCGGCGTCGATGATCTCGACAGACGAGGTCCGCGCGCTCGCGGCAGCGGTTCTGCACACGGCGGACGCAATGACGGAGGAGGAAATCATCCATGGCTAAGGCGACCCGCACACGGACGGCCGGGGCCAATCGCCCCGTGCCGCAGACGCGCGAGGAGGCGGCGACGGCCGTCGCCCGCATCGGCGAACTCGGGCGCGCGGTCGCGCGGATCGAGGCGGACCTCAACGACGAGCTGACGCGGCGCAAAGAGGCCGCAGAGACCGCGGCGAGCCCGCTGCGCGACGAGGTGACGGCCCTGACCGAGGGGCTCAAGATTTGGGCCGAGGCGAACCGATCCGAGCTGACGGCCGGCGGCAAGACGAAGTCCGCCGACATCGGGACGGGCGTGATTTCATGGCGGCTGCGGCCGCCCAAGGTCAGCGTGCGCGCCGTCGATCAGGTGATCGAGCTGCTGCGCGCGCGCGGCTTTCGCCGGTTTCTGCGCACCAAAGTCGAAATCAACAAAGAGGCGCTGCTCGCCGAGCCCGACGTGGCGCGGACGATTGCCGGCATTTCGATCGGCAGCAAGGGCGAGGACTTTATCGTCGAGCCGTTCGAGGTGGAGCTTTCCGCTGTGGGAGGTGCGGCATGAGCAAGTCTCTCTTCGACGCCCCGGGCGTGATCGCCGCCATGTCGTGCGGCGCCGGCGTCCGCATCGCCGTGCGCGTCTTCCTCGTCGGCGCGGCCGGCGAGGAAATCGCGATCGAGGTCGCGAACCTGCCGGGATTCCCGATGCTCGCCGAGCGCAGCCCGGCACAACTGCTCGCGGTGCTGACCGCCGACAGGAAGGCGCTGATCCGCCTGGAAGGCGACTGGCGGTTCATGACCGACACCGAGGTCGAGGACTATCTGCGACGCGAACGGGAGGATGCCGAATGAACAACCTCGCCAAGCTGCGCACCCGCCTTGCGGCTCTGCGCGCAATGACCACCGACCGCGGTTGCACCGAGGCCGAGGCGATGGCTGCCGCGGAGAAGGCGGCAGCGCTCATGTCCGAGCATGGGCTGACGGAAGAGGACCTGTCGGCCCCGGCCTATGAGGAATATCGCGTGCGCCTCGGCAGCAAGCGGACGCCGCTCGATGCGCTTTGGACGAGGGTCGCCGACTTCGCAAACTGCATCTGCTACCTCGAACACCGGCATGATGGCTGGCACTGCGTGTATTTCGGCCTCGACCGGGATGTTCTCATTGCGGAGTACGTCCACGACGTGATGCGCCGCGCAGCCGACGCAGGCCTCGCATTGTTCCGGAAAGGGCACGTCTACAAGCGGCGCCGCACAGCGAAGACGCGCAGTCACGCCTCGCGCGCCTACCTTGAGGGTTTCGTGGCGTCGATGCGCGATCGGCTTTGGCATGGTCTGTGGCGGCGCCATTCCCTTCCCATCCCTGACGATCTGAATGAGTTGCTGCGGCAGAACAGCGCCCGGCTGCGCGCGAAAGTCGAGGAGAAGGGTGCTCGGTTTCAGGCCCTTCCGAAGCTTGGCCGACCCTCCGGCGCCTTCTGCGGCGATGCGGCAGTAGCTGGCGCGAAAGCGGCGTCTGCCGTGCCTATCGACGCCCCTGTCGAGACTTCGACGCAAGCGCCGAGGGCTCTGACATGAATGCCGCGCTCAGGCTCGCCGTGACGGCCTTCGCCATCATCTCCACGCCCGCTCTAGCCGCGGACTGGCACGTGATCGACGGCGACACCATCGTCGTCGATCAGGAACGCATCCGGATCGCCGATCTCGATGCTCCGGAGACGCATCGGTCGCACTGCCCGGCCGAGCGCGAGGCCGGCATCCGGGCGCAGGATGCGCTCGCACAGATCCTCGCCTCACGCACCTGGGCGATCGATCCGGTCGGCACCGATCGGTACGGCCGCACGCTCGCGATCGTGTGGCTGTCCGACGCGCCTGAGCGCCGGTCGGTCGCCGCCGAAATGACAGCCGAGCGCGTCGCGCTGCCGTGGATCGGCCGGACGCGCGATTGGTGCGCGCTCCTCGCCAGCGGAGGGCTCTGACCATGCGACCGGCGGCGGCAGCGATGCTCGAACTCGATACGGCCCTGCGCCAGCTCGATCTGGCGACGGTGCATCTCTCCCGCGGTGCGGGCAAGCGTTCGCGCCGCCGCGTGCTGGAGGCTTGTGCGGCGGTCCGTGCGGTCGGCGTGAGGCTGATGGTCGCCGAAGCCGCGGCGGCGGGGCTCGACGTGACGCCGGCCGGCGCGAGGGCAGCGCTCCGCGCGCTCCTCGCCGAGCTGCGGGCGACCGGCGCGCTCGATTGGGCGGACGTGGTGACGGCCTGCAACGAGGTCGCGGATAGCGCGCCGCGGAGGCTGGCATGAAGGCGAGCGCGGGTCAGATTGCGGCGATCCACACGATCGCGAAGCGGATCGGCATGACGGACGACGACCGACGGACCGTCATGCGCGGCCTGACGGGATGCGAGACGTCGCGGGACCTCACCGCCTTCCAGGCGTCGAAATTCATCGACGAACTCAATCGCCTCGGTGCGCCGGCCACCAAAGTGGATGCGCGGCCGGACGGGGCGCTTCGGCTCTCCGGTCCCTATGCGCCGGTGTGCCGGGCTCTCTGGCTCAGCGGATACAATCTCGGCCTCGTGCGCGACCGCACCGACCGTGCGCTCGTCACGTTCGCGAAGAGACAGACCGGCATCGACCATCTCGATTGGGTTCGTCGTCCGGCGGACGGCAAGCGCGTGATCGAGGCGCTCAAAGCATGGTTGGAGCGCGCCGGCGGCGTCGCGTGGCCGGACTGCCATAACCCGAGCGCGCGCGCGCGGAAGCTCTCGATCGTCGAGGCGCAGGCGCGGCTGCTCGGGCTGCCGGCCGAAAGCCTCGACGCCTACCGCGACAGCGAACTCGACGTGCTGATCGCCGAGCGCGGGCGGACGATCCGCAAAAGGCAGGCGCCATGAAGCGCGCGCGCCGCCCACTCGGACCGCCGCCGGAGGCGGTGTCGCTGCCGCCGGCGCCGCCGGCGCTGTGGCCGCTGCTGAGGCGCGTGGGCGAAGATGCGGCGCTCGCGCTGATCGAGGCGCGGGGCGGCACGTCGGTCTATGTGCCGCACCGCCTGCCCGACCCGCCCGACGAGCATCCCCTCGTCGCCGCCCTCGGCGAGGCGCTCGCGCGCCAGCTTGTGCGCGATCTCGGGGGCGATTACCTTGACGTACCGGTCGGCCGGCCGTGGCTGATCGCGATCTACCATGGGCGCGGCATGAGCTATGCAGAGATTGCGCGCGCGGTGCGCTGCTCTCAGGACACCGTGTGGCGTGTGCTCCATGCCGCCGAGTTGACCGCCCGCCAAGGCGACCTTTTCACACGCTGACCCACTGATACCCGCGGCTGCGGGTGTGACCCGAACCATGCGCGCGCGGGCATCGTGGTCCGAACAAACACTGTTCGGACCGCACCATGACCGCCGCGAATTTCAGCGCCTGCCTCGCCATCACGCTCGGCCACGAGGGGGGCTATAGCAGCGAACGCGCAGACCCCGGCAATTGGACCGGCGGCAAGGTCGGCCGCGGGCTGCTGCGGGGCACGAAATTCGGCATCTCGGCCGCCGCCTATCCGACCCTCAACATCACGGCGCTCACGCCAGCGGACGCTGCGCGGATCTACGCGGCAGACTATTGGCGGCCCGTCCAGGGCGACGCGCTGCCCGCCGGCGTCGATCTCGCCACGTTCGATTACGCCGTCAATTCGGGTTTGAGCCGGGCAGTGAAGGCGCTGCAATCGAGCGCCGGCGCGAAGGCCGACGGCGACTTCGGTCCGCTCACGCTGGAGGCGGTCGAGAAGTCGACCGCGACCAAGGCCGCGACGATCGCCATCGTCGGCGCGATCTGCGACCGTCGGCTTGCATTTCTCCGCAGTTTGAAGACCTGGGGCACGTTCGGGGCGGGATGGGCGAAGCGCGTCGGCGATGTCCGGGCGCGTGGGCAGGCGATGGCGGGTGCAGGCGCGGACGTGATCAGCCTCTCGGTCGCGCGCGACCTCCGGACCGCGGCCACGCGCGACAAGCAATCCGCCGCCTCCGGTGCCGGCGGCGGCGTCTCCGGCGCCGGCGCGGCGGGCAAGGCCGCGGCGGCGGTCTCCGCGGCCGACGCTGCGCAGGCGACGACGATCGATTGGTCGGCGGTCGCCGCACTCGGCATCGTCGCCGCCATTCTCATCACCATCGCGATCGTCGTGCGCTGGCGGGCCGGCGTGCATCGCGACGTCGCGGCCGGCGCCTCGGCGGCGCTCGCCGATCTCCAGGCGCGCGGCGCGCTCTGACGAACGGGGGAACCATTATGCGGTGGCAGGATCTGGCGTCGCCTCTGGCGCAGGCGGGCGCGACGGTGCTTGGGACGATCATCGGCGGGCCGCTCGGCGCCTCCGTCGGCGGGCTGGTCGGTCAGGCGCTCGGCACCGCGCTCGGCGTGCCGGCGACGCCGGAGGCGATCGGGACCGCGCTCGCGACCGGCGGTGACGACGCTGCGCAGCGGGTGCAGGCGGTCGAGACCGCGCGGGCCGACGAGTGGGCCGCGCTCGCCGAGCAGGGCGCGCGGCTGATGCAGACGCTCGCCGACAAAGAGGTCAGCGAGGGATGGTTCGCGTGGGCGTGGCGGCCGGCGCTGTCGTGGCTCGTCACGGCGATCATCGCGCAGACGTTCCTCGTCGCGCCCTGGGCGCGCGCCATCGCGCATTTCGACGTGTCGGCCCCTTACGATCAGGTCATGGGGATCGCCGCGATCTGGCTCACCATTTATGGCGGCGGCCACACGCTCAAAGCGGTGCTGGGCCCGCGTCTCGGGGCCGCGAAATGACGGTCGAGGTCTGTGCCATCGTCGCCTTGCTCTGTGGTGCCGCGTGGGCTCTGGTCTGGCTGGTCCAGCCGAGCGCCGAGAATACGCTCAGGCATCGCATGCCGCCGTCCTTGCAGCGGCAACCCGAGGCCGCCGACACGGCCCTCTCGAACCTGCTCAGTGCGGCGTTGATGGATGACGCGCTCGGCGATGTGGTGGCCGTGCCGCTCATCGCGCGGCGCAACCCGGCCACGGCCGCGATCGAGATCATCGTCGGGAGCAATCCGGCCGCGGCCTATGTCGTCGTCGGCAACAGGCTCACCCCGATCGCGGAGATTGTCGACCGTGGATGAGTTCGACCACGCCGCCGCACTCGCGGAGACCGAGCGCGAGCTGTCGATCGCGGCGGTGCGCCGCCGGGCGCTGCCGGCCGAGGACGGCGACGGCGTGTGCCGCGGATGCGGGGCGCCGATCGAGCCGGCCCGGCGCGCGGTCCAGCGAGGAGCGCACCGGTGCGTGGAGTGTCAAGAGGCGCTCGAGCTGCGCGCTCGGCGGGGGTGGTGAATGTCGTCCGATATCGTCGCAGCGCTTCGGGACTGGATTTGGATCGTGGGAGCCATCTCGCCATTCATGGTCGGCGGCGCGCTCCTCTACCTCCGCTCTCAGTTCCCGACAAAGGCCGAGCACGCCGAAACCGCCGCAGGCCTCCGCGCGAGCATGGCCGACCTCGCCCATCAGGTCGAGCAGCGACGCACCGATCACGAGGGGCGGATCAATCGTCTGGAGATCGCGTCCGAGGGGCTGCCCGACAGGACGGACCTCGACGAGCTGGGGCGGCGGCTCGCCTCCGTCGAGCGCGCGACCGGCGTGACGGCCGAGGCCGTGCGCGGCACCGAGCGGCTGCTCGCCCGGGTCGACCACACCCTCAATCTCCTCCTGCAAAACAAACTGACCGAGGAACGGCGTTCATGACTTTCACCGAAACGCTCGCGCGCGACCGCCGGCGCCTCATCCTCGAACACCTCGCGGCGGCGCCCGAACATGCGCTCGGCATGGACGTGCTCGCCGTGATGGTGGGCGAGAGCCGGCAGGCCGCCTATCGCGACCTCGTCTATGCCGACATCGAGCGGCTCGCCGATCACGGTCTCGTCCGGATCGAGGAGCTGCCGAGCGCCATCGGGCCGCAGCGTGAGGTGCGCGCGACCGCCCTCGGCCTCGACGTCGCCGGCGGCCGGGCGCACCCGTTCGTGGCGTCCAAGCTCCCGGGCTACTGACGATGTCGCGATCGACGGTGAAGAAGCTGCCGCCCGAGGTTCGCGACTGGATCATGCGGCTGCGCGATCAGGGGCGGACCTACGACGAGATCATCGCGGCGCTGCGGGGTCTCGACACGCTCGCCGTGGTGCCGTCGCGCTCGGCGCTGCACCGGCATGTTCAACAGGCCGAGCGGGCGCGCGAGCTGGTCGAGCGACAGCGCATCGTTGCCGCGTCGCTCGCGAAGGAGTTGGGCGCCGAGGATGACGGGCGCGTGGTGCGCGGCAACATCACGATGCTCCACGCCATCCTCACCCGCATCCAGATGGCGGCGCTGGAAGCGGAGGAAGGTGGTGATGCCGATCCGGCGCTGAGCCCGCAGGAAGCCATGCAGCTCGCGAAGGCGCTCGATCATTTGGGCAAGGCCGCGAAGGACGATGTGGCGCGGACGATCGTCATCGAAAAGCGGGCGCAGGAACGCGCCATCAAGGCGGCAGAGGAAGCCGTCGACACGGTCATCAAGCAGCAGGGCGGCGGCGCGGAGAGCATCGCGGCACTGAAGGCTGCGATCGGCCTGCATATCCGGGAGCATGGATGATGCAGATGCTCTCCGGCGAGGCATTCGGGCGATCCATCAGCGAGGCTCAATGGGCCGCGCTGCGGGCCGGCGCCGATCCCTCGGAGACGTCGGAAATCCTGCTGCGCTATCAGCGCAAGCTGCTCGACGCGACAGCGATCCATCAGGTGGTGGTGTGCGAGAAGTCGCGGCGCACCGGCATGACTTGGGCGGCTGCCGCCGATGCGGTCCTGACGGCTGCGGCCGGCCGATCGGCGGGCGGCATGGATGTTCTTTATATGGGCTACAACCTCGACATGGCCCGCGAGTTCATCGACACCTGCGGCACCTGGGCGGAAAGCTTCAAAGAGGCGCTGACCGGCGCCGGGATGGAAGAGTTTCTCTTCGACGACGACGGTCAGCCGATCCAGGCATTCCGCATCCGCTTCGCATCCGGACACGAGATCGTCGCGCTCTCGTCCAAGCCACGATCGCTCCGCGGTCGACAGGGCTATCTGATCATCGACGAGGCGGCGTTCCACGACGCACTTCAGGCCGTCATCGACGCCGCGGTGCCGTTCCTGATGTGGGGCGGGAAGATCCTCATCATCAGCACGCACTTCACCGAGAGCAATGCGTTCAACCGGCTGGTCGACGATATCCGCGCTGGCAAGAAGCCCTACGCGCTGATGCGTGTCACACTCGACGACGCCTTGATGGATGGGCTCTATCGCCGGATTTGCGAGAAGCAAAGCATCGCCTGGAGTGCGGCTGGCGAGGCGCGTTGGCGCGCGGGACTTATCAGTGCCGCCGGTGATGCAGCGGACGAAGAATTCTACTGCATTCCGTCGCAAGGGGGCGGCGCCGTCCTCAATGGCGCACTTATCGAAGCGCGCATGGCGGACGGCATTCCGGTTCTTCGCATCGAGAAGCCCGCGGCGTTCGCGCTCCTGTCGGAACCCATCCGCAGGGCGGAGATCGCCGAGTGGTGCGAGACGTTCCTCGGGCCTCTGCTCGACGAGATGGACCTGGAATGCCCCACGGTGCTCGGTGGAGACTTCGGGCGGGTCCGCGACCTCACCGTCTTCTGGCCGCTCCAGATTGCGAGGTCGATGCAACGTCTGACGCCATTCGTGGTCGAACTCTCCAACATTCCATTCGAGCAGCAATTCCAGGTCGGCTGCTACATCGGCGACCGGCTACTGCGGTTCACAGGCGCCAAGTTTGATGCGATCGGTCTCGGCGCTCAGCTCGCCGAGATGTTTGCCGGACGGTACGGCCATTGGCTCGTCGAGCAGGTGAAGCTCTCCGCGAGTTGGTACGTGGAGCATGCGCCCCTCTTACGGGCCGCTTTCGAGGACGGCGCGATCACGATCCCGCGCGACCGTGACATCAAGGCGGACCTGCAACTGCCCATCATGAGGGGTGGCATCCCGACCATTCCGCCGACCCGCACCACGGGAGCGGACGGCAAGAAACGCCACGGCGACAGCTTCGTGGCGCTGTTGCTCGCCTATGCGGCGAGCTGCACGCAGCCGGTCGAATACGGCTACCGGCCCGTGCCGCGGCAGGAGGCGGCCGATCCGTGGACGGCAGGTCCGAATGACGAGGACGATGCGGGGCGCGATCTGCCGCGCTTGCGCGGGAGGCTGATCTGATGGCGCGGCTCTCAACCATCCTCGGGCCGGACGGGCGCCCGGTCGACAAGGACTTGCTGACCGGCCCACCGATCGCCGGGCCGACGCTTGCCGGCGTGCGCTCGCCGATCTCGGGCCATCCCGCAGACGGCATGACGCCGTCGCGCATGGCGGCGATCCACCGCGCGGCCGCCGGCGGCGACACGCTGCGCTACTACGAACTCGCCGAAGACATTGAGGAGCGCGATCTCCATTACACCGCGGTGCTCGGAACGCGACGGCGGCAGGTGGGCCAACTGCCGATCATGGTCGAGGCGGCAAGCGACGATGCTGATCACGTCCGCCACGCGGATTTCGTGCGCGAGTGGGTCTCAGAGGACACTCTGGGGCTCGGCTTGTTCGACGTGTTGGACGCGATCGGCAAGGGCATCTCAATCACCGAAATCACGTGGGAGTGGAGCGGCGACGGATACCGTCCCGCGACGCTCGACTGGCGATCGCCAACGTGGTTCGAGCCGGATACGCTGACGCTCGACAGGCCTTTGCTCCGCGGGGTCGGCGGCGGCGAGGAGTTGGCCGAACACCGCTTCATGATCCATCGCCACAAAGCGAAGAGCGGCTTGACCGCTCGTTCGGGCATTGCGCGCATCGCGAGCTGGGCGTGGATGTACAAGGCCTTCACCGCCCGCGACTGGGCTGCCTTCGTGCAGAATTATGGGCAGCCCGTAAGGGTGGGTCGCTACGACGCCAGCGCGTCGAAAGAGGACCGGGAGGTGTTGTGGCGCGCGGTCGCGAACATCGCTGGCGATTGCGCTGCCATCATCCCGCGGTCCATGGAGATCGAGTTCATCGAAACCAAGTCGGCTTCGGATGGCTCGGCGCTCTACGAGAAGCGCGCCGATTGGCTCGATCGGCAGGTCTCGAAACTCGTCCTCGGTCAGGTGGCGACCACGGATGCTGCCCCCGGCTCGCACGCGATCGGCTCGACGCACCGCGCGGTGCAGGAGGACCTGGAGCGCTACGACGCGCGGCTGCTCTCGGCGACGGTGACCCAGCAGATCGTCCACCGGATGGTGGCGTTCACCTTCGGCCCGCAATCGAAATATCCGCGGCTGCGGATCGGCCGACCGGACGACGTGCCTATCGCCGCGATCGTCGATGCCGTGAGCAAGTTGGGGCCGCTTGGGCTTAGGGTCGAGGCGAGCCAGATCCGTGATCGGCTTGGGCTCACCGAGCCGGCGGCCGGCGCGGACGTCGAGATCGTCGGCGGGCGGCAGGCGACGCCGCCGGCGGCGCCCGCGCCGGTCGACCCGTCGCCGGCGTTGCAAACGCGCCGGCCGGGCGCGCTTGTCGCCCATCTCGTCGAGCTGCATGCGGCCTCGCCCGATACGGTGGCGCGGCTCACGGATCAGCTCGCGCAGGACGCCGCCGGCGCGCTCGCCGGGCTGACGGAGGAGGTGCGGTCGGCGATCGAGGATGCGACGAGCCTCGACGATGCGGGCCGCCGCCTCGCGGCGCTCCAGCTCGCGCCCGACGACCTCGCCCGCGCGCTCGCGCAAGCGATGGCGCTCGCGGACATGATCGGCCGCGCCGCTGTGCTCGACGAACTGAGGGCGGGCGCGTGATGCGGCTCTCGTGCGAGGTCCCCCACTGCCGACGGACGTGCGGCCCGCGCGCGGGCGACCGGCCGATCGCGCCGGGCGAGCGATGGATCTGCGCGGAGCATTGGCGGGCGGTGCCGGCTTTGTGGCGCCGCGTGGTCGCGCGAGCGCGCCGACGGGCGCGGCGTGAGGGGACGCGCGCGGCGCGGGCCGCCTTCGGCCGCGCCTGGAGCCGATGCCGGCGCGCCGCGATCGAGGCGGCCGGGGGGATCGGGTGACGACGGTCTCCGATGCGCTCGGCCTGCCGCCTGTCGAAGCGATCGACTATCTGCGCCGAAGGACAGCGATCCCGAGCCGCACCTATCGAGACGTTTGGCGCGACGCCAACGCGCGAGCATTCACGGTCGCGGGTGCCGCGACGCAAGCGCTGGCGGCCGATTTTCAGGCGGAGATCGTCCGCGCGGCCGAGACGGGCTCGACCTTGCGGGATTTCGAGAAGACGTTCGACGCGCTCGTCGCCAAACACGGGTGGGCGCACAGCGGGTCGAGGGATTTCCGCGCGCGGGTCATCTACGAGACCAATCTCTCGACCGCCTATGCGGCCGGGCGGTACCGCCAGATGGTCGAGCCGGAGACACTCGCGGCGTTCCCCTTCTGGGAGTACGTCCATGGCGGCTCGAAACATCCCCGCCATGACCATCTGAGCTGGAACGGCGTCGTTCTGCGCTGCGACGACCCGTGGTGGGACAGCCATTATCCTCCGAATGGGTGGGGATGCTCGTGTTGGGTTCGGCCGCTGTCCGCCCGCGCGCTCGCGCGGCGGGGCAAGGATGGGCCGGATGTTGCCCCGCCGATCGAGTATCGGGACTGGACGAACAAGACGACGGGCAAGGTCGAGCAGGTCCCGCGCGGCATCGACCCCGGCTGGAATTACAATGTCGGTCAGGCCTATGTCGGGACCGGGCCGGTCAAGATGCCGACCGACGCGACGCTCAAGGTCGGCCGGCCGCTCGGTGCGCGGCTGCCGAAGCCTGCCGCCAGTCCGCTCCCGGCCGCGCGACCGGCCGCCGCGCCGACGCGTAGGGCCGACGACGAGCTGACGACCGTCATTCCGCCCGGCCGAGCCAGCGGGGCACCGATCCCACCGCAGCCGGCGGCGGCACCGGAGGAGGTGCGTCGGTTCGGTGCCGATGTGCTGTCGGGCGCCATCACGGATCGCGATCGGTCCGTCATCGTCGCGCATATCGACGATGCAATGGCCGGCGCCCTGGAAACGGAGGTGCGGGCCGTGGAGCTGTCAGCGTTCCGTGTGGCGAAGGTCGCCGGGCTTGCCGAGCAGATGGGCGGCGTCGCGTCGACGGCGCACCCTGAGATCACGCCGGAGATGTGGGGGCGGCTCGTCGAGCTGATCGAGCGCGGCGAGGTCTATCACGCCGCCGGCCGGTATCGTCAGATCCTCGTGCACGGCGACATCGACGGCCGTTCGATGATGGCGATTATCCGGGTCGCATCGACGCCTGATGGTGGCGAGCGGCTCATCGTCCCGACCTACAGCCAATCCGGCCGGCGGCGGTTCGCACGGCTGACGCGCGGCATGACGCTGGTGAGACCGGGGCAATGATGTGAGGGGTGATGCGGCGCTCAGGAGGTCGTCAACCCTCCGTGGGGAAACCCAGCATAACGCGCGGTCTGGTGAGACCGACTGACTTGAGCGCCGCAAGGGAAATATAGGCCGAAAGGACGGAAAAATCCATGGCGGGTGCATCGATCAGCGTGAAGATCCTGGATGCGGAGGCTGTCGCGGCACTGCGTCAGATCGAGCGCCTCATGGGCGACACGACGCCGGTGACCCGCGCGATCGGTGTCGGTCTGGTCGAGGTCGTCCACACGCATTTCGAGACGGAGAGCGATCCGCAGGGCAAGGCGTGGGCGCCTCTCGAAGCGACCTATGCCGCGAACAAGCGCGGCGCAGGCATCCTGCGCGAGGCCGGGATGCGGGGCGGCCTGATGGGCTCGATCACGAGCCGGGCGTCAGCCAGCGGTGTCGAGGTCGGCTCGAACAAGGTGTATGCCGGCGTGCATCAGGAGGGCGCGACGATCACGCCGGTCAATGGCCCCTTCCTCGTGTTCCGTCTCGGTGACCGCGTCGTGCATGCACGGTCTGTGACGATCCCCGCCAGACCGTTTATCGGCGTCGGACCGCACGAAGAGCGCGTGATCCTGGAGACCATTCTGGACGCGCTCGACCGTGCGGTCGCCCGCGCGGCGCATGCTTGACGCGCCGGCTCGCCCTCGGCGGGCCGGTGTGATAGGGCGTAAGAGGTCATAAGAGGCGAAAGAGGCGGCCCCAAGCCCCGCCTCGGCCGATCCCGCGCCTCGCCCGCGCGCGGGCCGCCTGAGCCTCCTAATCGCTTTCCGGTTCGACGCGCTCGCACCCGTATCCGCGGGTGTGATCGGCGCGTGCGCGATCGTCCATGTTCGGCCCATGGAGATCGCACTGTTTTCCTCCCTGCCTGCCGACGGCAACGAGGTGCCCGCCTGGGTCCACCTCGTTCCGTCGGGCATTTTCCGCGGCGCCGACGGCCGCGGACCCTATCGGCTGGGGGACGCCGAGGCGGTCATCCACGCCAGCATGGCGGACGGAGCGAAGCTTCCGATCGACGAAAATCACGCCTTCGACCTGGCTGCCCCGAAGGGGCTGCCGGCGCCGGCGCGCGGCTGGATCGTCGAATTACAATCGCGACCGAACGGCATCTGGGGCCGGGTCGAGTGGACCCCGACCGGCGCCACGCTCGTCGCCGAGCGCGCCTATCGCGGATTGTCGCCGGCGATCGCGGTGCGCACGGCGGACCGCACGATCGCGGCGGTGCTGCGCGCCTCGCTGACGAACGACCCGAACCTGCCTCTCACCTCACTGCACTCTCGGAGCCCTCTCATGGACCTCGACGCCCTTCGCACGGCCCTCGGGCTCGGCGCGGACGCGACGGAGGCCGACGTGCTCGCGGCGATCGCCGCGCAGCGCACGGCGGTCAGCACGCACGCGGCAACCCTGTCGCGCATCGCCACCGCCGCCGGCCTCGCCGACGGCGTCGAACCGGACGCGATCGTGACGACGCTCCAATCGCGCGGCGCCAGCGACGTCGACAAGCTGCGCTCGACGGTCGTCGAGTTGCAGACGCAGCTCACGGAGATCGGCAACGCCCGCGCTCGCGACGTCGCGACGCGCGTGGTCGACGACGCCATCAAGTCCGGCCGGGTCGGCCTGCACCCGCTGCGCGACCACTACATCACCCGCCACATGGCGGACCCACAGGCGGTCGAGCGCGAGATCGCGGCGATGCCGGTGCTCAACAGCGGCGGCCGCGTGGCGCCGCCGGCCGGTGATCAGGCCTCCGGAGGCCTCTCGGCCGAAGAGGCCGAGACGTGCGAGCTGATGGGCATCAGCCGCGAGAAGTTCATCGAGAGCCGCAAGGCGCTCGGGCTGGAGGTGATCTGATGGCTGCGACGAGCGACCAGTTTACGCTGAGCCGGAGCGGCGCCGAATACGGCTATCCGGTCAAGGGCGCGACGCGCATCTTCGCCCGCACCCTCGTCGCCCTGACCTCGGCCGGCCTCGCGGTCCCCGCGGGTACGGCCGGCGCGGTCAAGATCGCGGGGCTCAGCCTGCATCATGCGGATAACCGCGACGGCGCCGACGCCGGCGGCATCGTCCGGACGGAACGCGGCACCTACGCCCTGTCGTTCGACGTGGCGCCCACCGCCGCCAATCTGCGGGCGGCCGTCTACGCGGTCGACGATGTCACCGTCTCGCTCGACAGCAGCAGCGGCGCACGCCTCCAGGTCGGCACGCTCGACGGCATCGAAGCCGGCACCCCCTGGACCCGCGTCAGCAGCTAAGGAGTTCGCGCCATGGAAGTCACTCCGCAGGCCTTGCGGTCCATCTACATCGGCCTTTCCACGGCCTACACGGCGCAGTTTGCGGCGACGCAGACGCAATGGCAGCGCGTGGCGATGGAGGTCACGTCGACCGGTTCGGCGAACGAGTACCCGCGCCTCGACGACATCCCGGCCATTCGCGAGTGGATCGGCGACCGCGTCGAGCACGACGTCGGCGTCAATACGTTCCGCATCGAGAACCGGACGTTCGAGAACACGCTCGTCGTCCAGCGCGAGAAGATCGAGGACGATCAGATCGGGATCTACACGCCCCTCGCCGCGATGCTCGGACAGCAGGTCGCGGAGTTCCCGGACAGCCTCATCTGGCCGCTGCTCAAGCGCGGCTCCACCTCGTTCGGGCCGGATGGCCAATATTTCTTCGACACGGACCACGCGAGCTTTTCGGAGAGCGGTGCGGTCATCAGCGCATCGAACTTCCAGGCGGGCTCCGGGCCGAGCTGGTACCTCGTCGACACCTCCCAAGTGGTGAAGCCGCTGATCTATCAGCCGCGGCGCGCGTTCAAATTCGTCTCGCTGGATAGGGACACGGACGAACGCGTCTTCTCGCGGCGGAAGTTCACCTACGGCATCGACGGCCGCTGCAATGCCGGGTTCGGCATGTGGCAGCTCGCGTTCTGCTCGCAGGCCGAGCTGACGGCGGAAAACTACAGCGCGGCTCGCACCGCGATGCGCTCGCGGCGCAAGCGGGACGGCTCGCCGCTGGTGGTGCGGCCGAACCTTCTGATCGTGCCGCCCGCCCTGGAGGCCGCCGGCCGACGGATCTTGGTCAACGAGAAGAACGCCGCGGGCGCCGACAACGAGTGGGTTCGCTCCGCCGAGCTGCTCGTTGCCGACTGGCTCATGTGAGCGGAGGCCTGATGTCCACGATCCGCATCCTTTGTGCCCGGCCCGGCCTGCGCCGGGCGGGCGTCGCCCACGCCGCCGACCACACGTGGCCGGTGGACCGCTGGTCGGCGGACGAACTCGCGATGCTGCGAGCCGAGCCGCTCATCACGGTGATCGAGATCGACGGTCGCGAAGGCGCGACCACGACGTCCGACACCCCCATTGCGGCTGGAGATGGTGCGGCCTCGGTCTCGGCCGAGACCGCCTCGGCGGAGGCGAATGTCACGGTTGCCGCCGACGAGACCCCTGACACCAGCCACGCCGCCGCGGGTGACCCGGCATCCGCGGCGGCCACCGATAGCGCGATCCCCGAGATGCCCCCGAGAGCGAAGTAACCGGCGCCGGCGATCCGGCCGGCGCCGGCGGCGCTCCGGAGGCCAATCCGAAAGGTCGACGCAAATGACCGCGGATGAACTCGAGGACGAGCTGATCGAGGTGGCCGACCGCGCTCGGCGTGCCGGCGTGAGCATCGAGGAAATCGTGCACGCGGCCGGCCGTCTGATCCTGCGGATGACGTGGCCGGAGGCGGCTGGCGACAAGGATCGCAGCGAGGACGCGGGCGCATGACACGGGCGACGATCGACGATCTGGTGCGGCGCTATGGGGAGGGCGAAATCTGCACCGCGGCCTCGCCCGGCAGCGAAACGCCGGCGTCGGTCGCCGATCTCACCGCTGCGCAGCGGGCGCGGATCGAGGGTGCGCTTGGCGACGCGGACGCGCTGATCGACGGCTATGTCCGCCGCCGCTACGCGCTGCCGATCACGCCGGAGCCGCCGGAACTCATCCGCGCCGCCTGCGTGCTCGCGCGGTCCGATCTGGCGACCGGCACGGACCTCGTCGGCAGCGAGGCGATGCGCCTTGCGCGCAAGGAGGTGACGGACTGGCTCGGCCGACTCGCCGACGGCGCGGTCTCGCTCGCGGTGCCCGACGCCGCCGGCGCCGCCGGCGCGTCGGGTGCGCGTGTCAGCGACCGGCCGCGCGAGATCGAGACGACGGGGCTGCGCGGCTGATGGCTGAGCGGGACCCGCTGACCCTGCTGCACGAGGCGATCGCCGGCGCGCTGCGCGACGGGCTCGGTGCGCGCTGGCGGATCGAGCCGATCCCGTGGCCCATGACGGTTGATGAGCTGCAACAGCTCATAAAGAAGGCGCCGGTGGCCGCTGTCGCCTTCACGGGCTTCCGGCCCGATGGCGGCGGTCGCGTACTCAGTGGCGAGGCGCAGTTCGCGGTCCTCGTCATCGTCACCTCGACCAAGCTGCCCGAGCGGTTTCTCGGTTCGACGGCAGCGCCGGGTCTCTACCGCGGCGTCATGGCTGCGGCCAAGGCGGTCCATGGCCTCACCGTCACAGGGCTAGGATCGCTCGCGGCCGGCGAAATCCGGCAGTCCTACTCGGACGGTTACGGATCGCTCCAACTCGCCCTCGGTGTGGTGCCGGTGACGACGCATGTCGTGGTCGGCGACGTGCTCGGCTGGGAGGGCGACCTCTCGGAGTTCGACAGCCTCGCGACGACATGGCCGACGGCGCCGGGGGCGCCGACAGACGACATCACGCTGCCGGTGGGCGGCTAACAGGAGGCCGATATGGCGCTCATCTACGCGCGGCCGGCGGACGGCCTGACGCTCCCGCTGCCCGACGGCCGACCCTGGCCGGCCGAGGGCGCCTGGGTGGACACGGCCGAGCGCTACATCCGGCGCCGGCTCGCCGACGGGGACGTCGTCGAGGTCGCGCCGCCGGCGACGACGAGCAGCCCGGCCGTTGCGCCGGCGCCGGCGGATCAAGTCGCCAGCGATGACGGCAAGAAGACGAAGGGAGCGGCGTGATGGCAATCGCGTTCGATGAGATCGCCTATGACATCTACAAGCCGGGCACTCAGCTTGAGGTCGCGCCCCGCTACGACCGCAAGGGCCTCGTGGAATATCCCGCCCGAGGCCTGCTCGTCGTGCAGCAGCTCGCGAGCGGCACGGCGATCCCCGGTCAGAAATATCAGATCACCCGGCCGGAACAGGGCACAGTGCTGTTCGGGGCCGGGTCGATCGGCGAAGCGATGGTGAAGGCCTGGAAGCGAACCAATCGCACTACGCCCCTCTACGCCGTCGGCATGCTCGACGCCGCCTCGGCGACGGCTTCGACGAGCACGCTGACGATCACCGGGACGGCGACGGCCGGCGGTGTCATCGCGCTCTATATCGACGATCAGCGCATCCCGGTCACGATCACCGCCGGCATGACGGCGGCGCAGGCAGCCACGGCGGCCGCGGCGGCCGTCACCGGCTACAGCGTTCCGCTGATCGTCACCGCGACGGCGGCGACGACGGTGGTCACGTTCACGTCCAAGCACAAGGGGGAGTGCGGAAACTTCATCCCGATCGCGCACAGTCGCCGCGAGGGCGATGCAGTGCCGGCGGGCCTCACGCTCGCGCTGACGGCGATGAGCGGCGGCGCAACCAACCCTACCATTCAGACCGTGTACGACGCCTACAACGCGGAATGGTTCACGGACTGGGTGGCGCCGTGGGTCGATGCGACCAATCTCACGGCAACCGCCGCGGAGATGGCTGAGCGCTATATAGCCTCCGCCCGCCGAGACGCCCATTTCTACACGGCCAGCGCCGGCACGTTCGCCGCATTGACGACGCTCGCGGGGCTGTCGAACTCGCCGTTCATCACGATCCTGGGTCTCAACGGATCGAACAGCGCGCCGTGGCGCATTGCGGCTGCCGCCGCGGGCCTCGCCGCGTTCCAGCTCGCGAACGATCCGGCCCGTCAGTTGCGCGGCCTGACGTTGGCGGGCATCTCGGCGCCGCTCGCTCCGTCTCGGTTCCTGGACGACGAGTGGGAGCTGTTATTGCGCGCCGGCATCACGTCGCTGATTTCGAACGACGACGGCACCGTCGCTATCGACCGGATGGTGACGACCTACAAGACCAACTCGGCCGGCGTCCCCGATCGGCGCACCTATCTCGACGTCATGATCCCCAAAACCATGTCGCGCATCCGCTACGACTGGCGCGTCTATGTCAGTCTCCTGTACCCGCGCCACAAGCTGGCGGACGACGGCAGCCGGGCGGCCGCGAATGCGGATGCGGTGGTCACGCCGGGCCGCCTGCTCGCGACGTGGGGCGGCCGATGCACCCTCTATGAGGACCGCGGGTGGATCGAGGGCTCCTCGGGCTCCGGCGGCACGACGGCGATGGCGGTGTTCGAGCGCGACGGCGACGATCGAAACAGGGTCAATAGCCGGCAGCCCGTCACCATCATCGGCAACATGATGGTGCTGGCGGGTCGTCTCGAATTCTTCGCCTGACAGGGCTCTTAGCGGGCGCTGAGAGACGCCCAAGGGACAAGCAACATGGCGCAAATTCTCGGCATCATCGACATCGTGTGGAGGGGCGTCGCCTACGATGTCATCCCGAAGTCCGGCAAGCTCCAGCTCTCGGGCATGAAGAACAATCCGGTCGTGGCTGGCCGCAACGTCCATCGGTCGCAGGAGTTCACTCAGGGCAAGGTCACGATCTCGACCGTCCTCAAGCGGGGTCAGCGGCATTCCGAACTCTACGACGAGAACGAGGGCGAGCTGCAAGTCCGCTGCGACACCGGGCACGTCTACATCTGCCCGGACGCGTTCCTCGAAAGCGGGCCGCCCGAGATCAGCGACGACGGCGGCAAGCTCGAACTCGTGTGGACCATCTCGAAATATGAGGAGATCATGCCGTGACGCGCACGCACATCAACTTAGACGACGACGCGACGGTCGCCGACGTCGTCGAGAGCGGATCCGATCCGCGATCCGCCGCGGTCGTCGACGTGGTGGTCGAGGAGCATGATCAGAGTGCCGCCGTCGTCGATGAAGACGACGGCGTCGCGGGCGGGCTACCGGCGCGCGCGAAGAAGAACGACGACGGCTCGGTGACGCTCCCGCTGCGCTATCCGGTCTCCCTCACCATCCGCTCGTCCGGCGGCAAGACGCGCGTCGAGCGCTACGAAGAGCTGCGCTTTCACCGTCTCAACGGAGCGGCGCTCAGGGCCATCACCTCGACGGAGGGCGATGCAAAGATCGTTGTGGCGATGGCACGGTCGACCCGCTTGAGCGATGCCGTAATGTCGGCGGTCTACGATCGGATGGACGGCGCTGACATCGCCGGCGCCGCGAAGATCGTCTTCCATTTTTTGGCCTGATCCCCACCGACGCACACGCCCGTCTCGGAGCGCTTGCAGCCGAGACGGGGTTCGGCTCGGAGGCGATCCTCGCGATGGACTGGAGCGAGGTCGACTTCTGGGTCAACTGCCTCGCCGCATACCGAGCCGAGGTGAGTGCTCAATCCAAATGAGGTGATCCATGGCCGGCCGGCAATTCGACGTCTCGGTGCTAGTCCGTCTCCGGGATGCCTTGAGCGCTCCCCTTGCCGGCCTCCAGCGCAAGCTCGCGGGCCTGTCGAATTTCGCGAGCCGGATCGGCGTCCTCTCGGGGCTGATCGCGTCGATCTCGTTCGCCGCGCCGATCGCGAGCGCGGCGGCGTTCGATGCGCAGTTGCGCGACATCGGCATCACAGCGGGCTTATCCGGCGGGCAGCTCGAAGCGTCGATCGCAGAGATGTCTCAGCGCTTCGGGCGCTTGGCGATCGAGACGGCTCAGACGTCCAAGGCCGTGGCGAGCGCCGCGGGCGTGCTGGTCGCTGCCGGCATGGACACGAAGCAGATCGACAAGCTGCTGCCGGCGATCGCTCGCGTCGCCACCGCGTCCGGGGCCGCGACGGATGATATCGCCAAGACGGCATTCGCCTTGTCGGACGCGTTGCAGGTCCCGGCGGATCAGATGGACCGTGCGCTCGCCGCTCTCGTCGTCGCGGGTAAACAGGGGCGGTTCGAGCTGTCCGAGATGGCGCGCTATTTTCCGGCGCTGACCGCGCAGATGTCGCAGCTCGGCGTCACCGGCATGGAAGCGGTCAAGACGCTGGGCGCCGGCTTGCAGATCGCGATGCAGGGCGCACCCGATCCCTCGACTGCGGCGAACAACATGCAGAACTTCCTGGCGAAGCTTCTGTCGCCCGAGACCATCGCGAATTTCAAGAAGAAGGGCGTCGACATCGGGGCCGTGATGACCGACGCCGTCGCCAAGGGGATCAACCCGATCGAGGCTGTGCTGCAAAAGGTTTCGAAGCTCACGGGCGTCTCCTCCAAGGACGTGGCGAAGGCATTCGACACCGCGAAGAAGGCGGGCCTCTCTGACGCCGCGGCTCTGCAAAAGGTCGAGGAGCAGGTGCGTCGCATCGGCGGCGCCGAAAAGATCGGGAAGCTGTTCGGCGATCAGCAGGTGCTCGGCTTCCTGTTGCCGATGATGGCGAACCTGGATCGCTACCAGCAGATCGCAGGTGCGATGGGCAACGCATCGCCGGCCGACACCGGCCGCGACCTCCAGAGCCGCCTTGCCGGAGATCAGGCTCAGCTCGACCGCTTCGGCGAGATTGGCGAACAGGCGATCCGACGGATCGGTCGCGCCTTCGCGACGAACTTGCCCATGATCAACGCCGGCCTCACCGCGCTGCTCGGGTGGATCGCGGCGGTCGACGCACGGTGGCCCGGCCTTATCGACACCGCGCTGTCATGGGCGGGCGCCGGCCTTCTCGTCACCGCTGGGCTCGCGGCGCTCGGGCCGGCCGCGGCCATCGCATCGGCCGCGCTCGGCGTGCTCGGCTCCGCGCTCGCCGTCGTGCTGTCGCCGATCGGTGCCGTCGCGGCGGCGCTCGGCGCCGTCGCCTATGTCATCTATTCCGATTGGGCCGGTTTCGCGCCGCTGTTCGAGCGGGTGTGGGGCGGTATCACGGCCGGCGCGCAGGGCTGGGTGCAGTACATGCGCGCGCTGTTCACGGGCGACTGGTCGGGCATGCAAGCCGGCCTCGCGGCGATGCGCGACGGGGCCGGTCGCGCGCTCACGGGGACGCTCGACATCCTGCGCCGCATCAGCGCGGATATGATCGCGCTTCTCGATGACCTCACGGGCGGGATCGCCTCCAAGGTCACCGCCGTGATCTTCGGCGCGATGACCGCGATCGGCGCGGCCGTCTCGACGATCGCCGGACGGATCGGAGCGAGCTTGTCGACGGTGACCGGGTCGGTCTCCGAATGGGCCGGCGGCGTGCCCGCCAAGATCGCCGCCGCCATCGGCGATGGCGCAGACACGACGCTCGCCGCCGCCCGCGATCTTGCGACGAAGGCCGTCACCGCGCTGATCGACGGGTGGGCCGACCTCGGGCCGAAGATCGCCGCCAAGATCACCGACGCCGTGTCGGCGATGGCCGGCATGGACGCGAGCGCCTGGAGCGATCTCGGAAAGCGGTTCGGCGACGCGGTCGTCGATGCGGTGAAAAGCGCGATCGACCGGCTGGTGCAGTGGTTCGCCGAGTTGCCGAACCGCATCGTCGCCGCCATCGGTTCGATCGACCTCTCGAACCTCATCCAGTGGCCGTCGCTGCCGAGCTGGCTCGGGGGCGGCGGCAGTGCCGCCGCGGCGCCCGCCGCCGCCTCTCCGGCCGCCGCCGCGGCGCCGGCGCAACGTGTCGATGTCGGCGGCGACATCACCGTTCGCGCGACGGGCGGCAGCGAGGTCACGTCGGCCCGCTCGCGCGGCCCCGTGCCCTTCACCACCTCGCCGAACCGCGGCCTTGTCCAAGGGCGCCCGTGAATGAGCTGGCTCGACACGGCCGACATCGACACTCTGCCGGGGTTGCTGCCCGCGAACTATCGCGGCGTCCCGTTCTACGTCTTGACCGCCGGTCAGGACGTGGGGCGCCGGATGGTCATGACCTATTTCCCTGGCCTGGACTGGCCGTCGTGGGATGACCAGGGCGCGTTCGACGGGCCTATGCGCATCGTCGGGTTCGTCCTCGGCGACGATTACATCGTCCAGGCGGAGGCGATGCGGGCCGCCCTCGAAATGTCCGGGCCGGCGACGCTGATCCATCCATGGCTTGGGTTCAGATTGGTCGAGCCGGTCGGCCCGGCCCGCATTTCGTTCGCGACGGCCGAGCTGAAGATCGCGCGGGTCGAACTCTACATCCAGCCCACCTTCGAGATCGTCACCGCGATCGCCTCGACGCTCTCCGGCCTGCTCGGATCGGCGACGACGGTGCTCTCGGCCGTCGCCTCGCTCGTCACCGCGATCGGCTCGGACACGCAGACCGTCTCGTCGTGGTCGGCCGGCACGTCGGCCGCGACGGCGGCGGCGCTGATCGCGACGACGGCGTGTGGTGCGATCGGGATCGGCCTCGACGACAGCGCGATCGTCGCTGCCACCTCGTCGAGCGCCGGCGCTGACACGGCCGCCGCGCTCGGTGCGGCGATCACCGCGCTGCCGGCTCCGATGACCACCGCCGCGCTCACGACGCCGTCGCCGGTGGCGGTCGCGGCCGGCGCGGTCGCGGCCGAGCCGGTCGATGCGCGGACGACGCTCGCGACCGCGCTCACGATGGCCGAGGACACCCGTGCGGTCGCCGGCGCCGGCACGCTCGCCGCCGCGGTGCGCGTCGCCTCGGCCGCCGCAACGCTGACGACGGCCGCGCAGATCGGGACGGCTGTGACGTGGGAAAGCCGCGACGAGGCGGCGGCTTGGCGCGTGGCGATCGACGACGCGCTCGGCGCGGTCGCGGCCGACCTGGAGGCGCTCGCCCGCACGCTCACCGGATCGGCCGGCGCCGCCGCGGCGGCGTGGACCGCGATCGCCGATCTGCGGTCGGCGATCGGGCGCGACATGCACGAGGTGGTGGGGCGGCTGCCGCCCGTCATCCGCTACACGCCGCCGCGGCCGCTCTCTGTGTGGCTCATCGCGCACCATTTTGCGGGTGACGATCTTTCGCGGGTGGCGCCGATGGTGGCGGACATCCGTCGCCGCAACCGCCTGCCGCACCCGGCCCGCGCCGGCGCGGACGGGCCGATCGAGATCCTCGCATCATGAGCGCGCTCGACCTCGTCGGCGCGGTGGCCGGATCGGTGCTCTCGGGCGACGGCAACAGCGTGCCGATCCGCCCGACGCGGGCGCTGACGTTGCTGGTGGGGGACCAGCCGTTCGACGAGTGGTCACAGGTCGAGGTCGTTCGCGATCTCGACGATATCGCGGGATCGTTCCGGTTGGCTCTTCGCGACGCCGAGCGGTCGCGGCGGACGTGGATCGCGGCGAGCGCGCCGATCCTCCGGGCTGCCATGAAGGCGGGGCAGCCGGTGGCGATCCTCATCAATGGCCGGCTGGTGCTGAGGGGTTATCTCGACGAGGTCGGCTCGGACATCTCGGACAGCGAGATCGCGCTCGAGGCGAGCGGCCGCGACCGCACCGGCGACCTCGTCGATTGTGCCGCCACGGTCGACGGGCCGGCGGAGCTGCGGGGCGTGACGCTCAAGCAGGCAATCGAGCGCGTGGTGAAACCCTTTGGGCTCCAGGTCCGGGACGACGTCGGCCTCACCACGACGCGGGACCGTTCGATCGACGTGGGCGAGACGGCGATGTCGGCGATCGAGAAGTGGGCTCGGCAAGAGGGTGCGCTGATCACCTCGGACGGCGTCGGGTCCGTGCTCATCACGCGGACCGGGGCGACGCGCGTCAGTGACCCGCTGATGCTGCCCGGCACGGTGGCCGGGCAGAGCTGGCGTGTCTCCCTGCGCGAGCGATATTCGCACTACATCGTCAAGGGACAGGCCTCGCGCGCTGGCGGCGCGCGCGGATCGGCGCCCGGCCTCGACGGCACGGCCGAGCCGCTGCCGACCGATCCATCCGCGATCATCGCCGCGCAGACGGGCCGGGAGCGCCTCGGCACCGCGATCCGCGGCGATGCGGTCGACGAGGAGGTCGGGCGCTATCGGCCGATCGTGATGATGGCGCGCACCGAGGCGACGGCGACCGGCGCGACGACACAGGCGCAATGGGCGATGCGCGTCGCGCGCGCCCGGTCCGAGAGCCTCGAACACACGGTCTCGGGCTGGACGATGAGGGACGGCCAGCCGTGGCGGCTCAATGTGCTGGCCGGGGTTGTGGACAGCTATGCCGGCATCGCCGCCGACCGGCTCATCGCCGGCGTGCGCTACTCCTACGGCGACGGTCAGGCCGAGCAGACGACGCTGCGGCTCGTCAGCCCCGACGCCTACGACCTGGAGCCGGTCGCGGATCGCCGCACGAACCGCAAGGCGCGAGCCGTCGCGCTCGACGGGACCGCAGAGCGGCTGACGACATGACCGACCGCGAGACCGCCCATCAGATCCGGGGGCTCGTGTCGCGCGGCGTCATGACCGCCGCGAACGACGAGGGCGAGACGCAGACGGCCGACGTCACGATGTGGGCCGGGATCGACCGGACGGGGATTGAGGTGATCCAGCCGTTCGGCGTCGCCTCGGTGGCGCCGGCCGGAGGCACCGTCGTGCTGCTCGCGGTCGGCGGCGATCAGGGCGACCTCGTCGCGCTGCCGGTGGGCTCACCGGCGTTTCGGCTCGGCAAGCTCGGTGTCGGCGACAGCGCGCTCTATTCGCTCGACGGCTCGCGGGTGGTCTGCCACGCCGACGGGTCGATCGAGGTGATGGCGACGCGGGCGGTCACCGTGAAGGTGCCGAGCGTCGAGGCGGAGATTTCGTCCGAGCGCTGGCGGGTGCGGCGAACCGACGAGAAGGAAGCGCGGATCGTGGCTGACAGCCAGCACCTCAAGATGCGCCGCGGGGCGCACTGGATCGCGATCACCGACGACGGCATCCGGTCGTCGGCCGCGATCACCGTCGGCGCAGACCCGCACCCGGATGTCTGACGACACGCACCCGCGCCTGCGGGTGTGAACGGGGCTCGCGCGCGCGCGGACACTGCGCGCATGAACGAATTCATCGACCTCGCGCTCATCTTCGACGCTTCGACCCGGCGCGCCGACCTCAGCCTCGGCGAGGATGGCGACCTGGTGCTCGACCCGACGGCAGTGACGCCGATGCTGATGTCGATCGGGCTCGACCGGCGGGCGCGCACCGACGACCCGCTGCCGAGCGGGATCACCGAACTCAATCAGCCTGCATCGCTCTCGGAGCGGCGAGGCTGGGCGGGCGATGCACTCGACGCGCAACGCCGGCGCGCGGGCTCCAGGTTGTGGCTGCTCGAACGGGCGAAGAAAACGGAAATCACCCTGCTCGCGGCCGAGCATTATCTGACCGAAGCGCTCGGCTGGGCCGGTGACGAGCTGAGCGAGCCGGCCGAGATCGAGGTCGCGTGGGTCGGCGCCGAGGTGCTCGGGTTTCGCGCCGCGGTGCTCGGCCACGAGATCACGCTGACGCGGCGGGTGGGCGGATGAGCTATCGCATCCCGACCCCGGCCGAGCTGATCGCCCGCGCCGAAACCCGCGCCGAGGCTGCGTTCACCGCCGTCGTCGCCGCGCGCGCGCCCGACGCGACGCCGGCGGCCATCTCGCGCGCGGTGCGCGACCCGCGCGGCGTGATCGCCATGCTGCTGCGCGTGCAGGCGATGCAGATCTACGAGGCGCACCTCCACATTTGGTGGTGGGGCCAGCAATATTTTCCGGACACGGCCGAGAGCGCACAGCTCGAACGGCACGCCGGCATCTGGGGCCTCGCCCGGCGCGCGGCGACGCGAGCCGTCGGCTACGCCACGGTAACCGCCGCCGCCGGCACGGCCGGCGTGGCGATCCCGATCGGCACGCTGCTGCGCGGCGCCGGCTCGACGCTCTACGAGACGACGGCGGTGGTGACCGTCTCCGCCGGGAGCGGCGCGACGCTCTCTTTGCGGGCGGTGGACGCGGGCGTCGCCGGAAATGCGGCGGCGGCGACGCGGCTCTCGCTCGTGTCGCCGATCACAGGGCTCGCGGCGCAAGAGGCCGTGGTTGACGGCGAGGGCATCGCCGGCGGCGCGGCGATCGAGGCCGACGCCTCGCTGCTCGCGCGACTGCTGGCCGAAATTCGCGAGCCCGCGCATGGCGGCAATCTCGCCGACTACCGGGCATGGGTGGGCAACAATTTCGCGATCTCCCACGTCACCGCCATCGAGAATTATGCCGGACGCGGCCGGGTCGGCGTCGTCGTCGCCATGGGGACCGTGTCGGCGCCGCGCGCCGCGACGGCGGCAGAACTCGCGGCCATCGGCACCTATCTCGACGGCGTCCGGCCGGAGAATGGCGTGCGGCCGGTGACGGCCGACGTGATCCCAGTCGCGGCGACGCTCGTGCCGGTGCCGATCTCGGTGGCCCTCGATCCGGATCAGGTGGCGGTGCGGGCCGCCGTTTCGGGAGCCGTCGCGGCGCATTTCGCGACCGAGGCGCGCATCGGTGTCCTGATGCGACTGTCGCGGCTCGACGAGGCGATCTCGGCCGCGAGCGGCGAATATGCGCACCGCCTCATCACGCCGGCGGCCGACATCGCGCCGGCGGCGACCGAGCTGCCGATCGTGGGTGCGATCACCTGGAGCGCTCTGACGTGAGCGCCGCCGAACCCTATGTGCCGCGGGACGAGGCGGAGATCCTCGACGAGGCGCTGACGCTGCTCCCGCCGGGATGGCTGCTGCCACGGACCCGCGACAGCATGATCGCCGCGGTGCTGACCGCCTGGGCCGACGGCCTCGCCGAGGTGGAGCGGCGGGCGGCGGCTTTTCTCGACGAGATCGATCCGCGTACCGCGACCGACACGATCGATGATTGGGAGCGTGTGCTCGGCCGCGACCCCTGCGGCGTCGACCCGACGACGCTCTCGCTCCAGCAGCGCCGAACGCTCGCGCATCAGCGCTGGACCGCGCGCGGCGGGGCGAACATCGGCTATTTCATCGGGCTCGCCGAGGCGCTCGGCTACGACGTCACCATCACCGAGCCGCGGCCGTTCGAGTGCGGGGTGTCCTCGGTCGGCGACACGTCGGTGCCGGTCGCCAACGCGATCGCGCCGCTGCTCGACAGCGACGCCGCGACGATCGTGGACGAGGACGGGGTGCCGCTCGAAGCGGCTGTGGCGGTCTATCCGCGGTGGGAAATCGGCCCCGAGGATCTGCGGTTTACGTGGATCATGACGGTGCTCTCCGCGCCGCTCGTCTGGTTTCGGACGGGGGGCGACGGCGGCGAGTGCGGCGTCGATCCGATGGTGCGGTTCGACGCGGCGACCGACCTCGAATGCTACGTGCGGCGCCGTAAGCCCGCGCACACCGATCTCACATTCTCCTATGGGACCGCGGCATGAAAGGGAGCGCGGCATGAAATATGTCAGCCCGTACAACGACGGCGGCGATGCGAACGCGGGGTATGTCGACGGCAATCCGTCTGCGGGGGTTAAGGGATCGATCCCGCGGGCCGCAGCAATCGAGCATCCTCTCCGCGAACTCGTCAACCTGATCACCGGGTCGGGACAGGCACCAAGCGCCTCCGATCTGACGCAGTTGCTGCGGGCGGTGCGCTCGCAGGCCTTGTCCTACGTCGCCGGCGGCGGCGCGGGCAACGCGCTGACGGCCACATTGACGCCCGCACCGGCGAGCTACGCAGAGCTGCGCGAGCTGACGATCATCCCGGCCGCAAGCAACTCTGCGGGTGCGGCGACGCTCGCGGTCAACGGGCTGGCCGCCCTCCCGCTCAAATGGCGGGGCTCGGCCAATCTTCCGGCCGGCATGCTCCTCGCCGGCGTGCCCGCGCGGATCGTGATCGACGGCACCTCGGGTCATATCGCGGATCAGGGGTCGTTCTCGGGCGCTCTCAATCTCCCGCAATTCGTGACGGTTACCGGCTCCGTCGTCGCGCCGAGCTACGCGACGGGCGTGGACCTCGTGCTGACGGGCGGCGGCGCGAGCGGTGGCGGCTGTCAGGGCACCACCTCGGCGATGACACTCGGCGGCGCCGGCGGCGGCGCGGGGGCGAGCATCATCGGTCATATCGATATCGTTGGTGGGGCGACCTACTCGATCACCATCGGCGCGGGCGGGGTGGCGGTGTCGGGTGCCAATCCCGGGAACGGCGGCGGATCCTCATCGTTCGGCACTCTCGCTGTGGCGCCCGGCGGCGGTGGCGGTCTCCGCACCGCGCCGGCCAGCACGGCGGGCGGATCGGGTGGCGGCAGCTCGGGCGCCACGGTGCCGGCGCAATGCGTCCTGATCCCCGGCGGCTGGGGCGGCGACGGTCAGTGCGCCGCGCAACTGCTCTCTGGATATGGCGGGCCATCCTGGTGGGGCGGCGGCGGTCGAGCCGGATCGCCTGCCGGCATCGTGGGCTCCGCATGGGGCAGCGGCGGCGGCGGCGCCTACGACCCCTCGAACACCGGCTCCAGCTACGCGAGCGGTGCCGGGAAGCAAGGCATCTGCATGTACCAGTGGACGTGGTGAGCGACATGACAGTGCTGCACGAAACTCGGGACGGCATCGTGATCGCGTCCATCGTGGTCGGCGACGACGTCGTGCTGTCGGCCGACGGCGTGGCGGCGACGTGGGGCAACACCTCTCGCGCCGCGGCGCGCGGCGGACGGTGGATTATTCAGGACGACGCCGGCGTCGGCTGGGTGCTCCGGGACGGCCGGCTGATGCCGCCGCCTCGGCCGCTTGACGACGAGCGCGCCGATCTGATCGCCGCGATCGAGGGGCAACTCGCGGTGAGGACCCGCGAGGGCGCGGCCTATGACGGCCGGCGTGTCGCGATCGACGACGCCTCGCTGTCGCGCCTCGCCGCCATGGCGGCGGTGGCGCAGTCGGCAATTGGGCTCGCCGTCGCGTGGCCGGAGGGCTATGCGGCCGGCTGGATCGCGGTCGACAACAGCCGCATCCCACTGCCGACGGCCGAAGACGGCCTCGCCCTCGCGGCGGCCGCGATCGGCTATGCGGCGGCGCTTCGGCAGGCCGCGCGCGCGCTCAAGGATGCTGCGCTCGCGGCCGGCGACGAGGCGGCGCTCGCGGCGATCGACATCACGGCCGGGTGGCCCGAATGAGCACGGGACGAGGGCTCCTGTCGCTGCCGTGGGGTGACGCCGGCGGCGGCGGCGCGGCGATCGGGCACGACAGCAACGGCCGGACGGTCCGCTACGACGTCGCCGGGCTCCTCGGCGCCGGGCCGGCGGTGCAGGCGCTGGCGTCGAATTTCGCGGCGACGGCGGCCGCGATTTCGGCGCCCACCGCCGCCGTGCAGATGGCGGCCGAGCAGCGGCGGCTCGCGGCGGTGACCGGCATCGAGCCCGACATGGTGATGTCGCCCCTCGCGGGCACCTATTGGGCGCGGGATGTCGGCAGCATTTCGGGCGACCTCGCGGCGTGGTGCGCCGGCATGGGCGGGGCATTCACGCGCACGTCGGCGGCGACCTATTTCGGGCCGTCCGGGCTGATGCTGCCGGCGGCGGCGGGCGTGCCGCGGTTCGCGTGCGACCCGGTGACGGGTGATCGGCAGGGGTTGTTGACGGAGGCGAGCGAGACGAACTCGGCACTGCGCTCCAACGACATCTCGGTGCCGCCGTGGGGGCTGGGCCCGGCCGCCTCAATTGCCGGGCCGACGGTGACCGCACCGGACGGAACCGCCGCCAAGGTGCTCGTCATGTCTGCCTCCGCGAACGCGTTCGTTTCGCAGGGTGGGATCACCGGCGTCGCGGGTACGACATACACATTCTCCGTTTGGCTCATGCTCGTCGATGGTGGGGATACGCTCACCACCAATCACATCGCATTGGACGTTCGCGACGCCGGCAATGCGGTATCGCGCGCCACGGCCGAGCCGGTCACGCTGGTCAAAGGGCTGTGGCGGCGCGTGCGCGTGACTGCGACGACGCAGGCCAACGGGACGATGACGATCGTCCCGATCTATGACCACGGCGGCTATCAAGTCGCTGTGTGGGGCGCTCAGGTTGGCGTCGGTTCGGCCTTGACGTCGAACATTGTTACGACCACGGCGCCGGTGACGCGCGCGGGGGACTACGCATCCATCCCCTTGATGGAACCATCGTCGTTCTCAACGATGGCGGGTACGTACCTGGTCGAGGCCAGCGTCCCCGCAGCTCCCGCAGGTGCTTCGAGCCTAGTGCTCGACGTGGGCTTTCAGCGCGGGGGCACATGGGCCAATCCCGGGGCTTTGGCGCGCCTGCGGGGGCAGTCCGGATCATTATACGCTCAGCATATCGCGCTCGGCGCGTCCGGCGAGTTGGGTCGCTCGGAAGAGGTTGCCGTCGCGGCTGGTGCCGTGGTGCGCATGACGGCTACGTGGGGCGCCGGGATGAGGTGGTCGATCAATGGTCGGGTGCCGACCGGCATTGGATCCTCACCACCTGCCAGTCCGACGCCGATCGCGCTGTTCTTCGCCTCGACGATGTCGGCGCACCTCCGCCGCTTCGCCTACTGGCGCACGCCTCTCTCGGACGCGCAGCTCCAGGCGCTCTCCGTGACGACGTGGTGATCCATGGCTCGTCTCGACAGCTATGAGCTCGCGGACCCGCTCGGGGGCGGTGCGGTGGTCGGGCACAACCGCTCGGCAGCCGGCGTGCGGTTCGATCCGGCGGCGCTGCTCGGCGCCGGCGGGGCTGCCCGCGCTGCGCTGGGCCGCACGCAGGTGCTGGCCTCGACGCTCAATGGTCCGGCGGCGGCGATCGCGATGGCCGGCGAGATGCAGCGGATCGCGACGGTCGCCGGCGGCGAGCCGGACCTCGTCCTGTCGCCGGTCGGCGGGGCCTACTGGGGCCGAGACGTCGGGGTCGTATCGGGTGACCTGGGCGCCTGGGCGGCGAGCCTCGGCGGGTCGTTTCCGCGCCCGTCGATCGCGACCTATCTCGGGCCGACCGGCACCACGCTGATGGCGGCAGCGGGCGTGGCGCGGCACGAGTTCGACGCGAGCGGCCAGCGGATCGGGGCGCTCTTCGAGCCGAGCCGGACAAAGGCCGCGTTGCAATCGGACGACATCTCGATGTCGCCGTGGACGATTGGCGCGAACGCGAGCGTGCTTGGTGTTGCAGCGACGGCGCCCGACGGCGGCGCGGCGCGACTGCTGCGGATGTCGGCCGCCTCTGCTGCCTATGTGGCGCAGAGCGGCATCGCGGCGACCGCCGGCGTGACCTACAGGTTTTCGGTCCGCCTCATGCTGGTCGATGGCGGCGACAGCCTGACGACGTCGAACATTGCCATGGACGTGCCGGGTGCTTCGGGTGCGGCCCAACGCAGCACGGCCAATGTGACGCTGGTGCGTGGTGTCTGGCAGCGCGTCTCGATCACCGCGACGGCGGGCGCGAGCGGCACGATCACGATCTATCCGATCTACAACTGCGCCGGATACACCGTCGCGGTCTGGGACGCGCAGCTTGAGGCCGGCCACTCTGACACGTCCCGGCTGCCCACGACGACGGCGCCGGTGACGCGGGCGGCGGACAGCTTGAGTGTGCCACTGATCACGCCGGGCCTGTTCGCGCCGGGTGGGGGCACGATGATGGCCGAGTTGATGGCAGCCTCGATCCCGAACAGGGTCGAGGCAGATTATGCGACCATCTCGATCCTCGCTGATGGCACGTACAACAATCGCTGGACGGCCGGCTTTCAGTCACAGGCCGGTGTGCTGCATGCGCGCGCGGACATCACGACCGGAGGAGTTTATGTGGGCGGCGGTGACGCCGTGGTACCCGTGGGGCAGCCGGCGCGGGCCGTGCTGCGCTGGCAGGCGGGTGCCGGTCTCGCCTATTCCTGTAACGGCTCAGCCGCCGCTGTCGTGAGCGGCGCTGTCGCCCCGACGCCGACGACGCCGACGATCGCGCTGTCGGCCAGCTTTGCCTTCTATGTGCGCCGCCTCGTCTATTTCCGGCGCGCGCTCTCGTCGGCGCAACTCGCCGCCCTCTCCAGCCTCTCATGGTGACGATATGTGGCTCTATCGCTTTGAGGACGATGCGGCGCGCGCGGTGGCGCTCGATGCGCTCCACGAGGTGGCGGCGGGCTCGACGCTCGCCGTCGACCTCGTGACGGCGCCGGCCGTGTGGGGCGATCCCGATCCGGAGACGGGCGCGCGGGACATCGCGACCCCGGCCGTCACGCTGCCCGGTGCCTGGGTGATCTCGGGCGGTGCCATCGAGGGCGCGACGCTGGTGGCGACGATCGACCCGGCGACGATGGCGGCCACCGACTGCACGGCCGAGGCGATCGTCGGCGCGCGGATCGTGCCGATGTGGGCAGGGTCGGCCGACGCGGGGATTTCGATCGCGGCGCCGGCAGCGCCGCCGCCCCCCGCTATTTCGCGGAGGCAGTTCTTCGAGCAGGCGGCTCGCCTCGGCCTCATCACCGAGGCCGAGGCGCTCGCGGCAGCGGCGCGCGGCGACATTCCGGCCGCGATCGAGGCCGTGATCGCCGCGCTTCCCGCGGACAAGCAATTCGGAGCCCGTATGCTCGTCGCGGCGGCGGGCACGTTCGAGGCAGCGACCCCGCTCGCGGCGGCTATCGGAGCGGCAACGGGCATCGACATCGATGCGTTTTTTCGCGCGGCGGCGGCGCTATGACGGCGGGTGCGTGAGTGCG
Source organism: Segnochrobactrum spirostomi (assembly GCF_009600605.1). Lineage (GTDB taxonomy): Bacteria > Pseudomonadota > Alphaproteobacteria > Rhizobiales > Segnochrobactraceae > Segnochrobactrum > Segnochrobactrum spirostomi. The sequence continues at coordinate 3,844,292 of NZ_VWNA01000001.1, read as the reverse complement.
CTATAAGGGTGCTCTGACGCACCCCTTAGAGGCCGCTGAGGCGCCGTGATTCGTGGTCCAAATTCATGTGTCCCGCGCTACAGGATCAAGTGTCGCGCTTCACCCCTGCCAGGGGGAGGGACAGACCGGCGCAGCCGGTCAGGGTGGGGTTCGGCGTGCGAAGCGCACCGTGGCCAGGAACGAGCCGCCAGCGGGGACCTTCGATACCTCCAGCATCCGCCGCAACCTTACGAATTTGTCATCCGTTTTCGCGTCGGATTTTCCGTCCTTCGTGCGTTCTCTCGTTGGGGCATGCGAAAGGAAGAACACATGAAGAAAATTCTCCTCGTCGGCGCGGCACTGACAATCTTGAGCAGCGCGGCCATCGCTCAGTCTATTTCTGCGGATCCTGCACACCGAGATCCTGCGAATACTGATCATCCGATGCTCGTTGCGCAGGCCGACCCGGCAGACGACGCAGACCAGCCGGGTGGACCGGCCGACGATATGGGTCCGGGCCAGCACGGACCGAAGGGCCCGGGAGATCGTGGCCCGGGAGATCGTGGGCCCGGCGGCTGGCGCCATCCGCCGATGATGATGCCGATGATGGGCAAGGGCGCCGCCTTCCTGTTCGACGGCGGGCCGCGCGGCCGCATCCTGATCAAGTGCGCCGCGGAGGACAGCACGCAGCAATGCGTGGCGGCCGTGAAGCCGCTGCTCGACCAGGCGCTCGCCGCCCGTCCGATGCCGCCGCGCCCCGGCGCCCGGGCCCCGGCCGGTGCGGAACCCGCCGCGCCCACCCAGCCGGCCCCCGCGACGCCCTGAGCCGCATCGGCTCGCCAGACCGACGCCCCGGCGGTCCGCCGCCGGGGTGGCCTCGCGGGAAGGCTTCGTGCTAGCGGATGCCGGACCATCTGTGGCGAGGCGATCCTGTGACCTTCACGCTCTCCGACGACACGCGCATCGGCATCATCGGGCTCGGCTATGTCGGGCTGCCGCTCGCAGTCGAATTCGGCAAGCGCTACCGCACCATCGGCTTCGACATCAGCCCGCGCCGCCTTGCGGAACTCGGCCAAGGGCGTGACAGCACGCAGGAGATCGGAGCCGAGGAGTTCGCCGCCGCGGCCCGGCTCACCTTCACGTCCGACGAGCGGGACCTCGCGGGCCTTGACGTCTTCATCGTCACCGTTCCGACCCCGATCGACGCGCACAAGCGCCCCGACCTCGGCCACCTCATCGCCGCGAGCGCGACCGTCGGCCGGGCGATCCGGGCGGGGGGCGTCGTCGTGTTCGAATCGACCGTCTATCCCGGCGCCACCGAGGACGATTGCGTCCCGGTGATCGAGACGCAGTCCGGCCTCCGCTTCAACCGCGACTTTTTCGCCGGCTACAGCCCGGAGCGGATCAATCCCGGCGACAAGGCTCACCGCCTGCCGACGATCCGCAAGGTGACTTCGGGCTCGACCCCGGAGGCGGCCGATTTCATCGACGCGCTCTATGCCTCGATCATCCCGGCCGGCACCTTCAAGGCCGGATCGATCCGCGTCGCCGAGGCCGCCAAGGTCATCGAGAACACCCAGCGCGATCTCAACATCGCCCTCGTCAACGAACTCGCCATCATCTTCCGCCGTCTCGGCCTCGACACCGCCGAGGTGCTCGAGGCCGCCGGCACGAAGTGGAATTTTCTTCCCTTCCGCCCCGGCTTGGTCGGCGGCCACTGCATCGGCGTCGATCCCTATTACCTCACCCACAAGGCCCAGGCAGTCGGTTATCACCCGGAGGTGATCCTGGCCGGCCGGCGCATCAACGACGGCATGGGCCGCTACGTCGCGGGCGAGGTCATCAAGGCGATGATCGGCAAGAGGATCGCCGTCCACGACGCGCGGGTCCTCGTGCTCGGCCTCGCCTTCAAGGAAAATTGTCCCGATCTGCGCAACACTCGGGTGATCGACATCGTGTCGGAGCTGCGCGCCTTCGGCGTCGCGGTCGACGTGCACGACCCGTGGGTGGACGCGGCCGCGGCGGCGCATGAATACGGCCTGAGCCTGGTGCCGGAGCCGGCGCCCGGCACCTACGACGGCATCGTCCTCGCGGTCGCGCACGACCGCTTCCGGACGCTCGGCGCGGACGCCATCGCTGTCTTCGGACGCACCCCTTGCGTCTTCTACGATCTCAAGGCCGTTTTCCCGCGTTCCTCAAGCGATGGAAGGCTTTGAGCCTTCTTAATTGTTTTGACGGATTGTCATAATGGGATTCGGCGCGATTGATGCAACGAAGTCACAGGTGCCGCATTTCTCTCCCGGCGAGATGCTGATGCCATCGTCGCTTCTTAAAGTTCGGCTGCATCGGTCGACATACGGTCCTGAGCGTTTCTCGTATTGATTCGGCGCAGCCATGGCCAAGCGCATTCTCCTTCTCACCCAAGGCACCCGCGGGGACGTCGATCCCTTCGTGGCGCTCGGCGTCGCCCTGCAGCAGCGCGGCTATTCCGTGCGTCTCGGCGCGCCGGTCGACCATGAGGATTATGTCGAAAGCTACGGCCTCCCCTTCGTCCGATGCGGCGAGAGCGTGCGCCGCTTCCTGGACCGGCCGGAGGTCTCCTCGCTGGTGATGAGCCTGCGGGGCAGCCTCGAAGCCCCGCGCAGCACCCTCAAGGGCCTCAAGGTGACCCGGCGCGTGCTCGAGAGCACCCTGCGCGACAGCCTGGATGCGGCGCGCGACGCCGATGCGGTGATCGCCCACCCAGTCATCCACACGCTGCCCGACATCGCGGAAGGGTTCGGCATCCCGACCATCGTGGCCGCCCTCCAGCCGACCGCGCCGACGGCGAAGCATCCGATCACCATCGTGCCGTCGCGCACCCTCGGCGGGCCGCTCAACCGCGCCTCGTTCCAGCTCTACCGGATGCAGCGCTGGATGCTGCACAAGGAGATCGGCGAGCTGCGCCGGGAGTTCTTCGACCTCCCGCCACCGGCGCGCCTGTCCCCGGCGCACGCGCTCGAAGGCCGGCCGTTCCCGATCCTGCATGCCTTCTCGACGGCCGTCGCGCCCGAGCCCGAAGACCAGCCGCCATATTGCCACCAGACCGGCTATTGGTTCCTGGAACCACGCCAGGCCTGGACGCCGCCCGACGATTTCCGCCGCTTCCTCGATGCCGGAGAGACGCCGATCTATGCGGGCTTCGGCAGCATGCCGGCGGTACGCCGGCCTGAAGTCACTCGGGCTTTCGGCAAGGCGCTGCGGTCGCTCGGCCTGCGCGCCGTCGTCGCGACCGGATGGGGCGCGCTCGACAGCGCGATCCTGGAGAGTTTCGGCGGGACCATTTTCCCGATCCGCGACGCCCCGCATCCCATTCTCTTCCCGATGATGCGGGCCGTCGTCCACCACGGCGGCGCCGGCACCACGGCGGCCGGCCTGCGCTCCGGCAAGCCGACCCTCACAGTGCCGTTCGCCTTCGACCAATATTGGTGGGGCCGCCGGGTGCACGAACTCGGCGTCGGACCCGCGCCGCTGCCTGTCATCGAGCTCTCCCAGCGCAAGCTCGAGGCACGGCTGGCGGAGCTCGTCGGCACGCCGTCCTATGCCACTGCCGCCCATTCGCTCGCCGCGCGCATCGCCGGCGAAGACGGCCTCGGCGACGCGGTGCGCCACATCGCGAACCTGATCGGGCCCGCTTAGACCCTGCCCGCCTGAGCGCCCTCGCAGCGCAAACGAAAAGGCCCCGCGGCGACCGATCGAGGTCGCTTGGGGGGCCTTCGTTTAGCGGGATGATTCCCGCGCCGGCGGCCGTCCGGACGCCCGCACGGTAACCGTCAGGACCTGCGGACGCAGGCCTTGATGATGGCGTGGTCGGCGATTTTTTTGAACGCCGGCCAGGCGCAGCTCCCCGACGGGCCGGGCTTGCAATCCTTCACCGGCAGGACCTGAAGGCCCGGCGGGGATTGCGGCGTCAGATCCGGGTTGTCGCGGATCTGGTCGATGCTCTGCGCCGCATAGACGAGGCGGACGACGGGCTCGCCCGCGGGCGGCTGCCAGACCTCGAACGCGATCGATCCGGCGAGCGGCACTTGATGCTCGGCATAGCTCGGGAGCTTCCAGGTCAGGCCGAGCAGCCCGCCGACATGCAGGATGTAATTGTCGTGGCTCGACAGGAAGCGGAACTGCGCGCCCTTGCCCTCGACAACGTCGCGCACGTTGCGCTCCACGACGTCGAGCACCTGCGACCCCTTGCGCGCGGCGTCGTAGGGCGAGGAGTTCAGGACCCAATCGTTGAAGGCGTGGATCTTGTTGATGTAGCCGATGCCCTCGGACGTAGACATGCCGGTGGCCTCGGCGACGCGGCCCCAGCCGACCTCCGAGATCGGCAGGCCCGACCCGTATTGCATGATGAGCTGTTCGGCCGGCTGGCTCAGGAAGTTGATCACCCCCGGCTTGGAATCGGTCGTCGGAATGTCGGCCGATGAGCACGGCGACTTCAGGCCGAGCGCGGTGCAGACCTCCGGCTTCAGCGGGCCGACGACCTTGTCGAGCGCCGCGATCGGCCCGGCGAGGTCGCCCTTGGCCGCCTTCTCCCACGAGCCGCCGGCGAAATCCTGCGCCGATTTCGCAGACTTCTCCTTGGAATAGCCGCAGGACGGCCCGCGATAGATATCCCCTTGAACCACCAGATTGTCGATGTCGCAGCCCGGGAACATGCCGTCCATCACGGCGCCGGCCGTCATGACGACGCGCTCGTCCGTGTCGGCGATGAAGTAGACGCTCTTGGGCACCGGGCAGCCTGTCTTCGGCAGGACGCCGTCCTCGGCATAGCGCAGCCGGTAGTAGCGGCCCATCGAACGCACCCGGTCGTAGCCTTCCGGCAGCAGATGGCCGGCCACCACGCCGAGGGTCGGCCACGGCAGCTGCCCCACCGCATCGAGGCATCCGTTGGGGTTACCCCCGGCCTGATCGCAATCGACGGCATAGGTCGGACCGCGCATGCCGTGGCGGCTGAGGACCACGACGCCCTTGAGCGTCCACCCCGTCGGCATCGGTTCGGGCGCCGACCCCATCACCGGCTGAGTGGCGGTCGCGTCGGCGGCGAGCGCGCCGGTGCCGCAGACCGTCAAGCCGAACCCTGCCGCGAGCCCCGCGGCGATGGCCAAGTGACCCAATCGCATCGTTTCAGAAATCCCCATGAAAGCCGAGCCCGTCGCCGCGCGGGCGCCCACCCGCTTCGCGACCGCCGGAGACCCGCGTCGAACGCCGTCGGCGCGAGGCGGAGCCTAGCCGAGCGAAACGGCGGAGTCATCTCGCCGCCTCACGTCCGTCCTTGAGGGGAGGCGCGAAAGCTCTGCCTTCTCAGAGGGATTCACACAAAGGCGGGCACCCGACGACGTCGGCGCCCGCTGGTTGCGGCACCGCCGCGCGAAACGTCAGGCGATTTCGAGCGACCGCTCGCGCACCTGACGCGTGGCCTGATCGACCTGCTTGGTCGAGCCCGCGATCGCGCTCATGTTCTGCATGATGGTCTCGACGCCCTGCGCCGCCGTCTGCATGTTGGCCGACATGTCGCGGGCGACGACCGCCTGCTCCTCGACCGCCGAGGCGATGCTCGTCGAAATGGCGTTGATGTCGTTGATGCGCTGGCCGACCGAGCGCAAGGCGCCGACCGCCTCTTCGGTGCGGCCCTGGACCGCCGCAATCTGGGCGCTGATTTCCTGGGTCGCCTTCGCAGTCTGGCTGGCGAGATCCTTGACCTCGGCGGCGACCACGGAGAAGCCGCGACCGGCCTCGCCGGCGCGCGCCGCCTCGATCGTCGCGTTGAGGGCGAGCAGATTGGTCTGGGCCGCGATGTCGTTGATGAGGGCGACGATCGCGCCGATACGCTGAGCCGACTCGGCCAAGCCCCCGACGATCGCGTTGCTGCGTTCGCCTTCTCCGACCGCCTCGTTGGAAATCTTCAACGCGCTGGTGACCTGCCGGCTGATCTCGTCGACGGAAGCCGCGAGTTCCTCGGCTCCGGCCGCGACCGCCTGGACGTTCGAGGAGGTCTGGGAGCCGGCGCTCGCGGCGCTGGCCGCCTGCTGGTTCGCATCCGAGATCTCGTCCGAGATGCGCTCGAGGTCGGCGCCGATCGCCTTCTGGATCGTCTCCCGCCGCAACTGCTTGTGGACCTCCTCGGTGATGTCGGTCGCGAACTTCACGACCTTCAACGGGCGACCGTAAAGGTCCAGGATCGGATTGTAGGAGGCCTGGATCCAGACCTCGCGCCCGCCCTTGCCGATCCGCTTGTAGACGGCGGATTGATACTCACCCGCGCCGAGCCGCTCCCAGAAGCGAGCGTAGTCCGGCGTCCTCGCCTCCGCGGGATCGACGAACATGCTGTGATGCTTGCCGACGATCTCGTCGAGCCGGTAGCCGAGGGCATTCAGGAAGTTGTCGTTGGCGTCGAGAACCTGCCCGTCGAGCGTGAAGTGGATCACAGCCTGGGATTTCGAGATCGCCGCGATCTGCCCCTCGAAATCCGCCGCCCGGAGCTTCTGCGCGGTGATGTCGGAGGCGAACTTCATCACCTTGATGACCTTGCCGCCGTCGAGGATCGGATTGTAGGTCCCCTGAATCCAGACTTCCTTACCGCCCTTGGCGATCCGCAGGAACTCCGCCGACTTGAACTGCCCGGAGCGAAGGTCGTCCCAGAACCGGCGATAATCGTCGCTCACCTTGAGCGCGTCCGGCACGAACAAGCTGTGCGGATGGCCGACGACCTCGTCGAGCCGGTAGCCCATGAGATCGAGGAAATTCTTGTTGGCCGCCGTGATCCTTCCGTCCGTCTCGAACTCAATAATCGCAAAAGAGCGATCGAGCGCGTCGAACGCGAGCTGGGCGTTCTTCCTGCCAAATATATTCATTCTGATCCGCCGTACCTCTGTGAGGATGAGCGATCATACCGCTCGGCGCTTGTCCCAAACTGATCGGGAGAACTTCACTTTATCAAAAAAAATCAATAGCTTGATCGCAAACTCAGCCGATCTCAGGCTCTGGGAGCGAGACGTAGATGAGGACTGCAAGGATCAAGAGGGCGATGCGGAACGCAGGCTGCACGCCGTTCCAAACCGACGACATCCACATTCCGAACCATTCGCCGCCGATGGCCAGGAAGCCGACGGCCCAGAGGATCACGCCGAGAGTGAGCCCCGCGATCGCCCACGCCTTGGCACGCTGAAAGACGACGGCCGGCCGGCGCAACCGGAGCGCCATGACCACCGCACCGACCCAACAGATGATGGCGACCGCCCATTCGAGGGCGATGATGAGGCCATAAGCGATGCGGTGGACGAGCGGCACGTTGATGGAGCGTCCCGCAATCTGGGACGTTTGGAAAATCGTATCCATCATCAGGACGTGCTGCACGAAAGCGTAGTTCGTGCCGTAGTCGACGACGTTGCCGACCGCGACGAGCGTCACGTAGAGCGCGATGGCGGCAACGAGCGCGGTCTTCGACACGCGGGCAACAAGCATGGCAGCACCCCCTGCCCGCCTTTTTAACAAGGCCCGCGTGCAGGAACCAGAGCGAAGCGCAGCGGTTGACCGCAGGACGCCTGGCCGGGAAACCTCTCCCGGCCTTCCTTCGCGGAACGTAAAGGCGGTCGGCGCGGCCATCGCGGGCCGCGCCGGGCCTTCCTCACTTGGAGAAGGTCGCGAAGGCGCTGCGGCCGGCGTAGCGGGCCTGGGGACCGAGTTCCTGCTCGATGCGCAGGAGCTGGTTGTACTTCGCGGTGCGGTCGGCGCGAGCGAGCGAGCCGGTCTTGATCTGCCCGCAATTGGTCGCGACCGCCAGGTCGGCGATGGTCGAATCCTCGGTCTCGCCCGAGCGATGCGACATCACCGCGCGATAGGCCGCCTTGTGGGCGGTCTCGACGGCGTCGAGCGTCTCGGTCAGCGTGCCGATCTGGTTGACCTTCACGAGGATCGCGTTGCCGACGCCCTGGGAGATACCGTCCTGGAGGCGCTTGGTGTTGGTGACGAACAGATCGTCGCCGACGAGCTGCAGCTTCGAGCCGAGACGGTCGGTGAGGAGCTTCCAGCCCGCCCAGTCGTCTTCCGCCATGCCGTCCTCGATCGTGATGATCGGGTAGCGGCCGGCGAGGTCGGCGAGATAATCGACCATGCCGGCCGGATCGAGCACGCGGCCTTCGCCGGCGAGATCGTAACGGCCGTCCTTGAAGAACTCGGTCGAGGCGCAGTCGAGGCCGATGAAGACGTTCTCGCCCGGCTTGTAGCCGGCCTTCTCGATCGCCTGGACGATGAAGTCGAGCGCGGCGGTGGCCGACGGCAGGTTCGGGGCGAAGCCGCCCTCGTCGCCGACATTGGTGTTGTGGCCGGCGTCCTTGAGCGACTTCTTCAGCGTGTGGAAGATTTCCGAGCCGGCGCGCAGCGCCTCGGCGAAGGTCTCGGCGCCGACCGGCAGGATCATGAATTCCTGGAAGTCGATCGGATTGTCGGCATGCACGCCGCCATTGATGATGTTCATCATCGGCACCGGCAGGGTGTGGGCGAACGCGCCGCCGACATAGCGGTAGAGCGGCAGGCCGCAGGCTTCCGCGGCGGCCTTGGCGGCGGCCAGCGAGACGCCGAGGATGGCGTTGGCGCCGAGCCGGCTCTTGTTGGGCGTACCGTCGAGCTCGATCAGCAGGTTGTCGAGCGCGATCTGGTCTTCCGCGTCGCGGCCACCGACCGCGTCGAAGATCTCGCCGTTGACGGCCTCGACCGCCTTCTCGACGCCCTTGCCGAGATAGGGCTTGCCGCCGTCGCGCAGCTCGACAGCCTCGTGGGCGCCGGTCGAAGCGCCCGACGGCACCGCAGCGCGGCCGAACGAACCGTCTTCCAGAACGACATCGACCTCGACGGTCGGGTTGCCGCGGCTGTCCAGGATCTGGCGGCCGATGATATCGACGATAGCGGTCATGCTTGTCTCCGGAATGAGCGCCTGAGCGGCGGCTGGTCGGGAAGAACCGGAAGGGCGGGCGGCCCGCGGGAGGCCGCGGATCGGACGCGCTTCTCCTAACCCAAGATGCGGTGGCGCGCAAAGGTGGCCACCGGGTCGTCGAGGGCCGTGTCGCCGAGGAACGACGACCGGCGGTTGACGCTCCGGATTCCGGCGTCTTCTATGGCGCTCCCTGCGTGCCGCGCAGGCGGCCCCTGCGAGAGCTTCCTCCCGTGGAAATCTATCTCCCGATCGCCGAGATGCCGATCAACGTGCTGATGATCGTCGGCATGGGGGCGGCGGTCGGTTTCATCTCCGGGCTGTTCGGTATCGGCGGCGGCTTCCTGCTGACGCCGCTCCTCATCTTTTCCGGCGTGCCCACCTCGGTCGCGGTGGCAACGGTCACCCCGCAGATGATCGCGTCGTCCGCGTCGGGCGCCCTCACCTATTGGCGCCGCCGCTCGATCGATCTCAGACTGTCCGGGCTTCTCCTCGTCTCCGGCATCGCCGGGGCCTCGGCCGGCACCTGGTGCTTCGCGCTGTTGAGCCGTGCCGGCCGCCTCGATGTGGTGATCTCGGTCTCCTACATGGCGTTGCTCGGCACCGTCGGCGGACTGATGCTGTTCGAATCGCTGCGCTCGCTGTTGCGCGCGCGCCGGGAGGGCGGCCTGCCGGTCCACCGCCGCAGCCACAACTGGATTCATCGGATGCCGCTCAAGATGCGGTTCCGCACCTCAAGGCTCTATGTCAGCGTCATTCCGGTGATCGGGATCGGCGCCGGTATCGGCTTCATCGGCGCGCTGCTCGGTGTCGGCGGCGGCTTCATCCTGGTGCCGGCGCTGATCTATCTGCTGCGCGTGCCGACCTCGATCGTGATCGGGACCTCGCTCGTCCAGACGCTCGGCACCATGATCATCGCGACCCTGCTCCACTCGGTGACCTCGGTCTCGGTCGACGGCCTCCTCGCCCTCCTGATGATGGTGGGTGGCGTAATCGGCGCCCAGTTCGGCGCGCAGATGGGCCTGCGCATGCGCGGCGAGCATCTGCGGGCGCTGCTCGGGCTCCTCGTTCTCGCGGTCGCCCTGCGCTTCGGCTACGAACTCATCGTTCACCCGGTTGATCTCTACCAGCTCTCGGTGCTCGAATGGGGAGCGCGGATGTGAGCGGGATCGGCGCCTTCGCGCGGCGCGCCGCCGCCCTCGGCCTCGTGGCGGCTGCGCTCGCCGCCGCCCCCGGCGCGGCGTGGGCCGAGACGGTGGTCGCCTCGGTGTCCTCGCCGAAGATCAAGATCCAATCGAACTTCTCGGGCGCCGACATCGTCGTCTTCGGCGTCATCAGCGCCGAGGGCGGCGGGCTCGACCACGGCCCCCCTTACGACGTGGTCGTCGTTGTGCGCGGCCCGCCCGAGCACGTCGCGGCGCGGCGCAAGGAGCGCGTCGCCGGGCTGTGGATCGGCGGCGCCTCGCGGGAATACCCGCTCGTGCCGTCCTTCTATGCGCTCGATTCCAACCGCCCCCTCGCCGACGCCGCCGCGCCCGCGACGCTGGACGCCTACGGCATCGGAGCGGCGCGCGCGAGTTTCGGAGCGGCCACGGCGACCGGCGACGACGGGGGCTTTCGAGACGCGCTGATCCGTCTTCGCGAACACGACGGCCTCTTCGCCGAACGCAGCGGCAGCGTCGTGATGCTGACGCCGACCTTCTTCCGCGCCACCGTTCCGCTGCCGAAGAAGGTGCCAAACGGGGATTATCGCGTGGAGGTCTTCGTCTTTTCGGACCGGGTGCTCGCCGCGCGCACGCTGCTCGACCTGACGGTCCGCAAGGAGGGCTTCGAGGCCGCAGTGCACGATTTCGCCGTCGGCCGGCCGTTCCTCTATGGCCTCGCGGTGGTCGCGATGGCGGTCGGCATCGGCTGGATCGGCGGCGTGGTGTTCCGCCGCGATTGAGACGCCTCAGCCGGGCAGCAGAGCCGGCCCGGCGAAGGCGTAGAGCCGCCCTTCGCCGATCAGATGCGCCCTGAGCCGGCCGCGCGGCAGGATCGGCGCGAAGGCGGCGTCGAGCACGTTGAGCCCGCCCGCGAGCGCGCCGAAAGCCGGCAGAACGAGCCGCTCCCCGTCCCCGGCGAAGCAACGGCGGCGCAGCGAGCGGCCGCGCCCCACCACGCGCGCCACCGGATGGAGATGACCGGCGACCTCGCCCGGTGCGGGTCCCGCCGACGGCTCGTGGCGCAGCGTGAGCCCGCTCACGCCCAGTTCGGACGCCACGTCGCCGCCGAGCGTCGGCGGCAGAACCGGATCGTGGTTCCCGGTCACCCAGATCCAGTCGCGTCCCACCATCAGCCGCGCGAGACGCCGTCGATCATCGTCGCCTAGGCGCGCGGGCCCGTCGCGGTCGTGAAAGGAATCGCCGAGCGCCACCACGGCGGCGGGATCGAGCGCGCCGACGACCCCTTCGAGGCGCGCGAGCGTCGTCGCCGTGTCGTAGGGCGGCAGGAATTGCCCCGTGCGGGCGAAGGAGGAGCCCTTCTCGAGATGGAGGTCGGCGACGACGAGGAGCCGCTCCGCCGCGATCCACAGCGCGCCCGACGCATGCAGCGAGAGCCTCGTGCCGGCGACGGTCACGGGGCTGATCGCGTCCTCGGCGCGCGGAGGTGAATCGACGAAGTTCATGCTTCGTTCAATCTCTCGCCGATGCCGATCGGTCAAGCGGAGGGTTGTCGCGGGGCGTTGCGCTCGAGCGTTCGGGAACCGGTCCGTGGCCCGCGCGTTTTCCAGACATCTCGAACCACATGAGGGAGACGAGACATGGATAAGGATCGCATCCACGGTGCCGGCAAGCAGGTGTCCGGC